>NZ_JBQPRC010000002.1:0-376082 GCF_052266745.1 Jeotgalibaca sp. A127
TTTGAGCCGAAGGCACTCCATTACAAGGAGGAAAAGCGCCGACAAGAAGAAAAAGAAAAAGCCAAAGCGAGTTAGTCTTCGCTTTGACTTTCATTTGGTCCACCAACACTATTTGACATAGAACCATTTTTTATAATAAAACGGCAAACCATTCACTTAGTTTCCATGAACAAATGACAATCAACAATGTATAACTCAAAAACAGAAAAATATTATTGTAAGTGAGCTTTTTGTAGTGCACAAAGATATTTTTTCTAGCAAAAACAAGCAGTGTCAATGCCATTGCGATGATGATGCCGAGATGAATGAGTCCAAAAGGGTAATAGGCCATACTTAAAGTTGATTCAACCCGGAAATATAAGGTGAAGACTACGAAATAAAGAAGAGCATAAATGAATAATAAAATTCTTGCCGTACGTGCGCCCATTTGTGAAACCCCTTTCTTTTTAGTATACCATTGAAACGGGTTTGATACTCAGAAGAAACCCGCTTCTTTGAGGAGTGGGTTTTTATTTATAAGTTGCAAAACAACCACTAACAATTGACTCTGTTATGTCAATTAAACACTTAATACATTAATGGTACAATTAATATGACAATTATTATTACGAGGTGATTAGTATATGGATAATGAGTATCAATGGATACCTTTTTACGAAGAGTTTGCTGACAAGTTACTGGGTTTTTATGATAAACGGGATGCGTTATTTGAAATTGTGCGTGAACTATCAGAAACGCAACCGTTTATGACTTACCTCCATTTTGAAAGAGATGATTGGTGGGAACCGCGTAATTACCATATTGATCCTTTTTCTGTCTTGGCAACATTCAATCGGGGAACTAAGAATAGTAACCGTACGGCTTTAGCTAAAGCATTTGCAGAGGTCTTGGGTATTCTGTCTCCCATTCCAGAAGAATTTGATGGAATTCCTGTAGTTGATAATAGAAACTCATTTTTCGGAGACACAGAAGAGGGTGTTTTATGGGAGTTGTTTGCAGAGGCGTTAAAAATATCCAAGGAGAATACCTCAGTAGAAAAATTCACGGAGTTTTTTGATAAATCAATTAATGGCATAGCGATGCTAACATGCGGTTTGTATTGGATACGACCCAAAACATTTATGCCATTAGATGCGAATTCCCGGAAATATATTTCCGATGCTTTCGATATTGATATAATACCTAGCACACTCTCAGGTCATGACTATCTGAACATATTAATGAAAATTGAATTGGAAACACAACTTACTTTTCCAGAGATCTCTAATTTGGCTTGGACTGAAAGGGGAAATATCGAAGGAAGTAATTATACGCCTGGTATTTCAGTGGGACAATGGCAGGAACTTTTGGATAATCCGTCTGTCTTTGATAGTAGAAGTTTAGAAATAATGAAACGGTTCAAAGATTCAAGTGGAGCAGCTACATGCACACAGTTAGCAACTAAGTATGGGGAATTGAAGAATTTTTATAGTCGGGGTTCCTCTGCTTTGGCGGAGAGAATCCATAGAGAGACAAATTGTGACTTGTTCAAAGTGAATGGAAAGCCACAATGGTGGCGGATTCTATATACCGGTGAACAAGTTAAAGATTCGTCTGTCGAAGGATCTACCATTTGGCAATTAAGAGACGAACTGAGTGCGGCTCTGGATCAAGTTGATCTATCAGATATTCAACTTTTTGCGAATCCAGCAATTAAAAAGGACAAAACGAATACCAAAGAATTACTTTTTGAAAATTTTATGGATTATGATCATGACCAAGCTAATTATTGGTGGGTTACTGCAAGCCCGAAAATATGGAATTTTTCGGAAATAAAAGTTGGGGAAAGTATCAATTACACGAAGTATAACGAAAATGGGAACCGACGAAAAATCATTAAAAACTATAATGCAATCAAGGAGGGGGATCTTATTGTAGGATATGAGAGTTCGCCGGAATTGCAAATCGTTGCTTTGGGAACCATAGCTTATACTGATGATGAGATTGTGCGCATTACAAAGCAAGAAGAACTCATTCATCCAATTTCCTACAATGTCCTGAAAGAGATAAACGAAATACAGGATATGGAATTTTTTAGCGGAACACAAGGTAGCTTATTCAAACTTACTAGAGAAGAATTCTATCATTTGATGGACCTCATTCGAGAAGATAACCCTATCCCTGAAGTGGATGAAATACCTTCTTATGGGAAAGAAGAATTGTTAAGCGAGGTATTCATTAATGAAGGCGATTACGACACTTTAGTGAATCTACTTAAACGGAAGAAAAACATTATTCTTCAGGGATCACCAGGGGTGGGGAAAACATTTTTGGCCAGACGCTTAGCGCATGCATACATGGGAATGAAAGATGATAATCGTATAGGCTTTGTACAATTCCATCAGAATTATACCTACGAGGATTTTGTGATAGGCTATAAACCGGAAGAAGATGCCTTTGTCCTAAAAAATGGTAAATTTGTGGAATTTTGCATTCATGCAAATAATAACCCTACTCAACCCTACTTTTTTATTATCGATGAAATAAATCGCGGAAACATCAGTAAAATTTTTGGTGAACTCTTGGTGGCAATTGAATCGGACTACCGTGACGTTCCAATCGAACTAGCGTATAAAACTAAAAAGTTTTCGGTTCCGAGCAATGTCTACATTATTGGAATGATGAACACAGCGGATCGCAGTCTGGCCATGATTGACTATGCGTTGAGGCGACGGTTTAGTTTCTTTGAGATGCAGCCTGGTTTTGATTCTTTCGGTTTTAAAGAATATCAAGCTGGCCTTGATTCAGATAACTTCAATCGGGTTGTTGAGGTTCTGAAAAATTTGAATGAAACAATAAGTTTGGAACCATCTCTGGGTTCGGGATTTCAGTTAGGACACAGCTACTTGATTACGGATACATATGAAGATGCGTTGCTCATGGAAATCATTAATTACGAAATCGTTCCTATGTTGCAAGAATACTGGTTTGATGATGCGGATCAAGTAGGCATATGGCATGAAAAGCTGTTAGGAGCTATTCGAAATGACTAGTACAATTCTTATTAAGAATATTTATTACATGCTGTCATATGCTTTCACGGATTTAAATCATCCTATTTATAAACGTATGGCTGGTGAAATGTTTCAGAACAGTCACGATTTGTTTGCGGCTATTCTGGTAAATGGACTTAGGAAACAAGTGAAACAAGGACTTTTTAAAGACTACGTTCGTTACTCAGAAGACTTAGCAGTTTTACGAGGGAAAATTAATCCACGCAAGACCATTGCTAATCGAATGCAACGCAAGCAACTCTTGCATGTTGAATTTGATGAGATGACGGAAAATAATCTTTATAATCAAATTCCAAAAACAGTAGCCTTACTTATAATCAGGAATCCTTATGTCAAAAAAACGACTAAGAATAGCTTAAAATGTCTCTTGCCGTATTTTAACGAAGTGTCTACAATAGGTTTGCAACACGTTTCGTGGTCGGAACTTATATACCATCGGCATAACAAGGAATATGAATTGCTACATAATATTTGTTATTTCATATATAATAGTCTCCTGCTAACTTCAGAGAATGGAGAAAATCAATTACCGGATTATAATGAAGAAAATTTATCCCGATTGTTTGAAAAATTTGTTTTGTGTTATTTTCAAAAACATCATCCTGAATTAAAGCCCAGGGCGAGCCAAATTAGTTGGGCTCTTGATGATTTTTCACAGAAAAAGACGCATTTACCTAGGATGCAGTCGGATATTACTTTGTCGGGGAAAGAAAAAGACTTGATAATTGATACCAAGTTTTATAAGCGCATGTATCAGCATAATTTTGAGACCCGAAAACATCACTCGAACAATTTGTACCAAATTTTTACATATGTGCAGAACAAACAGTTTTCTCAAGAAAAAGAGGTTTCGGGAATGCTTTTATATGCCCAGACCTACAACGAAGACCGAATACAGGCAACTTATAGTTTGGTAGGAAATAGCATCACTATCCAATCGCTTGATTTGAATAAAGAATTCAAAGAAATTCAAAGTGATTTGGAAGCGATAGCTGTTGGAATAAAATAAAAAATCTATTACATACATTAAAAGTATTCCGTCTGAAGGCTCTCTTCCGTAGCTAACGAAATACGTTTTCTATTTCATCGTCCTACCTTATAAAATAATAAAACCATTTCAGATTTTTTAAACAATCGAAATGGTTTTATTATTGCTTTTTGAACCATTTGTAGTTCGTTTAGAAGCCAAAAAGGTTTAATTATCCAAATAAGATTTATCCGTCCCCATACTTTTTATTATTTGGAAAAAAAACAATTGACACCCCTTTCAATTCAAGTTATTATGTGTTTAACAAATATGAAACGTTTCCAAAAACGGAAAACTTTATTTTTTCTCACATATTGGAAACGTTTCAAAAAGGAGGAATTTAAGTGGAGTCTTCTCCAACGGTAGTTAAAGAAAAAGTAAAAGTAAAAGAAAAATCCTCGAATTGGGAGTACTTTAAGAAACACCGTTTGCTATATCTTATGCTAGTTCCTGGACTCTTGTTGACGCTTGTTTTTAAGTATATTCCGATGTACGGAATATTACTTGCTTTTAAGGACTATAATCCACTGCGTGGAATATGGGGAAGTGATTGGGTAGGGTTAGATAACTTTAGGCAATTTATAATTTCACCAAATTTTGGCATGTTATTGGAAAACACTTTGAAAATTAGTATCTACGGACTTTTACTGGGCTTCTTTCCTCCTGTCATACTTGCCATTTCGTTAAATCAGATAATGAGTACGAAGTGGAAGAAAAGATTTCAATTGATCCTTTATGCACCGAATTTTATTTCACTAGTAATTGTAGTGGGGATGTTGTTTATTTTCCTTTCTGCAAATGGACCAATTAATAGCTTTATTGAAGGCTTAACAGGACAAAGTATTCGATTCATGAGTGAGACATCCTTTTTCCGTTCAATCTATATTGCTTCTGGTATTTGGCAAGGAATGGGCTGGGCATCCGTTCTTTATACCGCCACACTAGCAAATGTTAGTCAAGATTTGATAGATGCTTCATTTATAGATGGGGCAAATATTTTCCAACGTATTTGGTACATTGATTTACCAACCTTACGTCCAATCATGGTCATTCAATTTATTTTATCAGTTGGAGGAATCATGAACGTGGGTTATGAAAAAGCATTCTTGATGCAAACACCAATGAATTTACCTACCTCCGAGATTATTTCTACTTATGTCTACAAGGTTGGTTTACAAATGGGGGACTATGGTTACTCAACTGCTGTAGGACTTTTCAACACAGTTATTAATGTCATCTTACTTTTATTGGTAAATACCATTGCAAATAAAATAAGTGATGACGGAAGTGCTCTATAGAGGAGGGATAAAAGATGATTTCATTAACAAAATTTGATAGACGAATTCTTTGGTTAAACAGATTAGTGATTGGCTTGTTGATTTTAATTACGCTGGGACCTTTAATATATGTTTTGATTGCTTCTTTTATGGATCCGTTTACTTTAAGAACGCAAGGTTTGAGTCTTAATCCGGGTAACTGGACTTTGGAAGGCTATAAGCGCGTTTTACAAGACCCTGCAATTGTAAGGGGTTTTATAAATTCCATCGTCTATTCAGTCACCTTTAGTACTTTAACCGTAGCCGTTTCGATCTTGACGGCCTATCCACTGGCCAAAAAAAATCTGGTTGGTAAGAGACCGATAACGATTTTTCTAATCTTGACCATGTTTATTGGGGGTGGACTGGTTCCCACTTATTTATTGATTAAAAACTTGGGTATGCTGAACACGATTTGGGCGATTATTCTTCCGGGATCAGTGAATGTATGGAATATTATTTTAGCGCGAACCTACTTCAGTCAACTGCCAAACGAGCTCGAAGAAGCGGCAATAATTGATGGTGCCAATGAAATGCAAGTGTTCTTCAAAATCATGTTGCCGTTAGCAAAACCGATTATTTTCGTACTGTTTCTATATGCATTTGTAGGGCAATGGAATGCTTACTTTGATGCAATGATTTATTTGAATGATGCGGATTTACAACCATTGCAACTCGTCCTTCGTAAAATACTTGTTCAGAATCAACCGCAACAAAACATGGTCGGTGCTGCAACAGAGATGGCAGAGATGGCGCAATTAGCCGAACTGATTAAGTATTCTACAATCGTCGTTTCAAGTTTACCATTGTTGATTATGTACCCATTCTTCCAGAAGTATTTTGATAAAGGCATGATGGCTGGTTCATTAAAAGGATAATAAATAAAAAGGAGATAAATATAATGAATAAAAGAAAAAAAGTTTTTCCATTAGTTTTAGGGGCTTCTGCAAGCTTGTTATTGGCGGCGTGTGGAGGTAGTACTGGGAGTGCTTCTTCAGAGGACTATGAACTGACAGATGTTTCATTTCCATTAGAAGAAACGGTCACTTTAAAAATGACGACATCGAGTTCTCCGCTCGCTCCAGCAGATCCGAATGAAAAATTGATTTTTGAACGTCTTCAGGAAAAGACTGGCGTTCAGATTGATTGGAAAAACTATTCTTCTGATTATGTTGAAAAACGCAATTTGGATATTTCTTCAGGCGACTTGCCAGATGCGATGTGGAATGCCGGTGCAAGTGACTATGATCTCCTTTCCTGGGCAGATGATGGCGTCATTATCCCATTAGAGGATTTAATCAATGACCATATGCCTAATTTCAAGAAAGTGTTGGACGAAAACCCGGAATATTTAGCAATGATTACAGCACCTGATGGCCACATTTATTCATTGCCATGGATTGAGGAACTGGGACAAGGCAAAGAATCCATTCATACCGTAAATGATATGCCGTGGATTAACGTGGATTGGTTAGAAGCATTGGATTTAGAAATGCCGGAAACGACTGATGAGTTAATGGCAGTGCTGGAAGCATTTAAAACGCAAGACCCGAATGGCAATGGTGAAGCGGATGAAATTCCAATTTCATTTATTTTTGATGGTGGCAATGAAGATATGAAATTCTTGTATGGCGCTTTCGGAATTGGTGATAATGATGATCACTTGGTAGTGAATGATGATGGCACGGTCGATTTTACGGCAGATAACGAAGAGTACAAAGAAGCGACTAAGTACTTTAGTGAGTTATACGCAAAAGGACTGATTGATCCAGAAGCTTTTGAACACGATTGGAATGCTTATATAGCGAAAGGAAAAGAACAACGCTATGGCTTATATTTCACTTGGGACAAAACCAATGCATCTGGAGCTAATGAATCGTACCAACCATTACCAGTTTTGGAAGGTCCAACAGGCATCAAACACGTAACACGAACAAATGGTTTCGGATTTAGCCGTGATCGTTTTGTCATTACAAGTGCGAACAAAAACTTGGAATTAACGGCGAAATGGGCGGATCAAATGTACGAACCCATCCAATCGGTTCAAAATAACTGGGGAACTTATGGCGATGAAGAGCTACAAAATATTTTTGAGCTGGATGAAGCTAACAATATGTTGAAACATTTGCCTCTAGATGGAACAGCTCCTGGCGAACTTCGTCAAAAAACAGAAGCAGGCGGTCCGTTAGCGATTTTGGATGAATATTTTGGAACGGTAACGACAATGCCGGATGATGCACAATGGCGTTTGGATATTTTACATGAGAACTACGTCGAATACGCTAATAATGAAAATAATTACCCACGTGTATTTTTAAGTTTGGATGATGCTGACCGTATTGCACAAATCGATGCAGACTTGTTCCCATTTGTGAACAGAAAACGTGCCGAATGGATTACAAATGGCATGATTGATGAAGAATGGGATAGCTACCTTGAAGAACTGGAACGTTTAGGATTGGGTGAATGGTTAACGATTAAACAAAATGCCTATGACCAGTTCCAATCAAACCAATAATGACAATTTATGTGATGTAAGAGGGGTGCCTTAGTGGAAAAATTAGTTGAACAAGCTTATTCTCTTGACCGAGCGCGAGAGTATATTGACAAAAATAGAAAATCAGTAAATGAGACATTTAGAAATAATTATCACTTGATGCCACCGGTAGGCTGGATGAATGATCCCAACGGATTTGTATATTATAAAGGAGAATACCACCTTTTCTATCAGTTTTATCCGTATGATTCTAAATGGGGTCCGATGCATTGGGGACATTCAAAAACAAAAGATTTCATTCATTGGGAAGAGCTTCCTACGGCGTTAGCGCCGGATGAGGCCTATGACAAGGATGGATGCTTCTCTGGGAGTGCCATCGAGAAAGATGGGAAATTGTATTTGATGTATACGGGGCATCTGAACGAGAATGGGAAAGTTATTCAGACCCAATGCGTGGCAGTTTCGGAAGATGGCGTTCATTTTACCAAATATAAATCGAATCCCGTTATTGGTGAAAATGAAATAGGCGAATACGGAATGATTCAAGATTTCCGTGACCCTAAAGTTATTGAGAAAGATGGTATTTACTATTCTGTTGTTGCCTCAAAAACAGCTGATGATAGAGGATTAATCCTCCTCTATCAATCTTCTGATATGTATGAATGGACTTTTTATTCGGTCCTTTTAGAAGGAAATCCGGAACAAGGGGTTATGTGGGAATGTCCTGATTTATTCCACCTTGATGGTAAAGACGTTTTGATCATGTCGCCTATTCAAATGAAGCCTCAAGGGATTGAATATCATAATACGAGTTCAACAGCAGTCTTTGTAGGTGAGATGGATTGGGAAAAAGGAACCTTACAAGTCGATAATATTCACGAAATTGATCACGGACTAGACTTTTATGCCCCTCAAACGCTAAAGGATGATCAAGGCAGAAGAATTATGGTTGCCTGGATGCAAATGTGGGGAAGAACGTTCCCCACTGATGAACTCGGACATGGTTGGGCTGGTTCAATGACACTTCCGCGTGAGTTGGGTATTAAAGAGAATAAACTTTATCAAAAACCTGTTTCTGAAATATACAAGAGTATTGCGATAGAAGACTCTAAAAAAGATTTTATCGTTGATAATGAAGTTTTAGAGATTGAATCCGGTGTAGCGAAAAATCAGTATTATAAATTAAAAGTAGATACTGTTAAAAACAAAAGCTTCTCACTTACATTATTAGGCACTGATAATGGTGGGTTAATTCTGGATTATGACAAAGACGCTCAACTACTTACACTCAGTCGAAATAATTATGGTCATAAGATAACAGGTGACGAAGAAAGCCACTTAACACAAAGGCAAGTATTCGTAGAGGAACAACTTATTGAACTAGAGATTTTCATGGATACCACTTCTATTGAAGTATTTGTTAACAACGAAAAGACGATGACATTTACATTCTACAAAGAGGTTGAAGACTCAAACTTAAAGATTTATTCAGATGGCGTATTAAAAGTATTGTCATTGGATATCGGAAGTGTAGAAGTATGAGTAACCTTTACGGAAGTATCGAAGCGGGTGGAACAAAATTTGTTCTTGCAGTGGGCGATGGAGAGTTAAATATAATCAAAAGGATAACGATCCCAACAAGATCCCCGGGGGAAACAATTAAAGAAGTGATTGATTTCTTCAAGGACTATTCTTTGAAAGGAATCGGTTTAGGCTCTTTCGGTCCAGCGGATATCAATAAAGGGTCATCGACTTATGGTTATATCACCAACACACCCAAACTAAGTTGGAACATGTACGATATCGTCGGGAATTTGGAAAGAGCGTTAAATGTTCCGATATATTTCACCACGGATGTGAATGCAGCTTGCTATGGTGAGTATGTAAAAGGGAATGCCCAAGGAACCAAAAGTTGTGTTTACTTCACTGTCGGTACAGGTGTTGGGGCAGGTGCGATCAATGCTGGAGAATTCATCCAAGGATTTGGCCATCCTGAAATGGGACACATGATCGTTAAGCAACATCATTCTGATACATATGAAGGAAACTGTCCTTTCCACAAAAATTGTCTTGAGGGACTTGCAGCGGGTCCAACCATTGAAGACAGACTAGGAATCAAAGGAGAGCAAATTGAAGAAAATAATCCGGTATGGGATTATATAGCAGATTATCTTGCTCAAGCTGCCTATAACACAACACTATTCCTATCCCCTCAAGTCATCATATTTGGTGGTGGGGTAATGAATCAACCTTATTTACTGGACAAGATTAAAGCTAACTTTAAAGAGCTTATGAATGATTACGTTGCAACGCCCGACTTAAATGCTTACATTTTACAACCAGAACTAAAAGACAACGCTGGAACGATCGGTTGTTTGGCACTTGCAAAGAAACATTTTGAGTAGTATCGCATTATCTCTCCAAGATAAATCAACTTCTTGGAGGGGTAATGGTTTTTTGGTTATGAGTCATTTATAATTAGCTGATGAGAACAATTGTAATGGAGGTGGAACTATTGAAAGCAACGATGAAAGATGTTGCAAAATTAGCAGGAGTGGGAGTGGGAAGTGTCTCGCGCGTTATAAATAATGTGCCTGTTAAAGAAAGTACAGCCTCTAAAGTAAAAGCTGCTATCAAAGAATTAAATTATGAACCCGATATTTATGCCAGAGGATTGAAAACAAATAAGACCCATACCGTTGCACTTATACTTCCTACTGTTTGGCATCCTTTTTTCAGTAAATTTGCTTACTACGTTGAAGAAGCATTGGAGGCAAATAATTATAAAATGTACCTTTGTAATTCTGATGGTAATTCGGCCAAAGAATATGAGTATATTCAAATGGTAAAGCAGAATAAAGTTGATGGTATTATTGGTATTACATACTCGGATATTGATCAGTATATTTCGAGCACGCTTCCTTTCGTAAGTATTGACCGTTATTTTACAGAGGACGTGATTTATGTTACAGCTGATAATATTGAAGGCGGTAAAATCGCGGCCAATGAATTAAAAAAACGGGGCGCCAAAAATGTTGCCTTTATAGGGGGACATCAAGAAATACCTAATGAAACCAAAAATAGGCGCAAGCATTTTCAACTTGAAGCTGAAAAAATT
Source organism: Jeotgalibaca sp. A127 (assembly GCF_052266745.1). NCBI lineage: Bacteria > Bacillati > Bacillota > Bacilli > Lactobacillales > Carnobacteriaceae > Jeotgalibaca > Jeotgalibaca sp. A127. The sequence continues at coordinate 11,012 of NZ_JBQPRC010000002.1, forward strand.
GGATTAAATTGCGCAGTACTGGATTTACATGAACCGATTACCGATTTAACCTTTGAAGTGGAAAAATTCTTGACTGATAATCCTGAAATCGATGGCATATTTACCATTACCGATTTAGCCGCGGTTGATGTCATTAAAGCTATCGAAAAACTTGGTAAAAGGGTACCCGAAGATATCCAAGTAATCGGGTTTGATGGATTAAAAATGACGGTAGCAACAGATTACCTTGTCTCCACAATCGTTCAACCAGTTGAAGAAATGGCAAAAACGGCAGTATCTTTGTTACTGGACGTCATTCAAGGAAAAGGCACACCTTCTCGAACCGTTTTGCCGGTGTTTTTTGCAGAAGGAAGTACGACGAAGAAAGTACAATCCCCATAAAAAAACTATTAAAGCGATTGCATTAATTTCCAGAACTTGTTATACTCCTGTTAGAGAAAAAATTCAGTTGATAAAAAGTAATGTCATAGGATTGTTACTGACTAGCAGGCAATACCTAAGAAGGTTACCGGTACTCCGTTTTTAGGACGGGGTTGGTGTATCCTTTTTAGGTATTTATTTTTTATCATGAAGCATTTGGAAGGAGAGACGCCGTTGAATATTGAAAAAGTATTGAATAATAATGCTGCACAAGTGATGGATGATGACGGACATAGTTACGTGATTACCGGGAGCGGCGTCGCCTTTCAAAAGAAAAAAGGTGATACCATTGATGAAACGCGGATTGAGAAGCGATACATCTTGCAACCTTTTAATGATGAAATTATTTCAATGTACCAAGAAATATCGGCCGAAGAAATGACAGCCGTCTCAGAAATTATTGATGAAGCGGAAAAAGAACTAAAGACGACCTTTGGAGCGAATTTATTGATTCCATTGAGTGATCATATTCATTTCGCTATTGAACGGCATCATCAAAAAATGCCCTTGAAGAATCCATTGGAATGGTCAGTTAGACGTTTATACCCCGATGAACTGAAAGTTGGTCTGAAGGGATTGGAGATTATCGAAAGGCACGTGGGTGTAAGATTAAATGACTATGAAGCAACATCCATTGCCTTGCATCTGATTAATGCCCAAAAAGATAATGTCACCATCAGTGATACCATGCATTCCGTTGAATTGGTTGAGGATATCATCAAGATTGTGGAATTACACTTCAACGAACAATTCGATTCCAATAGTTTTGCATTCAGTCGTTTCGTCGTGCATCTACAATTTTTTGCAGAACGGATTTTAACAAATCATACCTATCAAGGGAAGAATGACAGTTTCCTGTATGAACAAATCATCACTAACTACCCTGAAGCATTTGCATGTTCGGAAAAAATAAAACACTTCGTTTCAAAACGCTACGGTTATCACATTGAAATGGAAGAACAAGTTTACCTGACGATTCACATCAATAAAATTAAATAATAATCTTTTAAGGATTGTTACTGGTTTCCAGGCAAAACCTAAGAAGATGACAGACACTCGCTTTGCGGGCCGCTTTGTCGTCTTTTTAGGTTTTTCTTTTTGGAAAAAATAAAAATTAAGGGAGTGGAAAAGGATGGCTAATCAAAATTACAATAAGTTAGCTAAGGATATATTGGATCATGTAGGCGGGGAGGACAACGTCAAAGACGTACGTCATTGTATCACGCGTCTGCGCTTTAATTTGAAGGACGATAAAAAGGCGGATACGAATTATATCAAACGTCTGGATGGCGTCGTAACAGTTGTTCAAAGCGGGGGTCAATACCAAGTCGTAATTGGTGAACAAGTTGCGGAAGTTTACGGAAGCTTGATGCAAATAAGTAAACTGGGAAATGGCGGAGGCCAAACGGAAGAAGTTGATGTGCAAGATGATCGTAGCTTCGTGACTAAATTCATTGATTTTATTTCCGGAATCTTCCAACCGTTCTTGATGCCATTGGCGGCTACGGGGATGATTAAAGGTGTTGCAGCCTTAATGACAACGTTTGGTGTTGATCCGACATCTGGTCTATACTTGATTGTCAATTTCGCCGGTGATGCGTTCTTCCAATTCTTGCCAATTATGGTAGCCTTGACGGCAGCACGCAAATTCAAGATGAGTGAGTTTACTGCCTTGGCAATTACGGTTGCTTTGTTACACCCTGGTATCGGTAATTTGTTGGGTGACACACCACTTTATACGCTATTTGCAGGTACGCCATTCGAATCACCAGTCTTTTCAACATTCTTGGGCCTACCAGTCATTTTGCCACCAAGTGGAAATTATTTTTCTGCCATTATTCCGACGATTTTAGCCGTTTGGGCGGGTGCGGAAATTGAAAAACGGATGCGGGTGCTTATCCCATCTTTGGTACGATCATTCTTAACACCATTCTTTACCGTTATTATTGCTGTTCCACTTGCGTATTTGGTTATCGGTCCAGTCGCATCATGGGCATCTGACTTGATCGGCGTAGTCTTTACTGCTTTGCAAGCGTTCAGTCCGTTATTGTTTGGAGCAATCCTTGGTGTAGCATGGCAAATTTTGGTTATCTTCGGATTGCACTGGGGAATTATTCCAATTATGTATGTTTTGTTGGCGGAACAAGGTTCCAACCCAATTAGTCCAGTAGCAATGGTTTCGACCTTTGGTGTTCTGGGTGTAGTCTTGGCTCTAGCATTTAAATCTAAAGAAAAACGTGTCCGTGATATTGCTATTCCAGGTTCTATTTCACTGTTATTCGGTATTTCCGAACCAACTATCTACGGTTTAATGTTACCATTGAGACGTTCATTCATGTATGCTTTGATCGGAAACTTGGTTGGTGGCGCGTATATCGGGGCAACGAACGCTGCTGCTTACCGGACAGGAGGCTTGGGTGTTTTCTCCGTCCTGAACATGATTGAATCGGATGGCTCCATCTCAATGAACGTATGGAATACTGTTATCGGTTTTGCCATCGCCATCATAATCGGTTTTGTGTTGCAAATGGTGATGCCGGTTCCGGTTTTGGACGAAGCGGTAGCCGCTGAACCAGTCAAAGATGACACACAAGCAGTAACCGAACAAGAAATGCTGGCCAGTGCAAATGAAGAAATTATCGGCAGCCCTGTAACCGGCGACACTATGCCTTTGAATGAAGTACCGGATGAAGTTTTCTCCAGTGAAGCGTTGGGTAAAGGGATTGCAATCAATCCAACGGTTGGGGAAGTTGTGGCACCGGCTAACGGGACCGTAACAGCATTATTTGAAACCGGTCATGCAATTGGCATCACGACTGATTCAGGGACGGAACTGTTGATTCACATCGGTCTGGACACAGTTGAAATGAACGGCAAAGGTTTTGAGGCATTGGTTACAAAAGGCCAAACTGTTTCAGCGGGTCAGACATTGATTCGTTTTGACATTGAAGCCATCAAGGCAGCAGGTTACTCCCCAATCATTCCAATTGTCGTAACCAACACCAATACTTTCATGGATGTGCTTATGGCACAAGAAGCACGTATTGAAAAAGGTGACTATCTACTCACTACATTGAAGTTACAAGAAAGGGGTATATAAAAACATGCAAAAAGATTTTCTTTGGGGCGGCGCAACAGCTGCGAATCAAGTAGAAGGCGGCTATCTGGCCGGTGGTAAAGGATTGACGAGTGTGGATTTGATTCCCCATGGCGAATATCGCCGCGCTATCTTGGCGGGGGAACGTCACTACGCAGACGTTCCAGAAGGACAATTCTATCCTTCCCAAGAAGCAATCGATTTCTACAGTCACTATAAAGAGGATATTGCTCTGTTCGCAGAAATGGGCTTCAAAGCGTATCGTTTCTCAATGGCTTGGTCCCGCGTTTTCCCGACTGGGTTGGAAGAAGAGCCTAATGAAGAAGGTTTGGCATTCTATGAGAATGTGATCGATGAGTTGCTGAAATATAACATTGAACCGGTTGTTACCATCAACCACTTTGATGTACCAAAAACCTTGATTGATGACTATGGTTCATGGAAAAGCCGCGAAATGATTGCACTTTTCGAGAAATATGCGACGGCTTTATTCAACCGTTTCAAAGGCAAAGTGAAATACTGGATTTCCGTAAATGAAATCAACATGTTGTTCCATTTACCGTTCATGGGTGCCGGAATCTATTTCGAAGAAGGCGAGAACCGCGAACAGGTGCTTTACAAAGCGGCCCACCACGAACTCGTGGCGAGTGCGCGCGCAACCAAAGTATTGAAGGAAATAGATCCAGACGCGCAGATGGGCTGCATGATTGCGGCCGGGGATTACTACCCGTTTAGCTGTAACCCGAAAGACGTCCGCGAGGCACAAGTGGCTAACCAAGAAAACTTCTTCTTCATCGATGTGCAATCCCGCGGCGAATACCCACGTTGGACGAAGAGCAAATTTGAAAAAGAAGGTATCGACATTGGCATGACTGAAGAAGACCGAAAAGTCTTGGCAGAAAATACAGTGGACTACATTTCCCTGAGCTATTACTCGACCCGGACTTCCAAAGCCGAACTTGCACCGGGTGAAGCAATCACTGGTAATGCCTTCAAAGGGGCCGTGAACCCTTACTTGGAAAAATCGGAGTGGGGCTGGGCAATTGATCCGTTGGGTATGCGCACAACCTTGAACACCATCTGGGATCGGTATCAAAAACCACTCTTCATCGTGGAAAACGGATTGGGTGCCAATGACACACCAGAAGCGGACGGCAGCATCCATGATGATTACCGCATTGCCTACTTGAAACAACACGTCGAAACTTTCAAGGCAGCTGTCGAAGAAGACGGAATTCCGCTACTGGGCTACACTACCTGGGGTTGTATCGACCTTGTTTCCGCATCAACGGGTGAAATGTCTAAACGCTATGGTTTCATCTATGTCGACCGCGATGACGCAGGAAATGGCACAATGAAACGCAGCCGCAAAGATTCGTTCTACTGGTATAAAAAAGTTATCGAGACAAACGGTGAAGATTTAAGCGTTGATAACTACAAATAGAAAAAAGAGTGGAGCTGAAACATTCAGCCTCACTCTTTTTCGTTTGTAAGATTCTTTTTTTGACGTTGGCGACGATTAAGTTTTGCTTTTTGAGCTAATCGTCGTGATTTCCCAAAAAAGCGACGGTCAGAAAAAAAGTAAGCAGCTGACAGGCGCTAAATTGCCATTTAACGACGATTAGCAATTTTCTGAATCACCAATCGTCGTTTTTTCATCTCTTTAATTATTTGGAGTGAAAATCGGAAAAGCCGGTGGGGATAAGGTAGTGTAAACAAATAAAACTCCCATCACGAAAAGAAATACGAACGATAGCAACAGGTAGAGCTTACGTGGCTGGATGACGCGGTAAATATGGATGGCAATGGCTTGGCCAATCGGAACTCCGATTATGAGAGAACTGAAGTCTATGACGAGGGATTCTTTGGCGAAGCCACCTTTCCAAATATAGTACCAACCCACGATGAAGAGCATACTGATGAAAATAGAAACGGTGCCTGCCGTGAACCATTTGCTTGGTGATAATTGTTTTTTATCACGGAAAAGGAGATAGCCCATTCCCCACCAAATCAGTAGCGGCCAGAACACCAGCTTCAAGTGTTCCCAGACACTTTCGTTGATTGGGGTAAAGATGCCGACCAAGGTTATTTCTCCAGTCCATTTATACAAAAAGTGTAAGGGCGTGGAAAAAAGATAGACAACAATGGTACCGATCCAACTGTATTTTTTATTGAAATGGTTGTCTACGGTTGAACGATTTGGAATCATGATTTCACCTCCTATCCAAGCCGATTTTATCGAAGGAAAAAATGACGTCATCAAGGGATTCAACTTTCCGGAACTTAAAGCATCAGGCGGTAGTGGAGGTGGACAACCCCGCTTGCAAAACGGCGCTCACTAAGCAGTTCGAGCGGCATATTCAGGTTATCCGGCAAAGCTCGCTTGCCACCACCTAAAATGATGGGATGAATAAGAATATGAAGTTCGTCAACGAGTCCCATGCTTATAGCCTGTTTGGCAAGGTGGGGCCCGCCAATCGTAATATCGGAACTCGAAGACTCTTTCAACTTCCGGATTGCATCAGGATTGAATTCGTCATCAATCCTAGTCCTGGCACTTGAAACGTCTTGAAGCGTCCGGGAATAAACAATTTTTTCAGCCTTTTGCCAAATCCGTGCAAACTCTGATAGGGTATCTGGCTGATCACCACTAGTAAAGTTACTTGGTATTTGAGGTTTTTCTGTCTCCCAATACACCATTGCTTCATACATGCGGCGTCCATACAGGTAGGTGCCAATAGAGCATAGAAAATCAGCCCAAAATGTAAAAATCTCCTCATCCGAAATAGACCACGCGAGATTGCCGTCATCATCTTCCATATAGCCGTCCAACGACACATTAATAGGATAGATTAATTTAGCCATTTCCATAAGGCCTCCAGTCCCTTGATCTGTCATGATAATTGTAGCAAAAGTAAACGTTTAAATCGCACAATGGGTATTATTTGAATTCCCTTACTTTAAAGGCTACAATAAAAATGTTCAATAAACTATAGATTTACAACACAGGGAGGAAATGTATTATGAATAGACATGTAGAAGGAAGTTATGAAACTGTCACTCAAGCATTCGATGCTGTGGAACGTTTAAAAGAACAAGGTTATGGCCGCAACGACATTTATATTGTTGCTAATGACACAGTTCGGGATCAGATTCCCTATACATTGAATGCGGAAGTTTCTACAGATAATGATCTTGGTGGGACTGATGAAGAGCGTTCATTGTGGGAAAAAATCAAAGATGCGTTTACCTTTGATGATGCTTACGAACACAATTATAATACGCCAGACTACAATGTAGACAATGACCCATTATCATCCTATCGTGATGATTTAGATAGAGGAAACATCTTAGTCCTTGTCGACAAGGATGCAGCAACAACTCATACCGACGTTTTAAGCGATCAAACCGATACAACCTTTAGGGATGATACTGAGACGGACCGCCTTCATGATGAAGAGACGCTTAAGCTTAAAGAAGAACGTTTGGATGTACATACGGAAGAAGTACAAACAGGTGACGTAAGGCTACAAAAACATGTGACTGAGGAAACAGAAACAGTGGATGTTCCGGTCTCCCATGACGAAGTGACAATTGAACGCCGTCGTGTAACGAATCCAGATTCAACTAATGAATCAATCCATGAGTTTGATGATTCGGAAGAGATTGTTATTCCAATTACTGAAGAACAAGTGGATGTGTCCAAACATACGAATGTTGTGGAAGAAGTGGTTATCCGTAAAGACAAAGTAACGGAAAATAAAAAAGTTACGGATACTGTTCGTAAAGAAGAGTTGGAAGTCGAGGGCGATGAACACCTTCACGTTAAAGATGAAAATGATGATTTAATTTAAACAGATTAAGAGAAGTAGGCAGGGCCCCAAAGGGTTCTGCCTACTTATTTATTTGTAATGATTAAATATATGACCAAAACCAGTAAAGACTAATTTCCTTAACTATAGCACCCCAGTCAAACGAATATGCTAAAATAAACCTGAAATGGAGTGATGAGTATGGCACGTAAAAAAACTTTTACCCAACAAGAGCTCTATCAGGCAACGCATGACTTGATGCTGGAAGTGGGCTATGATAACTTTTCTTTCCAAATGGTATCCAAAAAGCTCGATATAACCCGAACGGCACTGTATAAACATTATACCAATAAGGATGAACTTCTGCAGGCATACCTGAATCACCAATTGGAAAAAGTGGTCGCACAAATGGATGCGACGGAGTGGCCAGTGGCATATCCTGAAAAACTCTCTGCTTTAATCGATTTGGTATTTACTTATGCAGATACGCATGCAATTTCCGCGATGGTTCCAACACGTAAGTGGACGAAAGAAAACGCCGGCGATCCTGATATTATTAAATCCAAAGAACTCCACACACGCTTTTTTGGATTTATCCAACAAATAATTGAAGAGGGAAAGGAAAAGGAGTACCTGAATCCTGAAATCCCATCAATGGTTATTATCGAGACGGTCTTTCACAGCATAAATCTACCAAATCAGGCAGGGTTGTCATTTGAAGAACGGGCTTATTTTGTTAAAAAGATGCTTTTTGAAGGAATTTTAAAAACATAATTAGTGACACTAGTGTCACTTTAGGATATACTTAATCCTGCTTTCATTAATAAGTGAAGAAAGAAGGAATAGTATGTTTTTAGCGCGTAAAGAGCTATGGTTCTCTAAAAAACGATTTTTTCTAATTGGTTTTATTATCGTTTTGATTACTTGGCTTGTTTTTATGTTATCCGGATTAGGGAATGGTTTGTCTGATCTCGGTACAGCAGTTATCCGTTATTCAGATATGGACTTAGCGGTTTTTGAAGAAGAAGCGGAATTTACTTTAGGAAAATCTACTTTGCCAGAAAGCGTGGTAGAGGAGGTTGCACAACTAGATGGCGTAGATGAAGCTGCCGGAATTGCTACAGCTGCGGGAGCGATTTTACATGGTGCTAGCGTAGACGAAGAAACTGGTAAAAAAACATCCGTTTTATTCGTTGGGGTGGAACCAGGTAGTTTCTTGGAACCAACCGTTACTTCTGGGGAAGTTCTGGATACTAAGAGCCCAAACCGGGTCTTGGTGGATTCCAGTTTAATAAATGAAGGTTTTGAATTAGGGGACACCATCACATTGAGTGGTGTTGGTACAGAATATGAGATTGGTGGCTTTGTGGAAAATAAAACACTTAACCATATGCCTGCCATATTCGTGACCCTCGACACATTGCGCGAATTTAAATATCTCGTGCCTGGTTCCGATATGGGGATTGAAAAACCTATCAGTGCCATCTTCCTAAAAGGAAAAAATTTGGATGCAGAGCAAATGACATCTGCTATTGGTGGTATTGAAGTTGCCAATAAAAAAGAAACGCTGAACGGCGTGCCTGGTTATTCTGCCGAGAGCGGGACGATTAACTTGATGCTTTGGCTGTTAATCTTTATCTCAGCTTTTGTGATTGCGGTTTTCTTCTACGTGCTGACAACGCAAAAAGTTCATCAGTTTGGTGTGATGAAGGCAATTGGCGCAAGCAATGCTTTTGTGATCAGAAGCGTTGTATCGCAGGTATTCCTTTTATCAACCATCAGTATTTTGATTGGGGTCGGGTTAACGTATTTAATGACATTAATATTGCCGGAAGGTATGCCGTTTAATTTACTTCCCGAAATGGTTATTATTTACAGTTTGGTATTATTGGCGACGAGCTTGATTGGATCACTTTTCTCTATCAGAAGTATTATCAAGATTGATCCAATTACAGCGTTAGGGAGGGTTGAATAATGAGCGGCATTACACTATCCAATGTTACAAAGGTTTATAAAGAGGGAGAATTTTCAAACACAGCGTTAGAAAATCTATCGCTAAGCGTTGAACCGGGTGAATTCATTGCCATTATTGGACCATCGGGATCAGGGAAAAGTACCTTCCTTTCAATCGCGGGTGCCTTACTGCAACCGACTGAAGGTAAAGTGCTCATCGATGGCGAGGATATTGCTTCTCTATCTGAGAAAAAACTCTCTAAGGTGCGTTTATCCAAAATCGGTTTTATCCTACAGACATCGAACCTACTTCCTTACTTAACCGTGCTGGATCAGTTGTTGGTTGTCAAAAAAATGGGCGGCAAGATTACACCGGAAGACCGTGAATATGCGAAAGAATTGTTAACCGAAATTGGCTTGGGGGACAAGTTGCACAAATACCCTCACCAATTATCCGGTGGCGAGCGTCAACGGACGGCAATTGCACGTTCCTTCATGAACGATCCAAAAATTATTTTGGCGGATGAACCAACCGCAAGCCTGGATACGAAACGGGGACATGAAGTCGTATCGCTGATTGCCAAAGAAGTAAAAGCGCGTAACAAGGCTGCCGTGATGGTGACACATGATGAACGTATGTTAGCTTACTGTGACCGCGTTTACCGTATTGAAGACGGCATCTTAACCGAAGAGGCTTAAGAATAACAGGAATTAAATTTGTAAAAGATAGCGGGCGGCTAAGAAGATAAATCGCCCGCTATCTTTTTGCATGAAAGGGTGAATACGTTATGTCCATACAAATGCTCTAGTAGCGACTGCTTGTGAAGCGTTCTCAAAATGACTAAACTTAAAATATGGATGATACAAAAGGAAATTCATTGTAAAAATTGGTGTTATTACAGGCAATACACGTCCTAACCGGAACAAAGAAAAGAATTAGAAGACTATGTAACAATTCCAAACCTGATTTCTTATTGGGATAGCTTGTTTGGTAAGCTGGCAATTTTACAGATTAACAACCGGGACTTTCATTTAAATGATTTTATGAAATGTTCAAAATAGCTCTTCTACGAGGATAAATAGACCTGGTAATGAAAGCGGTTGTTGTATAATAGTATTTGAACTAATCCATCTTAAAATCCGACGATTCTTGAAGGTGGAGATTGCTAAATAGCTGAACCTATCCGTTCTCCTGACAGTTGATGGCTTCTCATTCGCAGCGCCTCTTGCATTCATGTATCTATCACGGACAGCGAAGTCTTTCAACCGGAATTAAACCATTTTATAATAGAAAATCCATTAAAATGGTTTAATTAACCGTTATTAAACCATTTCTATTAATTTTTTAGGTACAAATGGTTTAATAAACCATAATTAAACCATTTCAAGCAAAAATCACGAGTGAAATGGTTTAATTAACGCAAGATTGGGGAAGGATTTGATCGATTCACAAGAAATTTGGTGGAAGCAATCGAAAAGTATCAAGAACATAACGGAATCGCCCCATTTACACTAAGCGTTCTCACGTTATTACGAAAGGCAGAATGTTTGTTTTGGGGCTTCGCTTAGAGGCGGTAGTCTTCTACCGAGACACAGCAAAATAGGGGTTTGGTATTTTCTGTCAATAAACTTTAGTGCATCTCAGGTGTAAAACGGAGGAATGATTATGTTGAAGCTAAAATTGGATCATATTACCAAAACGTATACCGGCGGCGAACTGGTCACCGCTTTAGATGCTGTTTCCTTGGGGTTCCGGGAACATGAATTTGTCGCCATCTTGGGACCTTCAGGCTGCGGGAAGACGACACTCTTGAATATTATCGGGGGTTTGGACCGCTATGACAGTGGTGATTTGATAATCAATGGTTTATCCACCAAAGCATTCAAGAACAACGATTGGGATGCTTACCGCAACAACTCCATTGGTTTTGTTTTTCAAACTTACAATTTAATCGGGCACCAGACTGTCCTGCAAAATGTGGAAATTGCCCTGACTTTATCGGGTGTTTCTGCTTCTGAACGGAAAAACAGAGCGAGAAAAGTGTTGGTGGAAGTGGGTTTGGCAGATCAAATCAATAAGAAACCCAACCAATTATCTGGCGGTCAGATGCAGCGTGTCGCTATCGCCAGGGCATTGGTCAATGATCCCGACATCATTCTTGCGGATGAGCCGACTGGGGCATTGGACAGCCGTACTTCAACACAAGTCCTTGATATTTTAAAGGGAATATCCCGTGAGCGCCTCGTCATTATGGTCACCCACAACGGGGAACTTGCGAAAAAATACTCCGATCGGACGATCCGTATGTTGGATGGTAAAATCCAGTCCGATAGTAACCCTGTGGAAGAAGTGCAAACGCAGGAAGATTTTCCGATGCAATCACCCTCAAAATTCAAAAAAACCGCAATGTCTCTTTGGACAGCAACCTCACTTTCCTTCCGAAATTTACTCACTAAACGTGGTCGAACGATTATCACCGCCTTTGCCGGCAGCATTGGTATTATTGGAGTCGCTTTGGTGTTGGCATTGTCCAATGGGATGTCAGCCTATATCAGCAGTTCTCAGTCGGATACCTTGAGTAATTACCCCATCACCATCACCACAAATGAACAAACGATCGATTTTAGGGGAGAAGGACCCACATCGGGAGCAACAGCTCCTTGGGATACCAATGTGGAATTTCCCGATGAAAATATTCTCTATTCCTATGATTCCCAGGACAGCACCCAGCATAAAAATGTCATCACACAAGACTATCTGGATTACATTGAAGAACTGGAAAATGAATTACCCGAAGCAGTCAATGACATTGCCTATACGCAAGGGGTGACTATGAACCTCTTGGCGAAAGGGGAAGAGACAGTCGTCAAATTCGAAACCATACCGGAACCGGGTGGCTTTAATATAGGTGGTAACGGCACCTATTGGCAGGAACTACCCGAGGATGATGCGTTTATATTAACGCTCTATGATTTGATTGGAGAAGGCAGCCGGCTCCCTTCCGGGGAAAACGAAGCGGTTTTGGTTGTGGACAGTTATAACCGCATCGACAAAGCCTTTTTTGAAAAATTAGGGATGACGGAGGATGCCGAAAATTATCAGCTCACCGATTTTATTGGCAAGACCATTTTGAACGTTATTCCCAACGATGATTACTACATAAAAAATGGGGAGATTTTCACACCGGCCAGCCCAGCCGATTATGAAACGTTGTTTGATAGTGTTGAGGGAACTAAACTTACTATCACCGGCATTTTGCGCCCTCAGGAAGATGCCACCAGTAACTACTTGTCTACCGGTCTGGCCTACACACCTGCTTTGACCTCTTTGGTGATGGCGGATGCCGAAAGAAGCGAAATCGCACTTGCCCAAGAAGAGTCCGATCGGCATGTACTATTAGGGACACCTCTGGACGAAGAGGCAAAGAAAAATGTTCTACTCACGCTAGGGGCCGATACGACACCTACCGCCATCCGTATTTATCCAAGAGATTACGAGAGCAAAGACCTTATAAAAGAATATCTGAATGCCTACAATGCAGACCAGGCTGAAGAGGACCAACTGATTTATACGGACTTGGCAGAAACAATCGCTTCGCTGACCAGTACGCTCATTAATACGATAACCTACGTGTTAACAGGTTTTGCGGCTATTTCTTTGGTAGTTTCGACAATCATGATCGGTATCATCACGTATGTTTCCGTGATTGAGCGTACAAAAGAAATTGGTATTCTTCGAAGTGTGGGGGCACGCAAGAAAGATATTTCCCGTGTGTTCAATGCAGAAACCCTGATTATTGGCTTCACATCAGGTGTGCTTGGGGTTGGTATCTCATATTTGCTTACTTTCCCAATTAATGACTTAATCGAAAACCTGACGGATATTGCCGGTATCGCCGACTTTAATCCGCTTCATGCCGTAGCATTGGTGGTCGGAAGTATGATTCTGACTTTAATTGCTGGCTTCATTCCTTCCAGAATGGCGGCCGGGAAAGATCCTGTTATCGCTCTTCGGACCGAATGAATGCTGTTATAGATTATATTTGTACACCTGAAGGAGGATAATTTAATGGAACCTATTATCCAAGTTGAGAACCTGAAAAAGTATTATGGTGAAGTGAAGGCCGTGGACGGGATTGATTTTCATGTGGAAGAAGGACAACTTTTCGCCTTTTTGGGTCCGAACGGGGCTGGAAAATCAACCACGATCGATATTATTTGCACGTTGTTAAATCCTGACAGTGGTCGTGTGCGCGTAAATGGGCAAGAATTGGGGGAGGATGACTACGCAATCAAAGCAAGCATTGGTGTGGTTTTTCAAAAAGGGCTCCTCGACAACCTTTTGACGGTAAAGGAAAACCTTGAAGTACGGGGAAGCTTTTATGGATTGACCCATCTGGAAAGGGATCAGGCAATGAAGGAAGCCATCAAAGCAACGGGTGTCAGCGAATTTCTCAACCGGCCTTATGGGAAACTCTCTGGTGGACAGAGGAGGCGGGCGGATATTGCCCGTGCTCTCATGAACCGCCCCAAAATCCTTTTTTTGGATGAGCCTACGACCGGATTGGACCCGCAGACGCGTAGCAATGTCTGGGAAACGATCCGGAAATTGCAAAAGGAAACAGGAATGACCATTTTCCTGACCACTCACTACATGGAAGAAGCGGCGGCCGCGGATTATGTGGTGGTGATTGATAAAGGAAAAGTGGCGGCAGAAGGCACGCCAGAACAACTCAAGGAAAAATACAGTACCGATAAATTAGTGCTTCACGCCCTTGATTCAGTTGCGATAGCAGGGTATCTCCGTCAAAAAAATATGCCATTTGAACAAAAAGGCACGACTTTCCAGGTTCCTTTGAAAAAGACATTGGAGGCCATACCCTTATTGAATGCGTGTGCCCCTTATCTGGAGCATTTTGAAGTATTGATGGGTTCTATGGATGACGCTTTTATTGGTATTACGGGAAAGGAGATACGGACATGATTCCCATCATTCGACGCAACGTCCTGGTGTTCTTGCGTGATCGGACAAGTGTATTCTTTTCTTTATTGGCAATCCTTATTATTTTTGCCCTCTACATTCTGTTTCTGGGAGAAAATTACCAGAGCGGGTTATTGGATGGATTGGATGGTGCCCAGTATCTGATGGATACATGGTTGGTCGGTGGGATTTTGGCAGCGGCATCCATCACTACAACCATGGGGGCCTTCAGTATCATGGTGGAAGATAAATCAAAACAGATTTTCAAGGATTTTTCCTCCTCGCCTATTCGGACCAGTAAATTAACGGCTGGTTACCTCTTCGGTGCTTTTATAGTCGGGCTTTTCATGACGCTACTGGCTCTGTTTGTGGGTGAACTTTTCATTATTTTCAATGGTGGAGAGTGGCTGAGCCTGTTGGATACCGTTAAAGTTATTGGATTGATTATCCTGTCGGTAATCACCAATACAGCTTTTGTCTACTTCCCGGTTTCATTTATGCAAAGCGAGAATGCCTTTGGGACCATGAGTTCCGTCATCGGTACCTTGACCGGATTCTTGGCTGGGATTTATCTCCCGATTGGTATCCTGCCGCCAGTCATCCAAACTGTTGTCAAATTGTTCCCGGTATCGCACTCGGCCTCCTTATTGCGACAAACAATGACAAGGGATGCAGTTGACAAAGTTTTTCAAGAGGCCCCTATGGAGGCAAGGGAGGGGTTTGAAAAATTCATGGGCATAAGGTTTGAATGGAATGGAACAGAAATCTCTCCTTGGCTGAGCTTTCTATACTTGTCTGTTATGGCTATTGTTTTTTATCTGCTTTCGATCTGGAGTTTTAAGAGGAAAAAATGAGGTTATCCATACCACATCTGCTGGTGGAAATTGTTGGTAAGTAATTCCAAAGAAAAAACTCCAGAAGAGAATTTTTCTCTTCCGGAGTTTTATCATTTTCTACTCTGCTCACAACTCTCTGAAAAATTAAAATAGTTATGCAGGCTTTCTACTTGCTACAACTTAAAATGTTAATGCTTTTAAATCTTCCAAAGTAGCTTCTTGTTCCTCATAACCATCCACCATGAAACCACTCAAGTTTGAGAATTCTTTGTAGAACAAGCCATAAGCAGTCATATCAGAAGTAAAGTTTTCTGCATTTATCTGTTCAATCAATGCTTTGGTTTTGGCTTGGGTATCGCTGTCGATTTCCCAATTATCCGGTCTTAAGCGACCAACTTCATCATACTCGGGTTTGTCGCCGTATACCATGTCACGGTAAATGCGGTCGATATGCTCAATTGGTGTTTCGTGCGTGCCTTTTTCGGACATCACTTTATAAAGCCCCATGCAATAGACCGGGAAGAAAGGAATGACTGAACTTGCTTTGGTTGTCACGGCAGTTGCGACCACCACTTGAGCTTTACCATTGATATCTGCCAACAGGTGATTAATGTGCGTTGCTTTGTCGTCCACATCAGCTTTAGCGCGTCCCAGAGTACCACCACCGTAGTAGGAATGGTTCAATTCAGTTCCAAGATAGGAATAATTGGTCGTCAATACACCCTCAGCCAGAACACCGGCTTCTTTCAGTGCGTCCATCCAAAGGACCCAGTCCTCGCCACCCATGACCTTGATGGTATCAGCGATTTCTTGTTCCGTTGCGGGCTCTAAAGTTTGGGTGTAGAAGCTTTCTTCCTGCATATTGATGTTTGGGCCAATCACGGGTTCGCCGATTGCTTTAATAGCGGATTTATGTGTTTCGCCGGTTGTCGGATCTTTCCTTATACCACTCGCCAGACTATAAACAACCAAATCTATTTTGCCACCGAACTCGTTGTTGATATAATCAATGACCTCTTGTTTGGTTTCATGACTGAAGGCATCTTGCACAAAGTTTTTGGCAACCAGTCCTTCTTTCTCAGCTGCTTCACGAAAGGCAATATTATTGTACCAACCAGCTGTACCCAAGTTACGCTCGTTTTTAGGTCCCTTTTCAAAAGAAACACCAATGGTATCTGCACCCGCACCGAAAGCCAAGCTAATGCGTGTGGCTAAGCCGTAACTGGATGAGGCACCAATAATTAAAACCTTTTTCGGTCCTTCAAAAGTTCCTTTGTTTTTTACATAATCTATTTGATTCAATACTTCTTGTTTGCATCCAAGTGGATTTACACCTAAGGCGACATTTCCACGTATATTTTGTTTGAAAGTAAGCATGTTTTAATTTCCCCCTGTAGGTTGATATGAGAGTATCATATCAGAAAAAGATAAAATGGAACACAATTCAGATAACTGTACCTTAAATAAAAACCATACAGTTTGAGAGAACTTTTGATTATGCTAAAATTATTTTAACATAAAGCGAAACGATGAAGAGGAGTGGGGATTATGAAAGCCGAGCTTATTACCGTTAGTTCAAGCTTATTAACCGGTCTCGCAGTAAACGATAATGCTTCTTTCCTGACGCGTGAATTGTCATCTATTGGAATTGAAATGACCCAAGCTGTCATGATCCATGATTCAAGTGAAAAATTAATGGATGCCATCCTCCGTGCCGAAGACCAGGCAGATATTATCGTCATTACGGGCGGGTTGGGTCCAAATGCAAATGATATCGTCAAAACGACCCTTTCAGAGCATTTGAATAAACCACTTGTGTTGGATGAAGATACCCAAAACCGGATTATCACCTACCATAAAAATTCCGATTTAGTCATGCCTGAAAACAATCAGTTACAGGCCCTAACCTTACTTGATTCCATACCATTAGTGAACATTACCGGTTTAGCTCTCGGAATGTTCTATCAGTCCGATTCACATACGTTCATTTTACTGCCAGGACCTACAGATGAATTAATACCGATGTTCAACGAAAAGACGAAGCCTTTGATTCTGGAACATCTTTTGGAAAACAAAGTCGTTTCCAAAAAAATAATTCGTTTGTTTGGTTTGACCATGGCGCAGGCGCACCATGATTTGGCGGATTTACTGACATCCGAAGGTAATCCCTTTATCCAAATCTATCCGGATGGATTAGAAATCGAAGTTGAAATCACTGCGATTGAAAAGGATGAAGCGAAGGCGAATCAGCCCCTCGCTAAGGCCGAGCAAGAAGTCGAGGCGTGTGCGGGAACGTATATCATCGGTACGGGTAAGAATGATTTACCCAATATCGTACGGGAATTATTGATTGAAAAAGAACTAATGATCACTGGAGCAGAAAGTTTAACCGGTGGTGCTTTTTTAAGTACAGTCTCGAGTTTATTTGAAGCCGGCTCTTTCTTTGAAGGCGGGGTCGTGACTTATAGTGAAACGATCAAAAACGAAGTGTTGGAGGTCACCAAAGAAACCATCAAAAAATATGGCGTCGTCAGTGCGGAATGTGCCTTTGAAATGGCCGATAAAACGTTGGCCAAGTTCAACGCCGACATTGCGGTTTCTCTAACTGGAGCGGCTGGTCCCAGTTCCCTGGAAGGGGAAATTCCCGGAACAGTCTGGATTGGAATTGCCAGGAAGGACAAAAAAACCTTCGCCAAAAAATTCCATTTTGGTTATAAACGCAATATGAATCGTGAGTATTCAGTCTGGAGCGCTTTTAATATGGTGCGACAAGTATTGCTGGGTGAAGAGATTGAAGATGTGGTTTATGCATCAAAATAGAAAAGGAGGATGAGCGTGGAAGCAACAAAAGGGTTTGGACCGGTTATAAACGCGCAAACACGGGTGTTGATTTTGGGAAGTCATCCCGGTGTGGTTTCGCTAAGGAAGCAACAATATTACGGTAATCCGGGCAATGCCTTTTGGCGGACCGTCTTTAGTGCGTTGGGAATTAGTGATCCTGTTAATTATACAGAACGACTGGAAGCATTGTTGGCCCATGGCATTGGCTTGTGGGACGTTTATGATACCGTTGAGCGTGAGGGCAGCCAGGATGTGAACATCAAAAATGAAACCTTGAATGATTTCGAGCACGTTCTGGGACAAACGGCTATTCACCTGATTATCGCGAATGGCCAGACGGCTTATCGGGAAACACAAAAGCACGCTATTTTTCAGGATTATGAAGTAATTTGTGGCTTATCGACGAGCGGCTTAAATAACGGACGTGAACAAGAACGGATGAAACAATGGCACGAAGCCATTCAATACGGTTTGAAAAAAGTTAGTAAAAAGCGCACTCAATTTTGCGAGTGAGCCTTTTTCAAAAATAAAGCTCACTCACGGAGAAAAACCTCGCTGAGTGAGCTATTAATTGTAATAAGGCCGACTCGTGCAACATGAGTCGGCTTTTTAAACGGAAATAATTTAGCTTTAGCTCACGCCTATGCGACTCCAAAGCAAAAAGCAGGATTAGCAGTTAATGACTTGCGACAAGTGTACAATGAAGAAGGTGACTACTTGATTCCGAACCTGTAGTGGGTTACCTAGATCGATAGACATTTTATTTTCTAGAAATTTTTGTGGGGAATACAGGAGCGGCTCTTATTAGGAAATGACACTAATATCCCCTAGCTATTCGTTTCCTTTTACAGACACATCGTCCACGGTACTAACCAGTTTTTTTCGAGCGTATAAATCAAAATGCTTTACTTCTGTCGCAAGAAGGATTATAGTTATGAATGTAGTAATTTATTTAACAAAATTAGATTGTATGTTATTCATGTATATGATTAATTCTCTCTTAATTTTTTTGAACGAAATATTATAAATATAACGTGCAAAAGCACAACGGAGGAATTTCATTATGAATAACGGTACAGTAAAATGGTTTAACGCAGAAAAAGGCTTTGGTTTTATCGAATGTGAAGGTTCAGATGACGTGTTCGTACACTTCTCTGCAATCCAAACTGATGGATTCAAATCTTTAGACGAAGGACAAGCAGTTACTTTTGAAGTAGAACAAGGTAACCGTGGACCGCAAGCAGTTAACGTTAACAAAGCTTAATTTAAACTTTAACTTAATAAACACCTCAGCGAACTAGCTGAGGTGTTTTTCTTTTATCTCTAACGATTAATGTGAAATTTTAAACAGGATTGATTTATAATAAAAAATTATGATATGATACCGCCCGAATGAAAGGAAATCCAAAGAATCCTTCACTATCCATGAATTATATGTACTGCTTGGCGGCATGATGGTTATCTATTGAAATCAGTTAATAATACCTAGAAAGAAGTGAGTTAATGAGTAAAACCGTTATTTTGGCCGAAAAACCCAGTCAAGCGTCCACTTACGGAGACGCTTTTGATCATTCAGAGCGTAAAGATGGCTACTTTGTGGTGTCGGACAAAGAATTTCCGGATGCCGTCATTACGTATGGATTCGGTCACCTCGTTTCCCTTTTTTCTCCTGAAGATTACAATGAGAAATGGAAAAAATGGGATTTGAATACATTGCCGCTGTTGCCAACCGAGTATCGGTTCAAAGTCAGTGACGGAAAGCAAAAGCAATACACCATCGTTAAAAAGCATTTAGATGAAGCAGACACGATTATTATCGCCACTGATGGCGATCGAGAGGGAGAAGCGATTGCGCGCTTAATCATTAATCTTTCAGGAAATAACCATAAACAACTCAAGCGTCTTTGGATCAATTCATTGGAAAAGGAAGAAATAAAAAATGGGTTCCGCCATTTACGGAACGGAGAAGAATTCTATTCCAGTTATAAAGAGGCCGAAACCAGACAAATCGCTGACTGGCTAGTCGGCATGAATCTCTCGCGTCTCTACACGCTCTATATGCAAAAAAGCGGCATGAAGGGTGTTTTTAGTATTGGCCGCGTCCAAACACCGACCTTATATTTGATCTACCAGCGGAATAAAGAGATTGCGGCATTCGTTAGTAAACCCTTCTTCGAATTATATGGCAGATTTAGTCATGAAAAAGGCATTTACCAAGGGAAATATGCAGGTCGTTTTGATAGTGAACACGATTTAGAGGCTTTTAAAGAGAGACATGAACTAAACGATCATGCTCCCGGAAAAATCAAATCCGTAAAGACGGAAGAAAAGAAGCAGTTTGCACCCAAACTCTTTAGTCTTTCCGATTTACAAGCGACAGCGAACAAACGGTTTAATTACGGCGCTTCAGAAACTCTGAAAATCGTGCAAGGTCTGTACGAGAAAAAGCTGGTTTCTTACCCGCGTACCGATACGAACTATATTGGTAGTCCGGAGTTTGACTATTTAAAAAACGCTCTTCCCAGCTATCTAAATTTAGTGAATGAAACGATTGCCGAACCGCAGTTAAAAGAGAACAAGCGCTATGTCAATGGCGCAAACGTCCAAGAACATTATGCCATTATCCCGACGCGAACGTTGCCAAACTTAGCAGCTTTATCTCAAAAGGAAAGAAATATTTATGTACTGATCCTGTATCGCACGTTGAGTATATTTGAAAAACCTTATGTGTATGATGAAACAACGATTGAAACCACCGTCAATGCTGTTTTGTTTAAGACGACCGGTAAAGTAGAAAAAGCGATGGGTTGGCGGAAGTTTTACAAAAACGAGAAAAATACGAAAGAAGAAAATCAAACACTTCCCTCTGTAAGAGAAGGAGACTCGGTGGTTAGTCATTTTTACGCCAAGGAAGGGAAGACACAGACGCCCAAGTATTACACAGAGGGAACACTGATTACGGCCATGAAAAATGTTGGTCGCGACGCCGAAGATGAAGAGAATAAAGCTATCTTAAGAGAAACCGAAGGCATTGGGACGGAGGCGACGCGAGCAAATGTGATTGAAACCTTGAAAAAGCAAGACTATATCACGCTTCAGAAAAATAATATCCTGGTCACACCAAAAGGCGAGACGCTTTGTGAAGTAATCCAAAATGATGAAATAGCCAATGCATCTATGACCGCTAAATGGGAAAAGTACCTTAAAAAAATACGCAATCAGGAAGGCACACAAGAAGCGTTCTTGAGCAGCATTACAAACTTTATTAACCACTTAATTCAAAAAGTACCGGGTACATTCGAAAACAGTGCTATAAAAAAACATGCTGAAAAAAGTGAAGCAGACACTGCCATTGGCGCATGTCCCCTGTGCCATAAGAGCGTCATAGATAAAGGGAAGTTCTTTGGTTGTGCGGGTTATCGTGAGGGCTGTAAATTTACTTTGCCTAAAAAATGGAGCGGGAAGACACTCACGAAGAAAAACGTAAAGGATCTTTTATCTAAACAAGAAACCAGTCTAATAAAAGGATTCAAAAGTAAAAAAGGCGCTACTTTCAACGCAAAGTTGAAGTTGGCCAATAATAAACTTGCCTTTGATTTTTCCGATTCGCAATAAACCCGCCTGACATTCACTCCGATGGGGCGCTTTTCAGTGAATAGAAGCAGATTTTGTTTGTAAAGCTGAATATTTCTTCAGTACTGTATTTTAGTAATGGAGAATAGATTCCCGATACATAGTTTCATACAATTTCATGTATTTTGTTAACTAGGAGTTATATGATACTCATATGCATTCATTTCATAATGCGTCGATTGTAAAATTAAGCTAGACAAATAAATAAGCCATTCGTGGTACACTCAAATTGTAATTCCGACCAAAGAATACATAGGAGTGATCACGAATGACCTACACCCATCTTACCACGGATGAACTGGTGATGATAGAATCTTATTACCACCAAAACATCAAGGTTACCAAAATTGCTGCGTATTTAAAACAATCCAGAACACCGATTTACAACGTCGTCAATTTCTTGAAAGAAGGCCATACGGCCTTGGATTATTACCAACAGTACAAGAAAAATAAGAAGCGTTGTGGACGGCGTAAGATTGATCTGCCAACGAAACAACAGGAATACATCAATGAAAAAGTCGCACAAGGATGGACACCGGATATCATCATTGGTCGGAAGGAGATGCCGATTAATTGTTCCATGCGAACGCTTTATCGTCGCTTCAAGGACAAGGTAGGCGACGTTGAATCCACGATGAACCAATGGGTGGTACAAAGCCGCTGTCAAAAAAATATTTCAAATTACATATAAAAGTATATTGCTTTCCATTTTAGTATCAACTATAATTGATTAGAATTAAATGTGAAAAACGTTGAAGAGAATAAGTAAATACTCATGGTGTTCATTAGAGAGCTTCGATTGGTGAAAAGAAGTAACCCACGTATTGAAAAATGGTCTTGGAGTTTTACTAGTGAGAGAAGTCTAGCTAGTAACGGAGTGGCAATCGTTAACAAGGCCGGAGTAAGCTGCTTTCCTTACTCACTGAGTCAAGCTTGTGTGAACAACTTGTAAATGTAAGGTGGTACCACGTCTCAAACCACGTCCTTGCCGTTTATTCGGTGCGACGTGGTTTTTTTGTATGGTGCTTTTAATATAGAGGAGGAATAGAGATAATGAATAAACAATTGGTATTACAAACGGATTTTGGCAGAGCGGATGGTGCAGTGAGTGCCATGTATGGGGTAGCATTAAGTGTTAACCCGCGTTTACAAATTTATGATTTAACGCATGAAATCCCGCAGTATAATATTTGGGAAGCATCATACCGGTTATATCAAACGGTTCAATACTGGCCGGAAGAAACGGTATTTGTTTCGGTTGTTGATCCAGGAGTCGGCACTGATCGGTTGAGTGTCGTAGCCAAAACAGCAGCTGGACAATATGTTGTGACACCTGATAATGGAACCTTAACACATCTGGAAGAAAGTATTGGTATTGTTTCTATTCGAGAAATTGATGAGACAGTTAACCGTCTGCCAAATTCCGGTGATTCTTATACATTCCATGGGCGAGATGTCTATGTCTATACGGCGGCGCGTTTAGCAGCAGGTGTGATTTCATTTCAAGAAGTAGGACGTGAGTTAGATGTAGCGGATATTGTCAAACTAGAACACAGTCAACCGGAAGTTTTAAACGCCTCTATTTCGGGAAATGTTGATATTTTGGATAGTCGTTTCGGGAATTTATGGACCAACATTCCACGGGAAATGATTCTATCACAAGGTATTAACTATGGGGATACGCTGGAAGTGACAATATCGAATAATCATAACGTTGTTTATCAGAATGACATTACTTTAGGTGAATCCTTCGCTAAGAGTCGCGTTGGCGATCCGATTTTATTTATCAATTCATTGGACAAATTAGGTGTTGCAATTAATCAAGGCTCGTTTGCCTCTGCTTACCATATCTTAAGTGGTGATAATTGGCGAGTTCAGATTCTAAAAGTAATAAAATAATAAAAGAAAAGTGGGGATGAGAATGAAAAAAGAAGATTTATCAATTAAAACGATTGTAGCAATCGGTATTGGAGCAGCGGTATATGTCGTATTAGCACGTTTTGCCTCGATTCCGACTCCTATTCCAAATACCAGCATTCAAACGGCATATGCCTTTCTAGCCTTAATGGCGGTTGTATACGGACCACTAGCAGGCGGCTTGATCGGGTTAATTGGCCATGCCTTAACCGATGCCATTTCATATGGCTCTGTTTGGTGGAGCTGGGTATTGGTGTCATTATTCATTGGTTTTACAATCGGTTTACTGACAAGAAAAATATCTGTCGAAGACGGCGAATTTGGTAAAAAAGACATTATTAGTTTTAATGTAAGTCAAGTAGTTGCACAAGTCATTGGCTGGGGGATTTTAGCGCCCGTTTTAGACATTGTGATTTATGCTGAGCCAGCCAATAAAGTTTTCACTCAAGGGATTGTCGCAGGACTGGCCAATATTGTAACGGTAGCGATTATCGGGACATTACTGTTATCCGCTTATGCTAAAACACGTCTAAAAGGAGACAGTCTTTCGAAAGAATAAAGGGAAAAAGTAAGGAGTCGTTAGACAATGAACCAAGCAGTTATTGCGTTCAAAGATTTTACATTTAAGTACCGCAGTCAGACCGAACCGACCTTACAAGATATCAACCTTACGATTCATGAAGGTGAAAAAGTGGTTATCGTCGGTCCATCTGGCTCTGGCAAAAGTACACTAGCCCATTGTATCAATGGGCTAATTCCCTTTGCATACCGGGGTGAGAGTCAGGGCCAGTGCCAAATAAAGGGGAGAGAAACGAAAGAACTTGATATTTTCCAGCTATCCAAAATGGTAGGAACAGTCCTACAGGATTTAGACGGTCAGTTTATTGGTTTGTCTGTTGGGGAAGATATTGCTTTTGCCCTAGAAAACGACTGTATTTCTCAGCCCCTGATGCATGACCAAGTTAGTCAGGTAGCCAAACTCGTTAAAATTGAAGACTATTTGGATGCCTCTATCCATCAACTGTCAGGCGGGCAAAAACAACGTGTATCCCTTGCAGGTGTTTTAGTGAATGATGTGGATATTCTTTTATTTGATGAACCATTGGCAAACTTGGATCCTGCGACTGGCAAGCATGCCATTGCTCTCATTGACCAGCTACAAAAGCAGACGAATAAAACAACGGTCATTATCGAGCACCGTCTAGAGGATGTTCTGTACCGAGATGTCGATCGGATTATTGTGATGAACAACGGTCGAATCGTAGCGGACGATACACCGGCTCATCTTTTAGCGACGCCCGTTTTATCACAGAGTTATCTGAGAGAACCTCTCTATCTCAAGGCTTTGGATTATGCAGGCGTAACGATCACCCCTGCTATGCATCCGGAACATATTGAACGCTTAAGGCTTTCTAAAAATCAAGAGGAAAACTTAAAACAGTGGTATCGCGCTGTCAAAAAAAGCGAAAGGGTTGAAAGTCAGGAAATCGTATTAGAACTCAATCATTTATCCTTCCATTACCCCAACAAATCGAATACCCTCAGTGATGTTTCTTTTAAACTGAGAAAAGGGGAGATGGTGAGCATCGTAGGTGAAAATGGCGCCGGAAAATCAACCTTGTCCAAACTCATTTGTGGTTTTGAACGCCAACAAAGCGGTGAAATCTTATACCACGGTCGGGACATCAGTAAAGACACCATTACGAAACGGGCAGAAGCTATCGGATTAGTTATGCAAAATCCTAATCAAATGATTTCTAAGCATATGATTTTTGATGAAGTCGCATTTGGATTACGTCATAGGCGGGTTTCTGAAGAAGAGATTCGTGAGCGTGTAGAAAAGACGCTAAAAATTTGCGGCCTCTACCCATTCCGTAATTGGCCGATTTCAGCTCTCAGCTTTGGTCAGAAGAAACGCGTTACAATTGCGGCCGTGTTGGTGCTGAATCCAGATGTTTTAATCCTTGATGAACCAACTGCGGGACAAGATTACCGTCACTATACAGAAATCATGACCTTCCTGAGAGAGTTAAATAAGCGGGGGGTCACCATTTTAATGATTACCCATGATATGCATTTGATGTTGGAATATACACAACGAACCTTGGTAATAGGGGAAGGTGGATTGTTGGCGGATCAATCAGCAGTGTCAGTTTTGGCAAGTGAACCCCTCGTTGAGAAAGCTAATTTGGCGATAACCTCACTTTATCAATTAGCTGAGAAGGTTGGCATTGAGGAAGCCGAAGATTTTGTTTCAACCTTCATTCGTTATGATAAGGAGGTACGTCGAAAATGGCAGTAGAAATGCTTTCATATATCGAACGCCAGTCGCCTGTCCACCGCTTGGCTGGAGCAACCAAACTTATTTTCTTTCTTTTGTTTTCAACCGCTGCTATGTTGACCTACGATACACGGGTTTTACTGGTATTGTTCGTTATTAGTTTAGCTATTTTTAAATTATCCAAAATAAAAATAAAAGAAATCGGCTTTGTTTTACTCTTTATTCTGACTTTTTTACTATTAAATAACGTAGCCATCTATTTGTTTTCACCTCAAGAAGGTGTTCGGATTTACGGAAGTAGCCATGAGTTGCTTCATATCTGGGGGAGATATAACATCACCCAAGAGCAACTGTTTTATCAGTTCAATGTGACTCTTAAGTATTTTGTGGTCATACCTGTTGCCTTGCTTTTTATCGTGACGACTCACCCGAGTGAGTTTGCCGCCTCACTCAATAAAATTGGTGTCAATTATAAAATCGCCTATTCCGTATCGCTGGCACTGCGCTATATACCGGATATTCAGCGTGATTTTCGTACGATTTCTCAATCCCAGCAGGCAAGAGGAGTCGATATTTCTCGAAATGAGAAAATGGTCAAGCGGATTAAAAATATCTCGGCCATTATTTTCCCTTTGATTTTATCAAGCCTTGACCGAATCGAAGTGATTAGCCATGCAATGGAGCTAAGAGGGTTTGGAAAAAATAAAAAACGCAGTTGGTACAGTGCAAAGAAACCCTCACAATCGGACAGCATTGTCCTTCTCCTATCAGCACTGATTTTTGTGTTCAGTATATGGCTAACCCTACAAAACGACGGGCGCTTTTATAATCCATTTCAGTAGAATCGTACATAAACTTGAGCTAACGAGATAGGCCAATTGTTAAAGAAACAGTTCTTGATACCAAAAAATACCCTCTTGTTTAAAAGTGAAAATTGATTATCTATTGGTAAATCCCTATCCGAAAAAAGAACGCTCTTTTTTGAGTGTCTAGTTTTCGGGTAGGGATTCATTTTTATAATCACAGTTTTATTTGTTCAGAGTCCATATTCTGAAATCCCTGCATACGTTTCTGTTCTTTTTCTATGAGTTCTTTTGCAAATTGAAAAAAGCCATCTAAATCCCGGTTACCTAGAAATTCGATGTATTCCGCTTTTGCTTCTTTTTCAATAATCAAAGGAGGAAATCCTTGCTGTAATAAGGAGTAGTTCAAGATCATGCGCCCTGTCCGCCCATTACAACCGGGGAATGGGTGAATGCGTTCGAATTGGATATGCGTATCCAGGATTGCTAAAAGTTTAGAGTCATCCGAATCAGCAACATCTAAGCGATATGCCAGATTATCAATGAGCTGGGTCATAAGAAACGGTGTTTCTGAGGGTGATGCCGTTTGAAATTCCGCCCCTAGAATCATATTTTCGTTTTTTTTAAATTGCCCACGATCATATTGCAAACGATCCGTTAAATCAGCATGTATGTCCTGAATGATAGCAGTCGTTAAGGGCTCTTCATTTAGTAAGTGGGTTAGAATGTTCTCAAAGGCTTGTTTGTGGTTTTCAATCTCATAAAACTCACGTACAGTTGCTTTCCCACTCATAGGCAGAGTCCCATTCACAATAATTGAAACCGTTGCAGGTAAGGAAATAGTATTGCCTTCAATACCAGCCGAATGATGGGCTAGCCGAACGAGAATGTCGTCTAGATAATCTTGTGAGAATGTATGTAAGATGCTCATTGTATTCCCTTCCTTCTTTATAAATGTAAAAATAAGTATACTAATACGAATCTACACGATAGCATACTGGTATACTATCGTGTAGTATGTAATTATTTTTTTGCATGATTAAAAAGATGCTGATACATTTGATTGTATCCTTCCTATTTTCTATTTTAGGTGTTGCTTTTTCCTTTGTATTTACGAGGGGTGAAAAATCAACTTTTTTGTGTCCTCTACTTTCGAATGAATTGGTATACAACCAAAATCATTTGTTCCTTTAATTAGAATAAGGATTTTTCCCCTTATCTTTATCTAAACCCTTTAGGCTCCAATGCAATCTCTACCAAACGATTGATCAGCTGTTCATAATCATATCCAGCTGCCTTTGCGATAAGAGGAAAATAGGATATCCTTTTACCCAAACCTGGGAATGTGTTCAATTCGATGACATGAGGCCGTCCTTCGCCATCCAAGCGAAGATCAATGCGGGCAAAATCCTGGCAACGAAGAACGCGATACGTCTTTTCGACCATTATTTCTATCTCTTCTTTTAAATCTGGAGAAATATCCGCGGGGATTGCCGAAGTGGCGGTATTACTTAACTTCAAATCATTTGTCAGAAGTTGCGGACCATCTTTATGGAAAATCGTTTCTTTTATCGGCAATATTTCAAGCGTATGATTTCCCATTACTCCAACCGTAAATTCCCGGCCGGGTAAAAACTCTTCAACTAAAAGCACTTGCTGATGCAAGTCCAGCTTTTCCTTAATGATCTTTTGTAATTGTTCCGGTGTATCCACCTTGGAAGAGGCAGTCACACCAATCCCTGAACCTTCATGTTCCGGTTTGACAATCAGCGGATAAACAAAATCCTCGCGAATCTTGTCATTTTCGTCACCAACGAGTTGGAAGCGGGCGGTACGGACATTGTGTGCTGCCAAAATTGATTTGGTGATTTCTTTATGCAGGCCTATAACGTGGGTAGCCAGTCCCGACCCCAGCATGGGGATGCCAGTCATTTCCAGCATGCCCACTATATTTGCTTGCGTACGCTTGTCGGAGACACCTGAACTGAGATTGAAAAGCAGATCGGGCGCAGCGACTTTTTCAAGTTTGCTGAGTAAATGATGGTCTGCTTCAATCTTTGTGACGGTATGTCCCCCGCTTTCCAAAGCGCCGTGGACATCGACAACAGTCTCACCCATTAGTTTGGGTCCATCGGGATTAACATTTGTAATAGCTAAATCCAAATCATCGAACTTTGAATGAATTAAAACGACATGCATATCGATCCCTCCAGTGTACTTTCGTTAAGTCCAGTATAGCATCCGGGAAACCAACTACCCAAAGATAATCCCTTAATCTTTGGGCCGGATAAATACCCATTTTGAGGCATCAGAGTTCGTTTCGTTGTATTGATAGCCCATATCATCAAATCCCTTTACGAAGTCACTATCAGTGATGCGATGGCGCGCAATGAAGTTCACCAACTGGCCACGTCCTTTTTTAGAAATACTGGCGTGTTTTTTCAACTTTCCGTTTTCATCTTTTTCGAAAAAAGAAACCGTCACGATACGATCCTTGGGCGTCGCATAGCGAGTGATGGTCTTTCCGAACTCCTCACTCGCCAAGTTCAAAACAAGCGAACTTTCCTTGGTCAACGACTGATAAATCTTGTCTCCCAAAGCTTTATATAAGCCTTTTGAGGTGAAATCACGGCGATAGTGGCGAATCCCATCCATTGGTTTCACAACACCATATTGCGCGGAAATAACGCGGAGATAATCATCCAGGAAAAGAAAATCATCTTCTGAAAGTCCCTCCCGTAAATAACGAAATTGCAGTCCATTATATAAATGGATGGCTTGGTAACGATTCAGATCTTCCGTTAATTCCTCACCCGTACTAAATTCTTTAGCGAAATCAATAAATTCGGGTAGTCGATTTGAAATGGGTGGTTCTTTGCTCATTTCTTTTGACGGTGAAATAATAATACGCACGTTAAACATCCCTTCTTCTGGAGCGTTTTGAATCAATACGTTATTATATAGTAAAAGAATGAAAGTTAGAAAGGGCGTTTTCGAATTCATGGCGATTTATTAATATACCACCCACTTATTTTAAAGCTTGGCATTAAGCCCTGAATGTGCTTTAATGCAACATAAGAACAAAGTGTTTGTGTAAATTTTTTTTAAAACAAGGAGATTACAAATGATTAAGATTATGGCAGATTCAACTTGCGACTTGTCACCGACATTCCTGGAGAAATATAAAATCGGTGTTGCCCCTTTGAAGATAAATATGGAAGGGGTTACGTACTTAGATAAAATCGATATTACCGCAGATGAATTTTTTGCCAGATTGCCGAAAATGAAAGAACTGCCTACGACCGCAATGCCTAGTCCAGAGGCTTACTTAAACATTATTGATGAAGGCATGGCTGAAGGCTACAAAGAATTTTTGTGCATCTGCATGTCAAGTGGAACAAGTGGTTCATACCAATCCGCTGTATTGGCTAAAGATTTATTTTATGAACGACACCCTGATTCAGACGTTAAATTTCATGTAGTAGATTCTTTGTCGATGAGCCATGGGAGTGGTTGGTTAATTTTGAAAACGGCTCAGTTACTGGAAGAAGGCTATACATTCGAGGAATTGGTAGATTTTGCTGAAACGCATAAAAAACGCGTGAAACATTTTTTATGTGTAGAAGATTTGCACAACCTCATTAAAAGCGGCCGTATCTCAAATGCGGGAGCATTCATTGGAAGTCTGCTCCAAGTGAAACCCATCATGTCCATGAAAGGCAGCAAGGGCGCAATTGTAGCGAAGGTAAGAGGAACGAACAAGGCCTTAAAATATTATGTTGATGAGTTTATCAAACGGTATGATCCGGAATTAACGAACTTTATCCTTATCGGCTATTCTTCTGATATTGAGATTGCGAATAAGTTGAAAGAACGTATTGAAACCCAAACAGATTTTAAAGGAGACATCTACATCATGCAAATGGGCGTGGCGGTTGGAACGCACGTTGGTTTAGGTGGCGTTTCGCTGTTCTTTATGGAAAAAGAACAGAATTAATAAATTGAGGAGTAGACGGTAAATGCTTGCTGTTTACTCCTTTTGTATAATAGTGGTAGATACGATGGTCAGGTTACTGAGTAAAGGAAGGTGAGCGCCTTGTATTTATTATTGAAGCAGAAGCGTTTGTCCGATAAACAGGATTATGATGTGTTTGATGAAGGTGGGAGAATGGTCTTCCGTGTTGAAGAGCAGCCGATGAGGTACGGACGTTATCTCACCATCTACGATAGTGTGTCAGGCCAGGAACTGGCTGTTTTGAAAGATATAGAAGCAGGCATTTATGAAGTTGAAATGGGCCTTTTTGTCGAAGGAGAGCGGGTGCTGAGTGTGAAACAAGCGCGTTTAGGGTATCATGTCCCGGTTCCGCTGGCAATCATCGGGAAAGATTGGCGTTTTGATAATCGTGATGGTGGCTACCGTTATCATATTGTAAATGGCAATGATGAAGATTTGATCCTCGTAAGACGTGATTATCAGGTGACACATTCTGGCTATGAGCTCTTTATAGCGGATGAAACGTTAAATCCGATTCTGGGGCTCGGTCTTGTTCTGGCCGGGATAGGGATCGATGAGCAGACGAAAGAATGAGAATGAAGCGTATATAAATAAAAAAGTTCTAACTCAAGCAGTTTTTTATGCCTGAGTTGGAACTTTTTCTAGATAGTTCTAACTCAGCAAGAAAAAAGCGTCTGAGTCGGAACTTTTAGTTTTAGTCGTAGTAAACTTCATCCAAAAACAGTCCTTGCGCGGGAACGGTCATGCCGGCTTCGCTACGAATGCCACTCGCAAAAACCGCATCAATATCGTCCAGCATCATTCTGCCTGCACCGATTTCCAGTATCGTACCCATCATGATGCGCACCTGGTTATAGAGGAAACCTTCGCCGACAAACGCAAAATGCAATATATTGCCTTCTTTTTGAAGTGTGACAGATTCGATGGTCCGTACCGCTGATTTTTTAGATTTCTTCAAGGAAGAAAATCCAAGGAAATCATGACGTCCCACGAATTTCTGACCTGCCTGATTCATCAAGTCCAAATCCAATTTTTCTGGCACGTGGTAGCTAAAATGCCGTTGGAAAGCTGATGGCACTTCGTTGTTCCACACATGATAGCTGTATTGTTTGCTGACTGCGTGATAGCGAGCGTGGAAGCGTTCGGGCACTTCTTGCATTTCCTTAACCACAATATCGCGCGGAAGGTGACGATTAAGGTGTTCCTGCATCGCCGGTAATGTCATAGTGGAATCCGTTTTGAAATTAGCAACTTGGCCATTGGCATGTGTTCCGGCATCGGTTCGTCCGGATCCCACAATTTCAATTTCGCTATTCGTCATATTTGAAAGAATATTCTCGATTTTACCCTGGATTGTCTTATCCGAATCCCCGAGCCTTTGCCAACCAAGGTAACGCGTCCCATCGTACTCGATGGTCATTTTTATATTTCTCATTTTATTATTCACCATTTCCTGTTTGATTCTTTTCTTATTATACAGAAAATCTATCAATTTGCATCAAACACCCATTCGTGTTATACTATTGGTTCGACATCCCATTACATATGCAAGTGATATGTACGGAACCAAGGCTTTTCTCTATTCTGCAGCTAGAACTGCAGGTATTCGGAACCAAAAATAAGCGAAGTTAAATTTATTTTTGAAGCACGCGTGTGCTTCACCATGTGAATTTCCAAGATTTAGATTTGATAGTGAAAAAGTCGTGTTTCCTACTATAGGAATACCTTTTTCTTTCTTTTAAAAATAAGAAGCGGAAAGGTGCTCATCGGAGTACCTTTTTTATTACGGAAAAAAGGAATTATGAGGAGGTTGAAAGGAGAAGAGCGCACGCATATGGTGTGCTCAAAAAGGAGTAACAATTGAAAAATATCGTCTATACGAACACAGAAAATGTGACGATTGAAATATCTTGGAAAGATTATTTCAAGGAAATCGAATTGCGCCAGCAAGAACGATTGAAGAAACAAAAAATACAACAAGTCACTAAATAATAAAAAATAGAGACATCTTCGTCATGAAGGTGTCTCTATTTTTTTGATGAAATAACGTGTTAAGTAATTGAGTGAAAAACCAAGGGAGAAGCCACCTACCACATCTGATAGATAATGAACGCCCAAGTAAATGCGACTGAAACCAACTGATAACACTACAACAGCTAGTAGAAAGTACGCAACTTTTTTGTGCTGCGAAAGCCGCGTATGACGAACCATGATATAAACCGTCAACGGATAAATCATTGCTGATGCGAAGGAATGCCCACTCGGAAAAGAGTAGGAATTTTCGGATACCATCCGAAATGCTTCATTCGGGCGTTCCCGTTGGAAGAAGTTCTTGAGCATCGGGTTAAGCCAGACATTCCCCGCGATAACCCCACTGGTATAGATAAGCGCGGTCTTCCATTTCTTCAAAATGAGAACAAGGACTAAAATCGTCACTATGATCAAAGCCTTGATGAAGTCTATATTGGCAAGTTGCGTCATGGTTCTGAAATAAGTATCAGCTATGACATTTCGCAATTGCACAACCGTCTCTGTTACGTTTTGATCTATTTGGTTGAGTGCTTCAGGAAATAAAGTGAGTAGAATCCGGATAAGCAAGTAAGGGACCAGTGTCAGTAGGGCTTTTTGGATGTTTTTCATAATAGTCTCCTAAACCAATAAAATTCGATATAATCATCATATAATATTTGAACACAGTAAAGCAACGGAGGAACCTTCATGAGTATCCGTCTTTTCGAAAACAAACATCCAGCGGGGCATGTCGAAGCAAAGCATGCTCACGATTATTATCAATTACTTTATACACTCGACCAATCAGGGGAAATTGCGTTTGATGGCGAGCAGTATTCTTTTGAAGATGGCAGCATCGTCTTTTTGCCACCCCAAACTTTTCACGAAGTCCATTCGAAAAAAATGACGACCATCCTCGTGTTAGAATTCGAAGCGCACCATTTAAACCACACAATCGCCAAATTACTGGGAAATGAGCGCTTTGATAAGGCGTTTATTCTGCCATTACAAAAACCGGAAAAAGGCACCGTTCAGAACATCTGGCGGCGTTTGTTAAATGAGACATCAAGTACTGATTGGCTTAGTGAGGTGGCTATTGAAATCGGTTTGGCTGAGTTGTTGTTGGGTCTGGTCAGGTGGGGAGAACCCGATGAAAAAAAGAGAGGGGACCTGAGTCAACAAATCAAGCAGTACATCGAACATAACTACTATAGCATTAACCGCCTGGATGACCTGATTTCCGTCTTTAATTATACCGGCCGGTACCTTACTCAAATTTATAAAGTGGCATTCCATCAGACACCCATGCAGGCTGTCCAGGACAAGCGTATCGAGAAAGCCATTGAACTATTGACGACGACCGATTTGGAAATTATTTCGATTTGCTTCCAGGTCGGCTATGAATCACTGGCGACTTTTTACCGTCAATTTAAAATGAAAACCGGTCAATCACCGAAAAAGTTCCGAAATTGAGAATTTAATCATCGTTCTTAATAAGATATTCCATCAAAATAAGCTTAAACTAACTGGTGAGGAGGGATTGAATGAAGATGTGGCGAAGATGGTCGCTCTTTTTATTGAGTATTTTAACGATGGGGCTTGGGATCAGCATGGTAAGTTTAACCCAACTGGGAACGACCGCCATCACCAGTCCGGCATTTGTCATGAGTTCTCTGACTGGTCTTACTTTTGGTAACTGGACGATTATCTTTAATTTTACTTATATTATGGGACAATTGGTTCTGTTGGGTCGACGTTTTCCAAAGCACCAGTACCTACAAATTATAGTAAGCCTTCTATTGGGTATGGCGATTGATGGTTGGTCAAGTAACTTGAGCTTTATTTCATCGTTGCCTTATTTAGTAAAAATAACGGTCTTGGTTGTAGGCTGTTTTGTAATTGCCTTGAGTACAATTTGGCAGCTGGAGGCAGACATCGTGAATAATCCGGCAGAAGGAATCGTAAAAGCCCTTGCCTCGAAGACTAAGAAGACGTTTGGTAAAGTGAAGGTTTTATTTGACGGAACGCTTGTCGCAGTTGCGGTTATTCTATCATTGGTATTTTTACAACAGTTGATAGGGGTGCGCGAAGGAACGGTTATCAGCGTTCTTCTAATCGGACAGTTTATTACAGCAATTAATAACAGGAGGAATCAGAAGCATGAGAGCCGTTTATATGATGATGGAAAGCCAGTTTGAAGCAGTTTATACACTAGAAACACGTTCGAAAATTGAGGCGTTATTGGGACCTGTAAATTATTACCCAACACTTGAAGCACTAGAGGCTGATAAGGAAGCATTAACAAACGTTGAATTTTTGTTTGGTGGGTGGGGCGTTGCCAGAATGGATGCCGCATTCCTGGATTTATTGCCGAACTTGAAAGTTATTTATTATGCGGCAGGTACCATGAAGAAATTATTGACAGATGAAGTTTGGAAACGTGGCATTCGCGTCACGACTGCGAATACGGCCAATGCCATTCCGGTTGCGGAATATACGCTGGGTATGATTTTATTATCATTAAAAAATACGTGGCAGTTGATTCGCCAGGTTAAAACGGAAAAGACTTTTAAACCAGGTTTGTTTTACCCGGTGACCGGGAACTATCAAGCGACTGTGGGGTTGATCTCATTCAGCCAAGTGGGGCGGATGGTTGTTGAATTATTGAAACCCTATCATTTAAATGTAATTGCGTATGATCCTTATGTGAGTGCGGAAGAAATGGCTAAATACAACGTTGAAAAGGTTGAATTGAATACGTTGTTTGAAAGAGCGAATGTGGCTTCTTTACACGCGCCCTTGCTTGATTCAACAGTCGGCATGATAACGGGGGAGCATATTAAATCATTACCAGAAGCCGCAACGTTTATCAACACAGCGCGTGGTGCGATTGTGAAAGAAGATGAAATGATTGAAGAGCTCCAGGTACGTCCTGATTTGACCGCGATTTTGGATGTGACGCATCCCGAACCACCCGTGAAGGAATCACCCCTTTATACAATGGAAAATGTGATTTTAACACCGCACTTGGCGGGTAGTGCTGGAAACGAACGTGCGCGTCTAGGTGACTGGATGTTGGCAGAGTTGGAAGAATATCTGGCAGAGGGTAAGTTGAGTTATGAAATTACCAAGGAATCTTATGAGAAAATGGCCTAGGGAGTGATAAAATGTTGGGACTTTGCTCGGTAACTCTGGGGAAGTACTCGGTAGAAGAAGTCATTGAAATTATCAAGCCAACAAAAATACAATCCATCGAATGGTGGGGCAAGGACCATGTACCACCGGGAGATTTGGAAAACGCGCGGCGGGTAGGAAATCTGACACGTGAAGCAGGTTTGGTTGTCAGTTCGTATGGCTCTTATTTCCGGTTGTTGGATGGCTTGGATGCATTCAAAGAAGTAGTGGAAACAACCAAAGCGCTTGGAACCGACATGATCCGAATATGGGCTGGGGCTGACGGGTCGGAGGCTGTGGATGAGGAAACGCGCAGACGGATGGTTGCGGAAGCTAAGGAAATTGCCGATTTTGCTTCAAAGAGTGCGATGCAGATTGGAATTGAATATCATCAAAATACGCTGACTGATACACCGGAAAGTGCTTTGGCTTTGATTGAAGCAATCGCAAAAGATAATGTAAGTTTGTATTGGCAGCCAAGTGAAACCTTAAGTGTCGATGAGCGTTTGGCGAGTTTAGATATATTAGCTTCATGGATTAGTAATGTTCATGTATTCAACTGGAAAAACTATATGGAGCGTTATTCTTTGGCAGATGCACAATCAGACTGGCAAAAATATATCGACAAGATTGAAAAAAAACATTCTCAGTCAAGGCACTACCTTTTGGAATTTGTAAAAGATGACGATCCAAAGAACATCGTGCACGATACAAATGCATTATATCAGTTGATAAAAAATATTTAATAAGGAGAAGGGCTTCGAAAGCCCTTCTTTTTTTTTGTATTTAATTTGACTTGTATTACTTTATTTAACTAATTTAGTTTAAAATGGTTGCTTAATTATTTCGAATTTGATATTCTTTGTTTGAACTTATCAACTGATAAAATTTTAAGGAGAGTGGGGTTTAAGGTGTGGATTCGGAAAAAATTACAACTCGGCAACTCATTTTAAATATCGCCTCGGATTTGTTCATGGATAAAGGTTTTCAAGCCACTTCAACACGGATGATAGCCGATTTGGCCGGTATTACCCAACCGAATTTGTATTATCATTTTAAAACCAAAGAAGCCATCTATATTGCCGTTTTGGAAGATTTGTCAGCCGAAGTTAAGCAAAAGATGGAAGAAATTGTAAGTGAACACAACCAATCCTTAGAACATAAGTTAACTGAGATTGTTAATTTTTTAAGGGAAAGACATCCTGTCAATCTTTTTATCATGCAGCATGATATTGAAAATGAAATGTCAAAAGAGAATCACTTACTTTTATATCAATTGTGGCGGCAGTCATACTTGCAACCGTTAATTGAATTATTCAGTAATTATGTAGGAGACGAGTCACCCTTTAATTCGTTTGAATTAGCGTTACATTTTTACGGGACAATTTCTCCTTATATTCAAAAAGACAAAAGATTCCATGAATCGCTTAGAACTGAGCAATTAGTACATCTATTCGTCTATGGAATTTTAGATAGAGATGAAACTTAAAATTTAAGGAGGAACTTAAAGTGGAAAAATTGTATAAAGAAGTACTAACTGCGTTGCAAGCGGAAAACAAAGAACAAGCTGTCATGATTTCTATTAACGCGCTTCAAGCGGGTGAAGTAACAATTCCGGAGCTTTATGAAATGATTTTGGCTCCAGCATTGGTAAGCGTCATTGATGAATATCCAAAAGACGAGGAACTAATTTGGCGAGAGCACGTGCGAAGTGGGATTATTCGAACCATTATCGAATCTGCTTACCCCTTTATATTAGACCAAAGAAAAAAAGTGAGACGTAGAAAAGGAAACGTCGTTGTGATGTGTCCAGAATTCGAGGATCATGAATTAGGCGCAAAAATGGTTGCCGATTTCTTCAAGCTCGAAGGCTATGAACCAACTTTTATTGGAGCCAGAACCCCAGAAAAAACAATTTTCAAAGCGATTGAAATCGTAAAACCTGATTACATTACGATCAGTGTAACGAATTACTATAACTTGGTTTCAGTGAAAAAAATGATTGAAAATATTAAAGCCCAATTTGGTAATGATTTTATATTTATCGTTGGGGGCAATGCTTTTAAATCAAATCCTGAAGCGTATAAAATGGTGGGCGCAGATATGTTAATAAATAGTTATGACGATATTAAAAATCTAGATAAGGCGGTTGATTAATAATGAAGCTGGCATTTAATATAGCAACAAGGTTTCTGAAGTCCAGCATGGGACAAACAATCTTGATTGTAATTGGGATTACGATTGGGGTTGCGGTACAAATTTTCATCGGATCGCTTATTGATGGTTTGCAAGTTTCCTTGGTGGACCGTACGATTGGTAGTTCCTCTCAAGTGACAATAGCGAACGAAAATAATGAAAATTACTTTAGTGACAACGAGGATTTAATGAATGAACTTAACAAAGAAGAGCGTTTAACAGCTGTTTCTAAAGCTTTCGATGCTTCTGGATTTGTTATTGATGAGGAAGACAGCTTCCCTGTTTTGATGAGAGGTTTCGAATTTGAAGCTGCAAATGATATTTATAAATTTACAGATAAATTAGTTGAAGGTGACATGCCTAAATCAGAAGGCGAAGTATTGATTGGTACAGAACTTTCTGAAAAAGTCGCTATCCAAGTTGGTGATGTTATCGAATTTGGCCTTCCTGCTGGTGGGGTTGAAGAAGTTGAAGTTGTCGGGATTTTTGATTTAGGTGTTGCAAGTTTGAATGAATCCTGGATGGTAACAGAACTTGAAACAGCCCAAACCTTGTTTGATGAAGAAGGAAATATTTCTTCTATTGAAATGCAAGTGGAAGAGGTGTTTGAAGCAGACGTTATCGCTGGTGATATCCAGTCAGATGCTGAAAGCTACGAATTGGAAGTTACCAACTGGAAAGATGAAAATGAGCAACTATTGGCAGGGCTATCCGGACAATCGATTTCCAGCTACATGATTCAAGTCTTTGTACTGGTTGCCGTTCTGTTGGGAATTGCCTCCGTATTGGCAGTATCAGTGGTTCAAAAATCGAAACAACTGGGTATTTTGAAAGCGATGGGAATTAAGGATAAGACCGCCAGTCAAATTTTCTTGATTCAAGGTTTCTTATTGGGAACGATCGGTGGTGTAGCCGGAACGGGTCTAGGCGTTGGTTTGATGTATGGATTTTCAACGTTTGTCAAAAATCCAGATGGGACGTCATTGGTACCGTTCTTCCTGGATTGGCAATTTATCGGTATGTCAGTAGTGATTGCTATCTTCGCTTCAACTCTGGCGGCATTTATTCCAGCTAAGAGTTCTTCAAGACTGGATCCAATGGAGGTAATCAAGAATGGGTAAAATTTTACAATTAAAAGACATTAATAAAATTTATGGAGATAAAGTTAAGAACCAAGTTTTGCATAACGTAAACCTGGACTTTGACGAATCCAGCTTTAATGCCATCATCGGAGAATCCGGTAGTGGAAAGTCCACACTGATGAATATCATCGGGACGTTGGACAGAGCAACGAGCGGTGAAGTCATTATAGATGGAAAAAACATTTCCGGTATGAAGAAAAACCAACTGGCTGCTTTGCGTAATGAAACAATCGGTTTTATCTTCCAATTCCATTATCTTTTGCCGGAATTTACGGTACTTGAAAATGTCTTGATGCCTTATAAAATCAAGCACGGTAAAGTAACCAAAGAAGCCATGGAACGGGCGAATGAATTGCTTGATATCGTGGGCTTGACTAAAGTCCGCGATAACAAATCAACAGATATCTCAGGTGGTCAGCAACAACGTGGTGCCATTGCCCGCAGTTTGATCAACAATCCAAGAATCATTCTGGGCGACGAACCAACCGGTAACTTGGATTCTGAAACAACACAAACAGTCTTCAAACTTTTGAAAGAAATCAACCGTGAATACAAATCAACATTCATCCTGATTACGCACGACCAAAGAGTTGCGCAACAAGCGGACCGTATTATTGAAATCAAAGACGGTCGCGTGAATATGGATATTTCAAACGTTTAACTGGTAAAAAAGTCCCCGCTTTCTCTATTCGAAAAGAGAAAACGGGGACTTTTATATTTTTATTATTTGCTAGGGACGACGATTAAGTTTTGTCATTTGAGTTAATCGTCGTGATTTTCCAAAAAAGCGACGATTAGAAAATGAGCGATAAGATAACAGGCGTAAAATCGCTAATTTGCGACGGTTAACCATATTCTATACAACTAATCGTCGTTTTTACTTCCATATGGCTACTGCGCAGTATAACCGCCATCGATTGTCAATGTGTTGCCAGTCATGAACGACGAGTCATCGCAAGCCAGGAATAGAGCCGCCTTGGCCATTTCTTCGGCGGTTCCCAAACGTTTCATCGGAATAGTCGCGGCCAAAGTAGCTTTCATTACCTCGGGGACACCTAATCCGGGCGTATTGGTGTAGCCAGGGCATAAGGCATTCACACGAATGTGACGATCCGCAAATTCAAGAGCGAGGGCACGAGTCAAATTGATAACACCGCCTTTTGCCGCACTCAGGGCCGCCAGTTTGACGCCCCCAATTATTCCCCGAATGGCAGCGGTGTTAACAATGACGCCACCCTTATTTTTTAACATGTCCTTGATGGCCAGTTGTGAATAGAGGAAATAGGCATCCAAATCAACTTCAACCGTCCGGCGGTATTCGGCATATGTTGTTTCTTCAGTTGGTTTGG
The DNA here is from genome assembly GCF_052266745.1 of Jeotgalibaca sp. A127. Lineage (NCBI taxonomy): Bacteria > Bacillati > Bacillota > Bacilli > Lactobacillales > Carnobacteriaceae > Jeotgalibaca > Jeotgalibaca sp. A127. Next base: position 51,472 of record NZ_JBQPRC010000002.1, read on the forward strand.
CATAACCGATGCCGGCATTGTTAAACAGTACTTTGACGGGACCAAATTTTTCTTTGGCTACTTTGAAAACATTTTGGGCCTGCTCCTCATTGGTGACGTCCGCTTGAATAAAAATGACGGGATAGCCTTTTGATGCCAATTTCTGTTCAAACTTTTTACCTTTTTCATCATTCTGATCAACTAAAACGAGCTTGGCACCTTCTTGCCCGAACAACTCGGCAGTAGCGGCACCGATGCCGGAAACACCTCCCGTAATGATGATCACCTTATCTTGTAGTTTTCCCACGACAGTTCCTCCTTATTGTCAAGAATGAAGCTAGTCATCCATCTTTGGCAAAGGTTTAACGGCGGGGCCATTCAACACTTCCCCGGAATAACTGAAACGGGAACCATGACAGGGACAGTCCCAAGAACGTTCAGCATCGTTCCAGCTGAGTCCACAACCCAAATGGGTACATGTCATTTTGACCAAATGGAGCTCCCCTTGTTTATCCCGATAACCGCCGACTTTTTTGCCATCAACTGTGACGAGACCACCTTCATCAAGACCTAAATCGTCTGGCATCAAATCGGGTCGTTTTGCTTTAGAAACGATGAAATCTTTACCAACGGCTATATTTTTTTTAGCAAATTGCTGAATGTCTTTGGGTTTGTGTTTTGACCTTGTTGGGTCGAAGAGTGTCTCATAGTCATTCTGTCTCCCGATAACGCGGTCTGCCAACAATTGCCCGGCAAGTGCGCCGGCTGCCATTCCCCATTTGTTAAATCCGGTGGCAACCAAAATGTCAGACGAATCATTTGTCATCTGGCCGATATAAGGCATTTTATCCGTTGTTGTCATATCTTGTGCGGACCAATGATACGCAACTTCTTGTAAATCGAAATGATCGCGACCAAATTTTTCTAAGTTTCGATAGTGCTCCTGCGTATCGGTTTTACTTTTCCCTGTTTGATGCCCGTCCCCACCAATCAACAGGAACGAAGAACCATCCGTGTCAGTGATTGAGCGCAACGAACGAGTCGGGGAGTCGACACTGATGTACATGCCATCCGGAATCGCACCGTTGACTCTGGCCGCAATACCATAAGAACGAGAAATAGAGAGCTTAGTAAAATAAAAACCATCAAAGTCGTTAAACGGAAAATGAGAAGCCACGACCACTTTTTCGCAAACAAGGGTTTTACCGTTTTCCATTTCGATATGTGTTTTATCTTTTATATTTACTGCACGGGTTTGCTCGTAGATTGTTCCACCGTATTTGATAATTTCGTCAAGGAGTGGGGCCAGAAATTTAACGGGATGGAATTGGGCTTGGTCCGGCATCGTGAGTGCAGCCACTGTTTCAAATGGTAGTTCCGGCAATTGCCCCATCGAAAAACGCCCTGGGATTTCCAAAGCTTGGTACGCCCGCACTTCTTTCCTGATTTGCTTCTCGCCATCTTCAGATGTGGCAAAGACGACTGCTTTTTTCTTCTCGAAATTACAGTCGATAGCAAGTTCATGGGCAATCTTTTCGATAAGCTGAAGACCGTCAATATTTGCATTGTAGTATTGTTTTGCTTTTTCTTTTCCAAAAGTTTGCAGGAGTTCAGCGTAGATTAAAGCGTGTTGTGCAGTTATTTTTGCGGTGGTATTGCCGGTAACGCCAGAGAGGATTTCGCGAGCTTCGACCAGAGCAACATTTTTTCCTGATTTTGCCAGTAAGTAGGCTGTGATGATGCCGACTATGCCACCGCCGATAACGGCGATTTCAGTTGTACCATCGGCTACCATTTGTGGGTAGTGGGGAACGGGATGCGTGCGCCAATAGGATTCAGGGAAATGAGCGAGATGCGTTTCAGTTTCGTTATCCGTCATAACATACTCCTCCTTGCCTCTTTTAACAAAGCCTTTACTTGAATTATAGCACCACCGCTTAAAGGAACAAAAAGAAAGCTAGGGTGGTAGGGTGTACTTCGCCGTGTCATTAGTCTTAGAATTTCTAATATCCATAATTATCTGATATTATAAACGTAGCAGAATTCGAGTGATGGAACTGATAAGGAGGTAAAAGCAAATGGAAGTAAGTTTAATAAAAGCTTTTTCGGACAACTATATCTGGGTGATTGAAGAGGGAGAGGACATTGCTGTAGTGGATCCGGGCGAAGCGAACGGCGTATTGTCATATCTTGAGGAGAATAAATCCAACTTAGTGGCCATTCTTTTGACTCATAACCACGATGACCATATTGGCGGTGTTCGTGAAATTCTTGAAAAATATCCGGATGTTCCAGTTTACGGACCAACTGAAACAGATTCACTGGCTACTCAAATTGTCCAAGAAGGGGATACATTTGAATTGTTTGGTGAAACAGTTGAAGTTTTCAAGACAGCGGGGCATACAGAAGAACACATCAGTTTTCTGATGGGTGACATATTATTTTGCGGAGATGCACTGTTTTCGGGAGGCTGCGGTCGCGTCTTTACAGGGGATTACGAAGCACAATACGAGGCTTTACAGAAATTCAAAGGTTTGAACGATAACGTGAAAGTCTATGCGGGACATGAATATACCCAAACGAACCTGCGATTCGCCATGTCCGAAACGCCATCCAATCCTGATATTTTGACGGCGCTCCACGAGGTCAATGATAAGCGGGCTATTGAAATGCCAACCTTGCCATCCACGATCGGCAAGGAAAAATTGATTAATCTCTTTTTGAATGCAGACACATTGGAAGATTTTATTGAATTACGTAAAGCCCGGGATAATTTTTAAAAATATAGTCACCTCAAAGTCTAGATTCACTTTGGGGTGACTTTTTTTGCTATAACGATAAACAAAACACCCATGCATGTCAGCAATTCAACAATCGTCATCGCAAGCCAAATGCCATTTATCCCTATGGCCTTACTCATTATCATGACAACGGGGTAGACAAGTACTAAACCACGTAAAGCAGAAACAACCATTGATTTTTTACCTTGATTCATGGCCGCCAAATAAAAAGTGATTGTAAAGTTAATACCGGTAAACAGGAATGAAAGAAAGTACAGTCGCACCGCCGGTATTGCCAATTGGGTTAACTGCAAATTGTTCTCGCCATTGAAAATGCGGACAATAATATCCGGCACTAAAAAGCCGAGAATCACAAAAAATAATCCAATCAGGAAAGATGTCAATAAACCAAGCTTCAATACTTTTTGTACAGCGACATCATTTCCTTTTCCGTGATAAATGCTGATGAGTGGCTGGAAACCTTGCCCGATGCCCGTGAAAATGGATACTGCTATGATATTCATATTGGCAACAATGCTATAGGCAGAAACACCAATATCACCAGCCATCTTCAATAAGATCAAATTGAAAATGAGCATGACAAATGCAGAAGAAAACTCATTCAAAAATGACGAAAAACCAATGCGTAAAGTAGAAATAAGACGGGTACTTTCAAATTTAATTGCTTGAAAAGCCAATGTTCGACGTCCATATTTAAAATGCAGACTGCAAATCAACAGACTCACAGCAGGTGAAAATATAGTGGCAATGGCGGCACCGGTTAAACCCCAACCAAATGGATAAATAAAAATATAATCAAAAATGATATTTATGATGCCACCGCAAATCATTCCCATCATCGCTAATCGTGGATTGTAATCGTTCCGGATAAACGAAATAATGACATTATTTAAAATGAAAAAGGGTATGAACAGCGTTAATACCAAATAATAGTCATAAGCCATCTCAAATAGGCCCCCAGAAGCCCCTAAAAATGACAGAATTTGACGAGCAAATAACTGGCAAATGATTGTAAATAAAACCGCAAGTACACCAGCTGTGATAACCGTTTGGGTAAAGTGAGCGTTAGCCGCTTTTTGTTGCCCCTGGCTTTTCGTGATTGAAAACTGTGTAGCACCACCGATGCCAAACATCCAGCCCAAACCATTGATAATATTGACTAGTGGTAGGACTATATTCAAAGCAGCTAACCCTTGGGCTCCAACCCCATTTGCGATGAAATACGTATCGGCCAAAATAAACAACGATTGACCAACCATACTTAGAACACTAAATGAAACAAATTGAAAAAAATCTCGACGAATTCTCAGCATATTTAAAACTCCTTATTCCAGTATAAAAAAAGAGTACCATCCTTGTTTGCTTCAAAGGCCTACGCAAACAAAAACAGTACTCTTAATATTTTCCGGCGAAAATATAACTTATTTTTTCAAGTACTCTAACATATTAATCCAGTTCGTTCAAACCAATACGATACAATTGATCATCCGCGGTGCTTGGCATACCACGACCGTCGCGGTTATTTGTTATAAAATACAAAAATCCATCTTCCACGAAAACATCACGAATCCGTCCGAATTCAGTTAAATGGGCAGCGGCATCTTCTCTTTCTAGATCAAAAACAAACACTGCATTTCCACGCAATCCCGCAACATACAGCCGCTTTTCGTCGGTCGTCATTCCAGATGGGGCCCACGTTTCATAAAAACCTGATGTAAAAAGGGGCGAGACCATTTCGATTTGTTCTTCTTCTCCTTCGATAAAGGGCCAACCATAGTTTTCACCCGGGTTGATGCGGTTAATTTCATCATTCGCACTATTACCATGTTCACTCGCGTACATCGTCCCATCCGCTAACCACACCATCCCTTGCGGATTGCGATGACCATAACTATAAATGTAGGAATTGGAAAATGGGTTATCTTCTGGAATCGTTCCATCTTGATTCATACGTAAAATCTTACCAGCCAACGAATCCAAATTTTGAGCTAAATCAGGACTGGTGGCATCCCCCGTTGTCGCATATAACTTCCCATCCGGACCGATTTTCAAACGTCCGCCATGGTGGAAAGAACCGCTCGGAATGTTATCCAGCAATACTTGTTCCTCCTCCCAAACGCCATCATCTAATTTCAAAATAACGATCCGATTGGTTGGGCCAGTTTCGCCTTCATATGTGTAGTAGGCAAAGGCCTGTTTTGTTTCTTCAAATTCTGGAGCCAATACAAATCCCATCAAACCAGCCTCAGCCGCGATGGAGAGCGTTTCATTCAGTTGGACTTCTTGTCGTACGACTATGTCATTTTCAATTTCGACAATATGCCCCTCACGCTCGGTGATGTAAAAAATATCTCCATGCTTTTCAATCGACCAAGGAATCATCAACCCTTCCGCAATGACGGTTAATGCTGTATCTAGCTCTTCTTCAATGACGCTTTCTTCGGAAACAACACTCTCGCTTGACTCAATCACGGATTCTTCCATCGGTTCTTCAGCAGTTGTACACCCCACTAAACTTGTGGCTAAGAGACACGTAATAATTAACCTTGGCTTCATGGAAAGTCCTCCTCGTGATATTCTTATTACTTTCAGTTTATAGGAAACCAAGTAAAACCAGAAATGATTAACGCTATCAAATAGAGTTGCTTGAACAAAAACATTTAGAGGATTATGATTATATAAAGTAGAAAATGTTCTCAATGAGTGATATAGGGGTGATGAAATGATTAACTTTATGAGAAGGGTACCCGCAGGGACATTTTTAATTCCGATGGTCGTTTCGATGATAATCTATTCTTTTTGGCCAGAGTTATTTAAAATTGGGGGGCCGACTGAGGCGTTTTTGTCCAGTTCAGGGACGAATTACATTATTGGTTTATTGGTTTTTGCTTCCGGGACAACGGTGGATTTACACAAAATTGGAAAACTATTGAAACACCAAGGCGCTCTTGTTGTATTTAAAATAGGGCTTTCCGTTGTTTATTCATTTGTATTTTTATACTTTTTCGGTTTGGAAGGTATCTGGGGAATCTCTGGATTAGGGTTTGTGGCGGTCATTATGTCCATCAACCCGGCAATCAATTTATCGATCACAGACACATATGGTGATAAAGACGATGCGGCCATTTATCCGTTTGCGGTTATTCCATCGCTACCGGCAATTCCATTAATCATTATGAGTGTTTACATCTCTGGCGGCTTAGGGGATGTCGACTGGACGCCTGTTATTTCCGTGTTCTTGCCTTTAATTATTGGGATTGTTTTCGGTAACCTCGATAAGGAAATGGGTAAAATTTTCGGGTCGGCGATGCCAGCATCATTAATATTGTTAGGATGGTTGCTAGGACAAAATATGAATATGTTCGAAGCGATTGAATCAGGCGTTTCTGGTGTGATTGTGACAATCATTTTCATGATCCTGACGATGCCGATTATGGATTTTTTCGAAACAAAAGTACTTCACTACGAAGGTTACTCCGGAATCGCATTGAGTACTGTAGCGGGTGTTACCACTGCCGTACCCGCTATCGTAGCAGTTGCGTTGCCACAAGTAAGGGAATATACAGTCTCTGCAACGGCACAAATACTAACGGCGACAATCATTACAAACGTCTTGGCACCAATTATTATTAGAAAATTGTATGGGAAAAGACATCACTGAAAGAAGAACGCTGAAATTATCTTATTGTTAGATAATTTCAGCGTCTTTTTGTATTATAATATAATTATAAACGGAGGTGTTGGTTTGAAAAAAATTGGAATTTTGCTAGCATCATTAATTGTTTTCTCTGCATGTACATCCACGGATAGTGTGACTGAGTCAATTCAGGCTGTTAAGAAAGCTTCAGAAAAAACACATTTACTTGAAAATGGGGCCTACACGAATACAGTCAAACAAACGATGCAAGATATGAGTGTAGAAAATATCGTCGACGGTATATTTATCAAGAAAGATAAAAATTATGATTGGTATATGAAATTAATTTTGAGCTTAGATGGAGATACTGCCAATCATACCGTGAGTGAAGTTGTACAGATTGACAGCATCCAAAAAAGTCGTTTTAGCCTAGTGGATGAAGACGAACTGGGAGGATGGGCCATCACTTCTGAGGAAAGCAAGGAAGACCCACCTAATCTCTTCTTTCATGCAGAATCACTCCCTTCGAAAAAGTACGTCGAAAAATTGGAAGTATCTGAAGATGAGTACGGTATGCTTTATACGTTTATCATGAACAATGCTTATGGAGACGTATTGACAAAAGAAGGAGTTACCCAGGCTGAGAAAGCTCTGAAAGAGGCGAAACAGAGTAAAGATACCGCCGATAGCATCACGATATTGGAGGAAAACATTGCCCGCGTCGCAGCCATCAATTATGATAATATCACCCTGTCATTTATTATTGACGAGGAAGGAGTCCTTGTTTCTCATCAAACCACGATGGTTATGCTGACAAATTCAAATGGGGATGAAATGGAAACCACTGCTTCAATGGGTACAAGCATCACAGATTATAACAACTCGGAAATTGAAGAACAGATTCCTCACCCGTAAAAACGTATTCATGTGAAATTTTTATCGATAAAGCCAAATTGGAAGGGTTATCCACATTTTTTGCCATTGTGATTTTTAAAACAAACATATAAAATGGATATACTGAATAATGAAAGAAGGTTGAAAGATGATTGAGTTGATTGCAACAACTGAATCGCTTGAACAAGGTAAACAGGTGCTGTTAAACGGCGCCGATTATGTCGTTACAGGTGAAGAGGTCTTTGGTTTACGTCTACCGGGACATTTAACAGATGAAGAAATTGGCGAATTAGTAACTTTTGCACATGAACAAGGTAAACAGGTCATTGTGGCCGCAAATGCGATTTTGCACAATGACAAAATTGAGCTTGCACGCCCTTATTTGAAACGCATGAAGGCATTGAACGTCGACAAACTGCTCGTAGGCGACACAGGCCTTATCCAGATCATGAAAGATCCCGAATACTACATTCCGTACATTTACGATGCTTCCGTTTTAACCACAAGCAGCGGTCAAGTGAACTTTTGGAAAAAGTACGGCGCGGTTGCAGCCTTGGTGGCACGGGAAGTCCCTTATGTGGAATTGGAACTTTTGCTTCCAAAAGCTGAAATTCCCGTTGTGACGCAAGTTTACGGCGCGCAATGCATCCAGCAAAGCAAACGTAATCTTCTCGACAACTACTTTAATTTTATCGAAAAAGAACCCCTTAACTTTGAAGACCGTCACCTTTTCCTTTCTGAACCTGGGAAAGATGATACGCATTACTCTGTTTATCAGGATTCGCACGGCACGCACGTATTTGCGACCAACGATATTCATTTGTTGGAACAACTACCGATGCTGGAAGGAATCAACGCGAAACAATGGTATTTGGACGGCCTCTACACACCGGGTGAAGATTTTGTTGCTGTGGTCAAAGCATATGACCAAGCGCGTCAACTTCTGGAATCAGGTGAATGGAACGAAGCACAGGTTTCACAACTGGATGAATGGGTGAAAAAACACCACCCAGCAAACCGTGAACTGGATACCGGTTTCTTCCTCTATGCAGCGGACAAGGTTCAATAGGAAGGGGACAGACGAAATGACTAAAACATTAAAACGTCCTGAATTGCTGGCACCAGCAGGGACACTTGAAAAATTGAAAACAGCGATTCATTACGGTGCGGATGCTGTTTATATTGGTGGCGATGCTTACGGCTTGCGTAGCCGGGCAGGAAATTTCTCTTTTGAAGAAATGGCTGAAGGAGTAGCTTTTGCCCATGAACGCGGAGCAAAAGTGTATGTAGCAGCAAACATGGTAACCCATGAAAACAACGAAATTGGCGCGGGCGAATTTTTCCGGACCATTCGTGATATTGGGATTGATGCGATTATCGTATCCGATCCAGCCTTGATGCAAATCGCGGCAATGGATGCGCCTGGTTTGGAAATTCATTTATCAACGCAGCAATCAGCAGTAAACTATGAAACGTTGAACTTCTGGCAAGAAGCCGGTTTGACACGTTGCGTGTTGGGACGGGAAGTTTCCATGGCAGAAGTGGCGGAAATTCGTAAACGTACAACGGTTGAAATTGAAGCTTTCATCCACGGCGCCATGTGTATTGCTTACTCCGGCCGTTGTGTGCTTTCCAACCACATGGCTGATCGGGACGCAAACCGTGGTGGTTGTTCACAATCCTGTCGTTGGAAATACGGGTTGTTTGATCTACCAACGTTAGGTAACCGCGAAATGGTTGGTAAAGGCGAAGAAGGAATTGACGAAGCATTTTCCATGAGCGCCGTTGATCTTTCGATGATTGAACACATTCCGGATATCGTGGAAAATGGTATCGACTCTTTGAAAATAGAGGGTCGGATGAAGTCGATCCACTACGTTTCAACGGTTGTGAATGTTTATCGTAAAGCGATTGATAGTTATCTGGAAGACCCAGAGAACTATGCGTTGCAACAGGATTGGGTAGATGAACTGTGGAAAGTGGCGCAACGGGAGTTGGCGACTGGTTTCTTCTACGGGGAACCAACTGAAAATGAGCAATTGTTCGGCGAACGTCGCCGGATGCCGCGTTATAAATTCGTTGGCCAGGTATTGGCTTATGATCCTGAAACGCAAATTGCCACAATCCAACAACGGAATAAATTCAAGATTGGCGATACGGTAGAATTTTACGGACCGGGCATGCGCCACCATATGGAAACAATCGAAGAAATTTGGGACGAAGAGGGCGCGAACATCGATGCCGCTCCGCACGCAATGCAGGTCATTACGATGAAAGTGAGTCAGCCGGTCAAGCCGCAAGACATGATCAGAAAATCATTGGAACGTACCCGCCGCAAAGCTGTCCAAAAATAACATTGAGAGGAATCCCTGAGGTTTGGGGATTCCTTTTTTTGACTATAATTTAACTCACCGGTTGATTGTGCAGGCTTTAAATAATAGTCTGCATAGCAACGAACGGCTGCCTCAAAGGTATGCACACTATAGACCAAAGTCTGCACAGCTCTAACAATTTACCCGAGAGGTGTGCAGAGGCAATTTGGTTGGCTTGTCTGGAGTGGACATCTATAATAAAAGCAATGACAAAGGAAAGGGTGGATGTAATGGGAAAATTACAAAATCGTGTTGCTTTGGTTTATGGAGGGACGTCCGGATTAGGCGAAGCGAGTGCGAAAAAATTCGCAGCGGAAGGGGCCAAGGTAGCGGTGGCCGGCCGTTCTGAAGAAGATGGAAAAAGAATTGTGAACGAGATTAAGTCAGCAGGTGGTGAAGCCATTTTCGTAAAGGTAGACTTAATGGATGTGGCACAGATAAAAGAAAGTGTTAAAACGGTAATCGATGAATATGGCACGATTGATATTCTTTATAATGGCGCCGGGATTCTGGACAAGTACGAAAATGTTATCGATACTGACGTGGATACCTTTGACAACCTGATGGCCTTGAATGTGAAGGCGCCATTCATCGCTACCAAGGAAGTCATGCCACTTTTTGTTGAAAAAGGATCCGGGACTGTCATCAATCTGGGTTCACAGGCGACCCGGTTTGCCGGTGTTGGGGGAACGGCATATGTGACAACAAAACATGCCATTGAAGGTTTCACCAAGCAACTAGCTTATGACTTCGGACCGAAAGGAATCAAGGCCAATTTGCTGGCGCCTGGTTTCATCGAAACACCGATGACTGAAGGCATTGAAGAAGCGCGCCTGAAGGAAATCCCCGACCAACGTGCCGGAAAAGCGGAGGAAATTGCCAATCTCGCACTTTTCTTGGCTTCGGATGACTCCAACTATATGAATGGCGCGACTGTCTTGATGGATGGCGGTTGGACAGTTGGCCGCTAAATAAAATTAAATTAAAGAGACGTTCGTTGACCATTTAAAAGTCACGAACGCCTCTTTTATGTTATTCGCCCCAGAATGCCAAAGCAAGCTCTTGGCCTTGGCTGATTTTCGCCCATTGTTGCTCAGTAGAAAGCTCATTTCCGCAGTCACAGGAAGCGAAGCCACATTGGTGGGAAAGGAATAATTTGTCTTTGTCGACATATTTAGTTGCTTCTTCCAACTGTGCCAATACATTTTGCTCATCCGCCAATGTTGACGTTTTGCTCGATAGGAAGCCCAAAACGACTTCAGTTTCCGGTTTATTCTCAAAAGCTTTCAAGGCTTCCAATCCACCAGCACGGGAATCATCCCATTCGAGATAGAAGCGGTCATAGTTTTGGCGCTCAAGGAAAAATTTCGCTACTTCACCGTAGGAACCGGCCATGGCATTACGGGAAGCATAGTTGCCGCGGCAGTTATGGGTATAGACGGTTAAGCCGACAGCATGAGCAGCATCGATGGCCGCATTGTTCAAGTTGATGAAATCAAGTGCGATACTTTCGATTTCTTCTTCAGACATATCTGTTTTGTTATGGAAACCAGTCGGGTTATCTTTGGCGAAAAGAGACCAGACGCAGTCGTCTAATTGAATAGTCTTACCGCCGACAGCCGCATACTGTTCGAAGAATTGGGTATAGGCAACCTTCATTCCTTCCGCTAACTCAGCCGGAGTCGCATAAACGTTACTGAAAGATTCCGGACGTCCTGTCAACTCGCCGTAAAGGTGGCCTGGCGAAGGGATGGTCAATTTGACTTCAACGTCTGCGGGTGCCAATTCACGGGTACGCAGATAGTGGGCGATGAAAGGGTGATCCTTGCTAGCCAAAGGAGCAGTGATTTCAATCCCGATATCCTTGCGCGTTTCGAAACTGTAGTCCGTCGCATGGGAGTGTGCTTCGTCCTCAAAGAAATAACCGTGGTCGGCGATGAAGCGGCGCACCCCTTCGAATCCCCAGAAAAAGTCGAGGTGCCAAAGTGAACGGGAGAACTCGCCATCTGTAATCTCCGGCAAACCGGCCTCAATTTGTTCCTGGACGATTTGTTTGACCGCTTGTTCCTCTGCCTCACGGTACCCTTGGAAATCCTCGTAAAAAGGGTAGGTGATATCGTCTCTATGTTCGATTTTCTCTTTATATTCTAATAAGTCAGCAGGGCGCAAAAATGAACCCACTGTTAGGAAACGTTTAGATGTCATATTTAAAAACTCCTTCTTTTGTTTTAGTGTTCTCATTGTATTATAATATTCTTATCATTGATAATACTTATAAATAGTCACTATCCATAGAAAAAAGCTATGACAAGGAGAAACATATGAACATCCGCCATTTACAATATCTCATTCAAGTGGTTGAAGCTGGTTCCATTACCCAGGCAGCCAAAGAACTTTACATTTCCCAGCCATCATTATCGAATGCCATCACCAATTTAGAAAAAGAAATGAATATCCAAATCCTGAACCGTAGCGCCAAAGGGATTATTATGACGAAGGACGGGGAAGAATTTCTCGCATATGCCAATCAAGTATTGGAACAGGTAGAACTCATGAACCGCCGTTACAAGGACCAGGAATCGCCGAAGCGAATTTTCAGTGTCGCGGCGCATCATTATTCATTTGTAGTGGAAGCCTTCGTTAAGTTACTGAAAGAAATCGACGCGGAACATTACCAGGCGAACCTGAACGAAGGGCGCACGCATGAAATCATCGAGGAAGTCGCAAATCTTAAGAGTGAAATCGGCGTCCTGTACCGCAGTCACTACAATCACCGTGTCATCACGACAAAACTCGACGAGCAGCACTTAACCTTCCATCCATTAAAAACAGCCCATCCGCATCTCTTTGTTTTTAAAAAACACCCCCTCGCTAAGAGGAAATCTGTTACTTTGGCGGATTTGGAGCCCTATCCCAAGCTGAGTTTCGAACAAGGTAAACACAATTCCTTCTACTATTGGGAAGAGGTATTGGCGGATCACCCCTCACCTAAATCGATTATCGTGACGGACCGCGCTACCTTATTTAATTTGGCGATTGGTTTAAATGGTTACACCATCAGTTCCGGAAATTTGAACAAAGAATTAAATGGCGAAGACATCGTCGCTGTCCCCTTGGAAACGGATGAAGAGATTGAAATAGGCTATATTACCAACGATTTCCATACTTTGAGTATGACAGCCCTGCGCTACATTGAGTTATTGGGGATGAGTTTGGACGATTAAACAAAAAGGCTTGACCGGGTTTTTAATGTGGCGATTAGCACAGGGAAAACGAGTGAACGCCGCACTTAGAGTCTCAAGTGCGGCGTTGGTGAAGGAAGTTGGTTTATGAACGCCGCTTTTTTCCAATAAATGCGGCGTTTAGTAATCTGAATAATTCTAAAAACCGCACTTTGGGGAAAAGTGCGGCTTTTAACGGCTTATTAATATCGGAACGCCGCACTCCTACAGAAATTGGAGGGTGTCATTACTTCAAATGCTTCATATGGAAGGCAAAGTGCTCTTCCAAAAATGTTGCAATGAAGAAATAACTATGGTCATATCCTTCCTGTTTATCGTAGGTGACTTGTGCATTGTTCGCAGAAGCTTGAGCCAAAAATGCTGTTTCGTCAAGTTGTTCCGGATAGAATCCGTCTGCACTACCTTGGGTAATCAAGATCGGTATATCACTGGCTGTTTTGATTAATTCAGTGGCATCCCAATCCAACCACTTGTTAGTATCATCACCCAAGTATGCAGTGAAGGCTTTTTGCCCCCAAGGAACTTGAATTGGATTCGTGATTGGTGAGAATGCTGAGATGGAATTAAACCGTTCTTTGTTTTTCATGCCGAGAACCAAGGCCCCGTGCCCGCCCATCGAGTGGCCCATAATACTCTCCTTGCCAGAAAAGTTCGGGATTAGGGATTTCACTATTTCTGACAATTCTTCGATGAGGTAGGTATACATTTGGTAATGTTTTGCCCAAGGTTCTTGGGTGGCATTTAAATAAAAGCCGGCACCTTGTCCCAAATCATAGCCTTCATCATCGGGAACGTCTTCGCCACGCGGGGATGTATCCGGAACGACTACGGCAACCTGATGCTTATCTGCCAGCCGTTGGAAGCCACTCTTCTGGCTGAAGTTATCATCGGTACAGGTCAAACCAGACAACCACCAAATCAGTGGTAGGGACTTTTGCTCTTCGTTTCTTGGTAGATAGAGACTGAATGTCATTTGACATTGGAGGGAATCGGAATAGTGTTGATATTTCCGTTGTTCCCCGTTAAATGCACGAATATTCTGGATTAATTCCAATTGCATGGTTTCACTCCTCGTAAGTTAGAATGGTACGGATTGATTCACCTTTATGTAGTAGATCGAAAGCTTCATTGATATCAGTAAAGTTCAAGTGGTGTGTAATGAATGAATCAAGATCAATCTTGCCATCCATAAATTCGCCAATCATGGCAGGTAGTTCTGATCTGCCTTTGACTCCGCCGAAAGCTGAACCGCGCCAAACGCGACCAGTAACAAGTTGGAAAGGACGGGTGGAAATTTCTTGACCAGCACCGGCAACCCCAATGATGGTGCTTTCGCCCCAACCTTTATGACAACATTCAAGAGCCTGACGCATAACGTGTACATTACCGATGCATTCAAAGCTGTAATCGACACCGCCGTCCGTCATTTCAACAATGACCTCTTGAATCGGTCTGTCAAATTTAGCAGGGTTGATGAAGTCGGTCGCACCCATTTTTTTGGCAAGTTCGAATTTGTCTTCATTTAAATCAATGGCGATAATCCGGCTTGCTTTCGCTTGGACCAAACCTTGGATAACGGCTAATCCGATTGCACCCATCCCAAAGACAGCTGCGACAGCACCTTCTTCAACTTTTGCTGTGTTATGGACAGCGCCGATACCAGTTGTAACACCGCAACCAAATAGGCAGACTTTATCAAGTGGTGCTTCAGGTTCAACTTTTACCAAGTTGATTTCATTCACGACCGTGTATTCACTGAATGTACTTGTTCCCATATAGTGGTAAACGGGTTCGCCATTATAGGAAAAACGCGTCGTACCGTCCGGCATCAAACCTTTACCTTGTGTTTCGCGGACAGCGCCACAAAGATTCGTTTTACCTGACAGACAGAATTTACATTTACCACATTCAGGAGTGTATAGCGGGATTACGTGATCCCCCGGTACAACAGATGTCACACCTTCACCTACAGAAACAACAACACCAGCACCTTCGTGGCCCAAAACGGATGGGAAAACACCCTCTGGATCATCCCCTGAAAGGGTAAAAGCATCGGTATGACAAACCGAGGTATATAATGTTTTGACTAAAACTTCATTTGCTTTTGGCTCTTCAACATCGATCTCGACAATCTGAAGTGGTTCTCCAGGCTTAAATGCGACTGCAGCTCTACTTTTCATGTTAAATTCCTTCTTTCTTGAAAATGTCTTATTTACTTTGTCATATTCGCATACTATAATTCGAGTTGCAATACTGACAAATTTGTCAGTGGGGTTATTTTAAATAAGGAAGAGTGAACGTAATGACCATAACTTACCAAGATAAAACTTTTTTTACAAGCAAAGACCTGGCGCTTTCTGTAGTGGGAGGACGCTGGAAAATCGCCATAATCTGGTGCCTGCTGCAAGAATCCCCTTTGCGCTTGAGCGAAATCCAACGGAGATTGCCTGACGTGAACCAACGGATGTTGATTCGGCAATTGAAGGAATTAGAGCAAGATCAAATTTTGACACGCCATGTTTATCCGGTTGTACCACCGAAAGTGGAATATAAATTGACGGAAATTGGTCGACAGCTGGCTCCGGTCGTAAATACTATTTGTGAATGGGGCGACCATTATCATGACTATTTAAAAGATAGCGGCGCCATAAAAAATTTGGGCTGATTTGTTTTTATCGCCTATAATAATCTTAGTGAAGGATACTAAAAAGGAGGATTAACCGATGAAATTTACTGTCTCGCCAACCTTTTGGGAGGTATTCCCGGAAGGTGAAATCGCTGTTTTGGTATTGAAAGGCATTAATAATCGACCTAAACCGGAAGAGAAAGTGGTCTTTGCTTCCCTTTTGAAAGATGCAAAGGAAGAGAGCAAACAATATCTAGGTGAAGAAGTCTTTTCGGAAAATGAAATAGTTCAAGCTTGGCGCGAAGCCTACCGTAAATTTAAAACGAAAAAGGGTGCGCGCTCGTCAATTGAAGCTCTTTTGAAACGCGTTGATCAGGACCGCGAGTTTACCCCAATCAACCCATTAGTTGATATTTACAACAGTATCTCCCTTTCGTTTGGTGTCCCATGTGGCGGCGAGGATCTGGATACGATGTCAGGGGACATCGTGCTCGGGAAAGCGCAGGGGGGTGAGGGCTTCCGGGCGTTGGGCGACGATGCGGATGCGCCCGCACTGCCTGAGGAAATTATTTACTATGACGCTGAAGGTGCGATTTGCCGATCGCTGAACTGGCGTGATGCCCAACGAACGATGCTAACGGAAAATACAAGCAATGCGATTTTATTTATGGAAGCTGTTGAACCGGAAATGATTGAACAGACGAATAAAGCAATGCGTGCATTAAAAGACCGCTCCGATGTTCATTTTGGTGTAGAAGGACGTTTGTACCGAGTAACGAAAGATAATCCGGAAATTACATTTTAGTCATACAAAAAGCTGATGCCTCGAATGGCATCAGCTTTTTTTGGAGATAGGTGCGGCGTTAAGTTGGATAAACAGTAAGGAACGCCGCACTTCAGGTGCCAAGTGCGGCGTTCATCAACTAAGTGGGGCACTAAACGCCGCATTTTCTCAAAAAGTGCGGCGTTTAGAAATTTTATTTTTCCTTAATGCCGCAGTTTTCTCAAAAATGCGGCGTTAAGGATTGCTGAGCGACCCGAACGCCGCACTCGCTAGGAATACTATCCCCATACTTCCTCGGCAATCTCTTTAACCAGTTTGATTTTCGCCCATTGTTCTGCTTCTGTCAGGGAGTTTCCTTCTTCGGTAGAAGAGAAACCACATTGCGTTGACAAACATAGGTTTTCCAAAGGTACGAATTGACTTGCTTCCTTGATGCGGGCGATGACATCTGCCTTGTTTTCCAGTTCCGGTGATTTGGATGTGATCAATCCAAGCACGACTTTTTTGCCAGGCGTTACTTTTGCCAAAGGTTCAAACCCACCGGCACGGTCGGAATCGAATTCCAGGTAGTAAGCATGCACATTTTCCTGATCAAACAACGGTGTTGCGACAGAAGTGTACGCACCGGATGCAAACCAAGTTGAACGGTAATTTCCACGGCAAACGTGGGTAACGATATTCATGCCTTCCGGTTTTCCGTCAATCGCCGCATTATTTGCGCGCACATATAAATCTTTCAAATAAACCAGTTCTTCTTCGGTCAACTGATGGCCGTCATAGAATTCACCGCCGATTAAGCGTCCCCACGTACAGTCGTCAAATTGAACCGTGCGGCAACCAGCAGCGTATAAGTCGTTGAGAACGGTATGGTAGGCAGCAGCCAAGTCTTCTACCAAATCATCGATTTCCGGGTAGACAGCATTTGTAAATTCAAGGTTGGATTTACGCAAGGATTCCTGTACGAATTGAGCGGGAGCCGGTACTGTTTGACGCGCCTCGATTCCTTCGGGAGTATTAGCGATCAAGAATTTATAGTGTTCCACAAATGGATGGTTTTCACCAGTAATCTTGCCGTGGATGCGCGCTGTTTCAGAACGGGTATTCATCGCCGCAAACTTGTTGCCGCTCTCGTTGTATTCCTTCGCGATACCGTTCAATCCCCACATGAAATCGAAGTGCCACCACGAGCGACGATACTCGCCGTCAGTTACAGCCTTCAAACCGGCAGCCACTTGTTGCTGGATTAATTCTTTGATTGCTGCATCTTCCACAGCCGTTAATGCTTCTTTAGAAATTTTTTCTTCAGCGAACTCTTTCCGTGCTTGTTTCAACTTTTCCGGACGTAAGAAAGATCCGACGATATCATAGCGAAATGGTGATGTTTGAGTCATTTGAAATCCCCCTAATAATTTTTGATAGTAAAAAAATACCCATCCCTTTGCACATTAAATTAATGTACAAAGGGACGCGTATTTTGTCGTGTTACCACCCTCATTCATGCCATTTTCACAAATGACATCTCTGCAAGTTCTATAAATAAAACCCTGTACGGTAACGGGTACTGCCGTCCAGTCTGCGTGAACAAACTAAAAACTCCGAGTTCATTTTCATAGTTTCATGGGTATCCCTTCCCACCAGCCGGGACTCTCTTTGACGTATCGACTATGACACTTCTCTTCAACGTTGATTATTAAAATCGTATGAAAATAGCTTAACAGATTCTCATAAAAAGCGCAACAACATAAAACGACGATTAACTGGGTATCTACCCGAATCAATCGTCGTTTCAAAGCTAATTAACTTTCTTTTGAATAAAACAGGAAATCTTTCGGTACTTTTGAAGTATAGCGTTCCAGTTTTCCAGTCTTTGGATGAATAAAGGCAAGCGTCGAAGCGTGCAGTCCCAAACGTTTCAAAGGATTACGTTTTGCCCCATATTTTTTGTCACCGGCAACGGGATGCCCGATGGATTCCATGTGCACCCGAATCTGGTTTTTACGGCCCGTTTCCAGTTCGACTTCCAACAAAGTATGCTCTTTATTGCCACGGATTTTTTTCCAATGGGTAACGGCATATTTACCACCATTGTCATAATTATAGGAATGAACTTTCATGGCTTTACTTTCAGTTAACCAGGACTTGATTGTCCCTTCAGATTCCGTCACTTCACCTTCAACGAGTGCTGTATAGATGCGTTCCTTGACAATCGTATGCCAATCTTTCTGCAAAGCTTCCTTTACTTCTTCGGTTTTGGCATAAACCATAACCCCGGAAGTGTCGCGGTCCAAACGGTGGACGATAAAAATCCGGCTGTTTTTATTTGTTTCTTTTACATATTGCGTTAATTGCCGGTAAGCAGTCATCTCCGCTTGGTTGCGGTCGCCCATCGAAAGAATGCCGGCATCCTTGTGAATCACGATGATAGCGTCGTCCTCGTGCAGAATGTTGATGCCTTTCAATGCTGTTTTAGTCATGGCAGTTTTATTGCTCATCACGCTGACGGTTTGTCCGACCGCCAAAGGATGGTTATGTTGGGTCACTTTTTTTCCGTCGACTGCGACTTGGCCACGCGTTAAAATAGATTTCACCGCATTACGACCTAGATTGGGATGAATGGCGATTAAAAATGGCAAAAGGGTGGTTGATTCGGTAATTGTGTAGTCTGTTACGCCTGTTTTGATAAAAATCACTCTTTCCTAATTATGTTGTCACTGTAGTATAGCAGAAAATTTGGTATAATATGAGAGAAATGGAAGGTGCTAAGTATGGATAATAATGATCGTTTGACACGTTTGCGATATGCTCTGGATATCAAGGATAATGATGTGGTGGAAATTTTCCGCCTGGGTGGCGCAACGGTAACAAAAGAGCAAGTGCGTGCGATGACAACACGCGATAAAGATGGTAATTACGAAGAAGAATTGGATAACGAAAGATTTGAACGTTTTTTGAATGGCATGATAACCTCACAAAGGGGTGTGCGTGAAGGCGCCCCGGAACCAGAGTTGGAACTTCATTCAGGAAATGTTAATAATTTACTGTTGAAGAAAGTAAAAATTGCGTTGTCACTCACGGGTGACGATATGTTGGAAATAATGGATGATGCTGAGGCGCGTATTTCAAAAAGTGAATTGGGCGCTGTTTTACGAAAAGAAGGGCATCGAAATTATAAACCCTGTGGCAACCGCTATGTGCGCAACTTTTTAAAAGGTTTGGCGTTACGTTATCGCGGTTAAAACTTGGAAAATGTACTCCCCGAACTCTGGGGAGTATTTTTTAAATAAAAGCGTAATAAATGGCATGTAAGTGTAGGATTATAACAAAACAAAAGTGATCACGACATCATATATGCCTATACAAATAGAAAAGGAGTAATAAGATGTTAGAACCAAAAAAAAATGAAGTGATTATGCAACTTATTATGCATGGCGGCGATGCAAAAGGTAAAGCAATGGAAGCAATCGCAGCTGCTAAAGCGGGCGATTTTGAATCCGCTACCAACAAAATAAAAGAATCCGAAGCAGCGCTTGTAGCGGCCCATCACGCGCAAACCGGCTTGCTGACGCAAGAAGCATCCGGAGATCCAGTGGAAGTTTCATTATTACTGATTCATGGTCAAGACCATTTGATGACGGCCATTACGTTTAAGGACCTAGCAAAAGAAATTATTGAAGTTTACGAGAGAATGGAGAGCAAATAGCGGCTGCTAAAGCAATTATTTTAGTGACGCATCCGGGATGATGAAAGGCGAAAAAGTTCTAACGGAAGCCTTGGCTATGCTTGATTAGTAAATGAGAGAGGGTTTGGGGTAATTGTCCCGAACCCTTAATTTTTTGGTCGAAAAACGTCTGTTAGGCTCATTGGAAATGGCTAACCGTCGCCATTTCACTAAATAACGCCGATTAAGAAATTTTGTATGATCTGATCGGCGCTATTTTACGATTTCGCGACTATTAGCGCGGCAACGAAAATTTAATCGTCGTTTTTCGGTAAAATTGTCCAAACTGTTTTTTTCTATTGAAAACGGTATAATAAAACCAATACAAAGATGTGAGGAGTGGAGAAATGATAGTAGGTGCAATCGAGGCAGGTGGCACAAAGTTTGTGTGTGCAATCGGGGATAAAGACAATAAGGTTATTGAGCGTGTTTCTTTTCCGACAACCACCCCGGAAGAAACATTGGCACACGTCTTCAATTTTTTTGATAAATATGAAATCAACGCTATCGGAATCGGTTCATTCGGACCGATTGAAGTGAATCATGATTCTGACAAATATGGGTATATCCTGTCCACACCAAAATTAGCTTGGAAAGATTTCGATTTTATTGGTGCCATGAAAGACCGTTACAAGGTGCCTATGGGCTGGACAACCGATGTAAATGCGGCAGCATTGGGCGAATCGACTTTAGGTGCAGCCCAAGGGTTGGACAATATGATGTATCTAACCGTCGGAACCGGTGTTGGTGGCGGCGCAATACTAAACGGCCGGATTCTGGAAGGAATTGGTCACCCGGAAATGGGGCACTTGTTGGTGAAACCCCATGAAAATGATCACTATGCCGGCTCTTGTCCATACCACGGTAACTGTCTGGAAGGAATGGCAGCGGGACCATCAATCGATGGTCGCTTAAACAAAGCAGGGAAAGATGTTGATCCGCAAGACGAAGTATGGGATTTTATTGCCTATTATCTGGGTCAAGCGATTGTGGCATACACGGTCATGCTTCGTCCCGAACGCATCGTCATGGGCGGCGGCGTGATGAAAGTGCCCGGCCTTTTGGATAAAGTGAAAACCTCATTCGAGACACTATTAGGTGATTACGTCCCCGTTCCGCCTTTGGATGATTACCTTGTTTTACCAAAATTGGCAGACGATGCAGGCATTACCGGAGCCATCATCTTGGCCAATCAACAGCTTTAAGAGGGGGATTACAACCGTGACAAAATTAAATTGGGTCGTTTTAGGAACAGGAACAATCGCAAATGAATTTGCGACTCATTTCAAAGCAGAAAAAGCGGTGCTTTATGGTGTCGCATCACGTAGCCTGGAAAAATCAGAAGCCTTTGCGGAGAAATACGATATCCCGCACGCATACAGTTCTTACGCGGAAGCATTGGCTGATCAAAACGTTGAAGTGGTTTACATTGCTGTACCACATAGCCATCATTATCAGCTGATTAAAGCAGCCCTTAAAGCCGGCAAACACGTACTCTGTGAGAAAGTCATTACCGTTAATGGGGAGCAGTTGCGTGAAGTAACCCAACTTGCCGAAGAAAATCACTTATACTTGGCAGAAGCCATGACGATTTTCAATATGCCGCTGTATCGTACCTTGAAAGAATGGATCCGGGAAAACGACCTGGGACCACTGAAAATGATCCAAGCATCATTCGGCAGTTTCAAGGACACTGATCCATCCGTTTACTATTTCAACAAAGCCCTTGCTGGCGGTGCCCTTTTCGATATCGGTACGTATGCGTTATCGTTCGTTCGTCATTTCCTATCCAGCAAGCCAACCGAAATCCTGACCCTCGGAAATCTGCACGAATCCGGCGTGGACGAATCATCCGCCATCATTTTAAGAAACGAAGAACAGGAACTAGCGACCGTTTCGCTCACATTCCGGGCAAAGATGCCCAAACAAGGCGTGGTCGCATTTGAAAAAGGCTTCCTGACGATCATGGACTATCCCCGTCCCACTCAAGCAACGTTTACGAGTTATGATGGCAAACACCAAACCATCGAGGCGGGAGATACCGTGCAGGCACTTAACTACGAAGTGGCCAACTTTACCGACATGATTCTTGGGAAAAAAGAAAACAAAACCCTCCCATTGACTATGGATGTCGTCGAAATTATGGACACCGTACGAAAAGAGTGGGGTTTGGAATACCCATTTGAATAAGGGTGATTACTCACGGGCATATTTTGCTCTGAGTAATCACTTTTTTTACTATTACTTGAAGATGGAAGTTCCAACCCCTCTTTTTTGAATTTTAGATTTATTCCAATGACATTGCCGGGCGTAAACAACACCAAATAACCAAGAACCCAAAAAAGAGGCTGCGGGAATCATCCCACAGCCTCATCTAAATATCAGTTTTACATACCTAAATCTTTTTTCATTCTTTCCAATTCATCTTCAACCGCTGCCGATGTTTGGGAAGCATATTTCTCTTCCAAAGCTTTCGCTTCGTCTAATGGCTCGGAATTGAGTTCAGACATGGCGTTGGCTTCATCCAGCATACGAGTAGCTTTGTCTTCCATTCGCTTGAATGATCCCATTGCGCTTTCGGAACGTGTGACATTTTCGGAAACATCGTTCAATTTCTCTTGTGCTTTGGCAACAGACATCTTGCCTTTAATCATGTCACGACGTTGGCGAAGGGTATTGATGTCTTTTGCCAATTTGTCATGCATTTGGCGCATCTTAACGGCATTCTCATGAGCAGAAGCATAACTTGATGCTAGACCTGCACCCACGCTTTCGATTTCTTGTTTTTTGGATAAGAAAATACGTGCGTCGTCTTCATTGCCAGCTTCCAAAGCTTTCTTGGCAAGTTCTTCATATTTTCTAACTTCTGCTTCATTTTGGTCGACTTCACGTTTCGCACGTGCTTCTTCCGCCATGACACCAGCAGTATCGTGTTTAACTTCCGCTAAATCTTCCATCATATCACGGAGATATTGGTCGATCATTTTCTCTGGGTCTTCCATTCGATCGATAACAGCATTCACGTTTGCACTGATAATATCTGAAAAGCGTCCTAAAATTGACATAATTTTATTCCTCCTAAAATTTATCTTTTTATTATTCTTTATCTTCATATTTCTTGGCCAACTCATCTGCTTCGGAATCTTTGCCAAATGTTTCAATTGGCGTCTTCAGAAGGTCCTCTGTTCGTTTTGCTTCAATTGCTTCTTGTTCCTTGCGTTTCCGCCACCATAGGAACAAGATACCGGCTAATCCCACAAGCCCCAGTACAATCAGCACCGGAATCCAAGGTGAAGTAGTTACTTCCATTATCCGATCTGCCGCGTCCTTGAAGGAATTACTGAAGAACTGTTCATCCGTTAAGTTACCATCATAGTAATTACGATCGATATAATCGAGCAGTATGGTTCCGGCTTCAGAATCAATAACCTGATTAGCCTGCGTTCCTGTTACATAATAGGTAATATACTGGTTTGGTATTCCTTCATAAAATACAAACAGTAAGTGCGCTTCATCGGCAAACAACTCGTCGTATTTTTCATTGGCAAATGCCTCGACTTGATCCATGCTGGCAGTTTGGGAACCATTTATTTCATCTGTAATATACAAATGAGGTTGAACGCCCGTTTTCTCGTAGAAATGTCTTAAACCATCTACTAGTTGTGCGTCATTAGTGATCCAACCAGCATCATCCGTGAAATAGGCTGTTTCGTTGACGGACCCGGCAGGTAAGGGTTCTCTCTCAACTGTGGATGGTGCAACTGATGAACCACCACCACCTACATTAGCCAAGAAGAAAAAGATTACTGCCAAGACGCTCAGAACAATAGCCAGAGTTCCACATCCCGGCGCACAACCGCCACCACCAGGGGAACGGTTTGGACCACGATTGGAATAGCGTCTGCCACCCGTGTTTATGAAGATGGGTCCTGTCCCGAATGGTCGGCCCCAAGAGCCACCGCCACCCCAGGAACTACCGCCTCGATTGCCACCTGAGCCACCAAACGATCCGCCGCCACGGCCGCCCCAACTGCTGCGTCCGCCGCCACCACGGTTTCCACCGAATGAACCACCGCCACCACGGAAGCCGCCACCGCCGCCTCCAAATGAGCCGCCGCCACCGCCACCGCCGCCTCCTCTACCCATAGACATCCCTCTTTCCATTCTCTTTTCCGGTCAAAATGTCTTTCGTAACTTCAATATAGCATAAGCAAAACCTGGGTGCAATTTTGAACCCATGGAAAATAAAACGTTTACTAAAATATTATTAAACAAAAAATTATATTTAGATAATAGATTTGGTGTACAATAAAAGACGGATGTAAGGCTGTTTTTGATTTGGCGGAGACCAATCTGAAAGGTGAGAAAATATGTTAGAGTTAAAAAACATTACCAAAGAGTACCGAACGGGAGACCAAGTTGTCCAAGCTCTTAAAGGCATCAATTTGAAATTCCGCAGTAATGAATTCGTTTCAATATTGGGTCAAAGTGGATCCGGTAAAACAACGATGTTGAATATTATCGGAGGATTGGACCGCTACACACATGGCGACTTGTTGATTAATGGTCGTTCGACCAAAGAATATAAAGACCGTGACTGGGATACGTACCGAAATCATTCGGTTGGCTTCATTTTCCAAAGCTACAACTTGATTCCTCACCAAAGCGTTTTGTCAAACGTTGAACTGGCTTTGACTTTGTCCGGTGTTTCGAAAGAAGAACGTCGCAAACGTGCCCAGGATGTTTTGGAAAAAGTTGGCTTGAAAGACCACGTCACTAAACGTCCCAATCAACTGTCCGGTGGTCAAATGCAGCGGGTCGCGATTGCCCGGGCTTTAATAAATGATCCAGAAATCCTTTTGGCTGATGAACCAACGGGAGCCTTGGATTCGGAAACAAGCGTACAAATTATGGCATTGTTACAGGAAATTGCTTCTGACCGCCTTGTAATCATGGTTACGCATAACCCGCAGTTGGCTGAAGATTACTCAACTCGGATTATCAAGGTATTGGATGGAGAAGTTCTGTCCGATTCTAATCCGGCGAGTGAGACGGAAATTCGTGATAGTAAAATTCTCAAGAACGATAAAACATTCATGTCCTTCTTTACGGCTTTAAGTTTAAGTTTCAATAACTTGTTGACGAAAAAAGGGCGGACGCTACTGACTGCATTTGCCGGTAGTATCGGGATTATCGGGATTGCCTTGATTATGTCCCTATCGAACGGAGTCCAAAACTATATCGCGCGTATTGAAGAGGACACCTTATCTTCCTATCCACTGACGATTGAAGAATCAACATTGGATATGGGAATGATTATTGGTGCTTTGATGGGTGTTAATACGGAGGATTTGGATGAAGTTCCAGAAGGTGAAGTTGCTGCAACGCCCATAATGACTGACGTGATGGATACTTTGGCAAGCCGCAAAGACTCCAATAACTTGACTGCCTTCAAAGAATTTTTGGAAGAAGACGCAGGTGTTAAAGCGAATATCAATGCGATTCAATACAGTTATAATATTCCGATTAATATTTATAACGCAGAGGGTGTGGATGGTGTCGTTCAAGTAAATCCTTCCAACGTCATGAACGCGATCGGGATGGGGCAGACCATGGATGCTCAATCTTCAAATCCACTACAAAATGCAATGGGTGGCGGAGCAATGGTGGGACCTGCGGGTGTGGATTCCTGGAAAGAATTACTGGACAATCAACCCTTATTGGAGAGCCAGTACGATACGGTATCCGGTCGTTGGCCCGAAGATTACAATGAAGTTATCTTGATTGTGGACGAGAACAATCGGGTGAGCGATTATATGTTATATTCCCTCGGTTTGTTGAGCCAGGAAGAACTGGGCGAAAGCTTCCAGTCCGTATTGAAAGGGGAAGACCATGAACTGCCTGATATTCCCACTTATACAAATGAAGAATTACTTGATATGACGTTCAAATTGGTCATCAACACCGATTTGTATGAAAAAGAAAATGGCATTTGGATGGACCGTAGTGATGATCAGGCATTTATTGATGAAGTTGTCGCAAATAGTGAAGATGTTACAGTGGTAGGGATTATGCGTCCTAACCCAGAAGCTGTGACAACAAGTGAAACGGGTTCAATCGGATACACAAGCAAACTGAAAGAACATATCATGGCATCGGTTAATGATTCTGAAATAGTTCAGGAACAAATGAATAATCCAGAGACAAACATTTTCACGGGCATGGCTTTCCCGGAAAATACCAATGAAGAATTTGATTTCGCAGCCCTGTCAGATGAAGAACGTGCCTATATGGCGACTCTTTCCGAAGAGGATTTAGCTGAATTGTTGAATGCTTACCAAGACAACTACAGTACGACGTATGAATCGAACCTGCAAACATTGGCTGCAGTGGATGAAGAAAAACCTAGCGCCATTAATATTTACGCAAAAGATTTCGAAACAAAGGATAATTTAGAAACGATTATTTCTGATTACAACCAACGTGAAACCGAAGCGGGTCGTGATGAGAACGTAATTACTTATAACGACTTGGTTGGAACGATCATGTCTTCCGTAACATCCATCATCAACATTATCAGTTATGTGTTGATTGCCTTTGTTGGCGTATCCTTAGTGGTTTCTTCCATCATGATTGGTATTATCACCTACATCTCTGTATTGGAACGTACCAAAGAAATCGGAATTCTCCGTAGTGTAGGGGCATCCAAACGTGATATTTCCCGCGTTTTTAATGCTGAAACGTTCATTATCGGTTTGTTCTCCGGCTTATTAGGTATTGGAATCACAGCGCTCTTGAATATTCCAATCAGCTTGATAATCAAAAATATGACAGACATTTCCGGAATTTCATCCTTACCGATTGAAGGAGCAGTATTCCTGGTCCTTGTCAGTTTAGTATTGACCGTCATCGCGGGCTTGATCCCGGCAAAAATGGCTGCCAAGAAAGACCCGGTAGAAGCTTTACGATCTGAATAATAAATATTGGACACCGTCACTCTAGCTAGTGGCGGTTTTTTTTCGTAAAATAGAGACGAAGATACAAAGGATGTGACAAGTTGAAACCACAAATTTTACAGTTGATGCCGAATACGGCTGATGAGAAACGATGGGTAGCTGAAATCACGGGTGAAGACCCGACCTTTAAATTGAAGCGTGATTTCCAACCGGATAGTCCAGAAGGCGTTTGGGAAATATATGATGGTTGGTATCAAATCCACGGCCAGGCACAAGGTGTTTCGCCGTTTAACAAAGAATATGTGCACGTGAAAGATGGTCGCATGCTGCGCCATTTAAATTTTCGCTTTGTCCTGGCACACTTGGATGAAATTAAAGCCGCCGAGCCGGAACGAATGGAACGGATGCGGAAACAAATCTATGCGATGCTGGATGAAATCAAACGCGAAGCCCCATACCAACCTGTCGAAGAAGCAATGGAACGACAAAAAGAAGACTGTGATATGACTGATGAACCTGACCAACTTTTGGGGGCTATAACCATTTTGAAAAAACGGAAAGAAGCCATGATTAAAGAGTATCAGGAATTGTTTGCGAATTATCAGGAGTGGTAAGGGAGGGGTATATTTGGAAAAGGTACTTGCGGAACGTTTGCAGAGGCAATTGTTAGCAAAGAAACATTTCCAGTCACCTGAAGAAACGGTTCGCTGGATGCTGGCAGTCCAGGGACAAGACTATCATCCAGCATTATGGGCGATAGCGATGCGGACGCCGGGTGTCACTAAAAAAGACCTCGAACAAGCAGTCGCTGATATGAAAATCGTTCGGTCTTGGACCATGCGCCATACCATTCATTTTGTGGCGATAGAAGTCTTAACCTGGATGATGGAACTATCCCGGGACCGTATGCTAAAACGGTATAAAAACCATATGCTAAAAGAAACGGATCTTGACACAAAAGACCTGGAACAAGCCCTGCTTATTATTGAAGCAGCCTTGAAAGGCAAAAAACTCATACCTCGCCCCGAACTCCGGGAGATACTCGAAGAAGCCACTGTCGATACGAAAGGGCAACGGTACTACCATATACTCTGGTATGCCGCTCAAAAGGGCATTATTTTCATCGGTCCCATGGCAGGAAAACAACAGACACTGGGGTTGGTATCCGAGTGGGCTCCACCCAGTCCTTTCACGACACGAGAAGAAGCCTTGAAAGAACTGGCCAGCCGTTATTTGGCCAGTCATGGACCTGCCACCCCAAAAGACTTGGCGTGGTGGGCCGGGTTGAGCGTAGGAGAGGCCAAAAAAGCTATGGAAATGGCGACTGTCACGGTTGATCCCGTAATGGAAGCTTTCGAACCATCACTTCATCTCCTACCAACTTTGGATGAATTCCTGATTGGCTACCAAGACCGAACGGCTTCTCTTACAGAGGCAATGCGCATACAACTCGACCCCTTGAAACGAGGTATCTATCGCCCGCTGTTGTTTAACGGCAAAGTGGTGGGGAGTTGGAAGCCTATCGTTAAAGGAGAAAAGGTAACCTTATCCTACACCATCCACCCCAACGTCCAAATTCCCCAAACGTTGCTGATAAAACAAGCAAAAGCCTATGCCACTTTTTTTGGCCACCATTTTGAGGGGGTAGAACAGGTTTCTGAATTTCAAATGCGGCGTTAAGCAGGAAAATCATCTGGGAACGCCGCATTTTTCGCTAAAAAGCGGCGTTGCGCGCGCGGAAAAAATTTAATCGCCGCACCTCGGTACCCGGAAACGCAAAAAACGCGAACGCAAGGAAAAATCCATTGGCGTTCACGCTATTTTATAGATGGGCCGTACTGGGTTCGAACCAGTGACCTCTTCCTTGTCGAGGAAGCATTCTCCCACTGAACTAACGGCCCGTTATAGGGGTAACATATTTATTATACGATGTTACCGGTGATAAAGTCAATGATGAAACCAAACGTTGCTATGCTCGGAAAAATCGCTATAATTAATAGAGTTGAACAGAATCGAGGAGGTAGGAAATGGGTAAAATAGGATTTGATTCAAAGAAGTACATCGAA
Organism: Jeotgalibaca sp. A127; assembly: GCF_052266745.1. Lineage (NCBI taxonomy): Bacteria > Bacillati > Bacillota > Bacilli > Lactobacillales > Carnobacteriaceae > Jeotgalibaca > Jeotgalibaca sp. A127. The sequence goes on from NZ_JBQPRC010000002.1 coordinate 80,547, forward strand.
GAACAAACGCGCTATATTTCAGAGCGTGTGAATCACTACGATAAGCTATATCTAGAATTCGGTGGGAAATTAATTGGCGACAAGCATGCAAAAAGGGTCCTACCTGGTTTCGATGAAGATGCGAAAATCAAAATTTTACAACGCTTGGCAGACAAATCGGAAATCGTGATTTGTGTTTATGCCGGCGATATTGAACGTAATAAAATTCGTGGTGACTACGGAATTACTTATGATATGGAAGTCTTTCGTTTAATCGATGAATTTCGGGAATATGGCCTGTCCGTCAACAGCGTCGTAATCACGCGCTATCATGGTCAACCAAGCACAAAAGTATTCATTAATAAACTCGAAAAACGCGATATCAAAGTTTACACCCATAAAAATATCGAAGGTTATCCTTCAGATGTGGAAATGATCGTAAGCGAAGAAGGATTCGGGTCAAATTCATATATTGAAACAACCAAACCAATCGTCGTAATGACGGCACCGGGTGGCGGTAGCGGCAAATTGGCGACATGTCTGAACCAGTTGTATCATGAAAATCAAATGGGTCGTTCGGCAGGATATTCAAAATTTGAAACTTTCCCCGTTTGGAATGTTCCTTTAAAACATCCGTTGAACATGGCTTATGAAGCAGCAACAGTTGACTTGAAAGACGTTAACATGATTGATAACTTCCATTTTGAAAAATACCATGAAGTGGCGGTCAACTATAACCGTGATATCGAAATCTTCCCGGTTATCAAACGGATTATCGAAAAAATCACGCAAAAAGAATCGGTATACCAATCCCCAACCGATATGGGCGTAAATCGGGTTGGATTTGGGATTGTGGATGACGAAGTCGTTCGTGAAGCATCCAAACAAGAAATGATTCGCAGAAGTTTTGGCGTGGAATGTGACTACAAAAAAGGGCTGTTAAGCGAGGATATTGTTTATCGCATGAAAATTTTGTTGGACGAAGCGGATTTGACACACACGGATCGTCTCTCGGTCCAACCAGCACGTGATTATGCCGATAAGTGTCGTCAACGTGCTGAAACCAATGAAACGCAAGCTGTGATGGCATTTGAACTGAACGATGGGCGCATCGTAACCGGACGAACATCCAACTTAATGGATTCCTCCTCGGCAGCTATTTTGAACTCCATTAAATTTTTGGCCAATGTGGCCGATGAAATTCCATTGCTGTCCTTGACGATTTTGGAAACCATTCAAAAAACAAAAGCAGACGTCCTGCATAACCGTCGTCCAATCTTGAATGCGAATGAAATTTTGATTGCCTTGGCAATTAGTGCGGTAACGAACCCGACAGCGCAACTGTGCTACAACAAGTTATCCGAATTGGAAGGTGTTCAGGCCCATTCGACGGTAATGTTGAAGAAAGACGATGAACAAATTCTGCGGAATTTGGGAATCGATATTACCAGTGATGCACAATATCCATCCGAAAACCTTTATTATATTTAAACGAAACGGGAGTGCTGTCAGGAGCGCTCCGTTTTCTGTTATAATGAGGTGAACTAATATTAGAAGAGGTGTCGTATGACCTTATCATTTGAAGAGAAAAAAAGAATTTTTGATAGCTACGCGGAACTGGAATCAGCACCGGTTTCTTTAAAAAGATTGAATTATCATTTTAAAGGAAGTGCGGTTGCTAAAACAGTAGTCGTACGTAATTTGCATCCAAACGGCAACGCTTTGATTTACGCGGGTTATTTGCCAAAAGAAGAAACACAAAAAGGGTACGTTTCGGTTTTGGAAGAGGATGAAGCGGGCCTTCGTGAGTGGGTAGACAAAGCGATTGCACATTTGAAAAAAACCGAGGATGGCTACGAGGATGGCTATTATGAATTATGGTTTGACGCGAATGGCGAAGCCTTGCGTTTGACTTACGAAAACCCTATTTGGTCGGTATTGTTGGCAGACGGACAAGTAGAAGGAATATTTAAAACGAAAGAAGCAGGCGAAGGCTACCTGCACGATGAAGGTTTTCAGAAAGGTTAGGCAATGGCACAAGGTAGAAAAAAGAAAGATGAAGTAGACGTTAACTTGAAAGTGATATCGAGCGTGCTGGCGGTGGCTGCCTCGTTCTTTATTCTTATGACACAACCTTTACCGGTTATCCAGGAATTTGTAGAATCCATTTTGATGACCCAAACGATTCCAGATTCAGAATTGGCGTATTTGGAATATGACGGGATTAACCAGGTAGTTGAAGTAAACGATAACGTGCCGGAATTCAGTGAGGACGAATTATCATTGGTGGACGGCAGCTGGCAATCCTTTACGGAACTGGATTACTTTAACCGGGTTGGTCCCGCTCATGCTATGCTTGGGACCGACTTATTTCCGACCGAGGAACGTGAGGGTTTGTATATCGACCCAACTGGCTGGAAGCAAAAGAAGTTGGATAATGGGCAATGGTTATATAATCGCAGTCACTTAATCGGTTTTCAGTTGACCGGAGAAAATAATAATATCCGTAACTTGATGACGGGGACACGCAGTTTGAATAATCCGAATATGTTACGCTTTGAAAATGATATTGCGTATTATTTGAAACAAACGAATAACCATGTGCGTTATATGGTGCGACCGATTTTCCGCGATGAGGAAAAAGTGGCACGTGGGGTACAATTGATGGCGCAGTCGGTTGAAGATGATGGTTTGCGTTTTAATGTTTATATTTTTAACGTTCAAGACGGTTACGAAATCAATTATAGTGATGGAACAAGTAGAAAAATGGTAAAATAGAAGCAGAAGAAGTGTCAGTGGAGGGGAGGAATCTGAATGAGTCTAAAACTACGTCCGAGAACGAAGCTTGGTAAAATATCCGCATGGGGAATCATTTATTTCATTTTAACCTGGGTTTCGGCGGCTCTTTTACAGCCGCGATTCGGCGGTGAAACAGGGAACCCGAATACATTTGACTGGTTCATGATTTTTTTCACGCTGACGGGAATGCTTGGTGCTTTTATCAGTTTGGTAGGTAGCCTGATTGCAATTGTTTGGCGTGAGGATCGTTCGTTATTGGGAATTTTGGCTTTTGTCATCTCTATACCGATTGCTGTATTGTTGGCAGGATTTTTATTGGGAGGTTTCATCGGGTAAAAATAAGGAGGAAGTAACATGCATAAAATCGTTCCAAGTTTGTGGTACGACACTGAGGCAAAAGAAGCTGTCAATTTTTATGTTTCCTTGTTTGATGATTCAGAAATAACCTGGTCCACGGTGGTTGAAGACACACCATCAGGGGACAGTGAGCAATTTGGTTTTAAGTTAGCCGGACTTGATTTTGTAGCTATTTCCGCAGGTCCTTTTTTCAAATTAAATCCTTCAATTTCTTTGATGGTGTTTTGTGATACGGTAGAGGAAATGGATGCTTTGTGGGAGCGGCTGATTGATGGCGGCTTTGCGTTAATGGAATTGGATAAGTACCCATTCAGTGAAAGATTTGGTTGGGTGCAGGACCGCTTTTGGCTTACTTGGCAACTCATGTACGATACGAATGCAAGCGAGATGCGACAGAAAATTTATCCTGCATTGATGTATATCAATGAACAGTATGGACATGCCGAAGAGGCGATTAATCACTATCTGGATGTATTCAAGCATTCTGAAATGCTTGAGATTTATCGCAATCCAGCGGGACTTCCAACTGAAAAAGAAGGTACGGTGATGTTTTCCAAACAACTGTACGAGGATGTCGCTTTCGTCATAAGCGAAAACAGTGTGGCCCACAATTTTAATTTTAACGAAGCATTTTCTTTTATCGTGTATTGCGACACGCAAGAGGAAATTGATTATTACTGGGAGAAATTGACCGCCGTACCTGAATCCGAGGTATGTGGCTGGTTGAAAGATAAATTTGGTGTCTCTTGGCAAATCGTTCCGCGTGAACTCGACGAAATGATGCTGACAAAAGACGCGGAGGCGAAAAAACGTGTAGTCGCGGCGTTCCTGGAAATGAAGAAGTTGGATATTGCAGCCTTACGTGAGGCTTTTAAAGGATAAAAAACTGGTGCGCCTCAATGGGTGCACCAGTTTTTTGTCGTTCTCGCGATGATTTTGATTAATTAAACCATTTGGTCCGCAAAATTAGGTTGAAATGGTTTAATAATTGTTAATTAAACCATTTGTGGTGAAAATTTATGTCGAAATGGTTTTATTCTGGTTAATTAAACCATTTGCGGTAAAAATTTCAGTTAAAATGGTTTAATTCGTTAAAAAGCCTTGGTTCTATCCCAACAGCAATTCGTCCGCATCCATGATTTCTATTTTTTTGTTCGAAATTTGCTTGATCAATCCGCGATCTTCCAACGATCCCAATTTCCGGCTAATGGTTTCCGGTGTCGTTCCCAGGAATGAAGCCAAGTCTTTTTTTGACATTGGCAAGTTTACAACGCTTGAACCTTCTTCCATCAATTCAACCAGGAACATGGCTAACCGCACTTCCACTTTTTCCGTTGCCACAATCGTAGTTTGGCGTTCGGACTGTTCCAGCCTCCTTGAAAATTCTTCCATGATTTTCAAGGAAATAGCAGGGTAATTTGCCAATAGCGGTTGTAAATCATCTTTGGTAATCACACAAACTGCGGTATCACGGGTAGCTTCAGCAAACGAGTCGTGAACGGAGGAACGGAACAATGCCATTTCTCCAGTGAAATCACCCGGTCCCAAGAAACGGACGAGTTGCTCTTTCCCATTTTCCGTCAAGCGATAAATCCTTACCAAGCCCTTATGGACGATATATAAAGAATCCGATTCTTCTTGGGGTTGATAGATAAATTCACCTTTTTTGAAGTGCCGAGTGTGCGCTGTCTTAGAAATTTCATCCATCTGCTCAACTTCCAGGTGGTTAAAAATCGGTACAAGCGAGACACAAGAATGAACGTAACCAGGTTGATTATTAGGCACCCATTTCACACCTTTCCAAATTAGTTCAGTTTCACTGCAGTCCCACTACACGTGACCATAATCATTCCATTATCAGCACCAAGTGTTTCATAGTCCATTTTTACGCCAATGACCGCATCGGCACCCAACTGAAGGGCACGGTTTTCCATTTCGTTTAACGCTTGATCGCGCGCCACGACAATTTCCTCTTCATAGCCTTGTGAACGGCCGCCGAAAAAGTTGCGCATGCCTGCACCGATATCTTTCATAAAATTAATCCCGGAAATAACTTCGCCAAAAACAACATCTTCGTAGGACACGATTGTTCTACCTTCAATACTACTCGTAGTTGTGATAATCATCAAAAATGCCTCCTTGTGTTTTGTTGTATCTGAAAAAATTATACCATATCATTCCAACTTGTTCGCTTGACAAACAAGAACGCTTGTTCGTATAATTGAAACAAAGAAACGGGGTGCGGAAAATGGAAGATACATGGTACTTGAAAGGGCAGGTAGAAAAGATTAAAATTTTGAAGTTGGATGAGATGCCACTAGTGCGTTTTACTTTGAACGGTGAGCGTGATACCAAGGAAAATTGTCTGATCAAAAATCATTCACTCAACTTTCTTTTCCACGTCACCGAGGGCAAAACAGTTGTCATTTATGGCAAACGTAATAAAAAAAATCAATTCGTGGTCCAAAAATACCACGTTAACTGAAAGGACAGAGGGACTGTGAATTATCGTCAGGCAATCATGGATTATGAACCTTATAATGAACAAGAACGGACAGACAAGGCCCGCATGCTCGAATATATCGATACTTTCCAGGATATATTGACGCGCAATAATGATGCTGCACATTTTACGGCATCCGCTTGGGTGGTTAATGAAGATTTCACCAAAACAGTCATGGTGTATCACAATATCTACGACTCCTGGTCTTGGGTGGGCGGCCATGTTGATGGCGACGACAACTTTCTTCGCGTCGCACTTAAAGAAGTCGAAGAGGAAACCGGCCTACAGAACATTACTCCCGTCAGTGAAAATATTTATGCCATCGAAATTCTCGATGTTCCCGCTCATGTGAAAAAAGGGAAAAAGATCCGCACGCACCTTCATTTGAACGTGACCTACTTACTCCAAGCATCCGAAACTGACACACTCGCCATCAAACCCGATGAGAACAGCGCAGTGGCCTGGATGGAATTGGATGAAGCGGTGGCCCGGACCACAGAACCGGAGATGAAACCCATCTACCAAAAGCTGAATGACAAATTACCAAAAAACGGACAATCTTAATCGATTGTCCGTTTCTCTTCTTCAATATTAATAATGTTTTCGATATTTTGTACCCATTCCAATGTTCCCATATAAGTGCCATCGTCATCACGCACAGCCGCGTAGCTGACCATCACATAGGTGTCGCGGGCACGGAACCAGAGCGTTTCGCTATCCTTGGCCCCAGCCTTGAAGTCCGCAATCAGTTTGCGCACGATAGGCTGACTTTTCGGTGGATGGCAATTATAAACTTCCCGCCCAATGGCATTTTTAGTACGCGGAAAGAGCTTACGTTCCGGACCATCATTGAAGTATTTTACGATATCATTTTCATCAATAAATGTTAATTCCAATGGTTGTAAATCCAGGATTTTTTTCAGTTCTTTCTGAGTCAAGACACCAAGTCCTAGATCGATATTACCGGATTCAATGGATGCCTCCACTTTTTCGCGTTTTGGTATCCATTTCTGTTCAGGTTTGACGATGCAGAAACCAATTTCTTCAGACTCGTCCGCGATGGAAATCCAGTCATCTTCATTGAAGAAGGGGATTATCATGGGCAACATAATTTCTTCTTCTTTTACAATCATTTCTTCCACTTCATATTTAACGGGTTCGAAATCAAGACCCTCACGTTCATCATTTTCAATACGGGTACGAAAATCCTTGATTAATTCACGAATTTCATCATCCACGCCCCACATAACTTTCGGTGGAGCCGTCATCCCGTAACGTTCCATAATCGGAAAGTAGGAGTTCTCCTTGCGCGCATAGTGTTTGTCAATTTCCCAGAGCATATCGAGTTGCATCAACAAACCTTTTTTTAATTGCGCATCTGGTTCTTCTAGATAAGCGGCCAACAGATTAACGATCTTATCCATTGTACTTTCAAGGGCCAAGTTCTCTTCTTTCAGTACACGGATCGGGTGTCCGGGGCTGTCATGGCCTTCACCTTGTTGATAGACGGCTTCAATGGAGCCGTTGAAAAGGGAAGCATGCACATTACACAAACGCATAATTTCTTCCGCTTCAATCCCTTCGCCCATCAAACGACGTTCCATGACTGAGATTTCAAACGCACTCACATTTCCGAAGTGTTCCTTGAATTCTTGTTTGATGACGTCTGGATTTTCATCGGCATGCAAACGCAAAATTAAATCCTTTAAAATGGCTTGGCGATCTTCGAAATCTTTTGAACGTTTATTTTTCAAATCTTCAATCACAGACTGTCCTCCTTAACGGTAAAACCGTTTGCCTGAAGGGTCGCTACAATGGTTTCGTAGGAAATCCCAAATTGCTTGGCAGCTTTTCCCAAAGTCATCATTCTTCCTGCAGTCTGTAACATTTTATCATCACGTAACGGTGCAAATCCCAAACCCACAATAACTTCGCGTACTTCAGGATTATTGGTTACTGTTTCATAGACTGTATCTTTCAAACTGATTTCTTTCATTCCTTCACCTCGCCTAAAATACTAAACAATTAACTATTTAAAATCAAGCTGTTCCAGAATTTCTTCATCTGTTATCTGCCCGAATTCTTTGTAATACGCTCCTACTGAACCAAGATAAGCGCGTGTGCGTTCGATAGCGACGACTTCATCTACTTCCTTCTCGAGTTGTTCCGCCATTCGTTCCGGTACAACTGGGATGGCAACGATGATCCGATTCGGATTATCTTTCTTGACGTCATCGATGGCCGCCAACATGGTAAAGCCCGTGGCGATACCGTCATCGACTATAATAGCGGTCTTGCCACTGACAGAAACTTCTTTCGCACCATATTTATGGCGTCGTCTTTTAATTTCATTTCTCAAGCGTGCTTCTTCATTTTCCAGCCAGGTATCATCGACCTTTGCGATTTCCAGCTGATTATAGAAAGCTTTCCCATTTTCTGAGATAGCACCAATTGCGTATTCGGGATTAAAGGGGTGGCCGATTTTACGTGTTATAATCAAATCCAAAGGGGCATTCAGACGTTTCGCTACTGCGACTCCTAGGGGAACGCCCCCTCTAGGCAAAGTAAAAACAACGACTTCTTGGTCTTGATAATCAAGCAACATTTCCGCAAGCTGCATCCCAGCATCTTCACGATTTTTGAACATGATAACGACTCCTTTCCGACTTAAATAAAACGCTTTCTTACACCTTAATAATAGCACGAAACGAAAAAAATCCCAAAGCCTATAATAAAACAGAATTTTTGAACTGCTTCATTTGCCTGGAAATTTGTGAATATAAGCATGTAAACGGGAAATCAACTGCAGAATATGTTAAAATAAGAGGCGATAATTGAAACAGAAATTTTAAATTTAGATACAGAATATATGAAAGGAGGCCAATTTGTGGAATCGACTTTTAAAGAAAATGACGCTATTACAATGGATGGGATGACCGTCGAATCAATGGAATCCCGTTTGCGTGGGATGGAATATAATATCAAAAATAATATGGCGCTGAGTAGCGTGCCTATTTTACGTGAAGCGTATCAGGCTTATCCCGATCACCCACAAGTTAACTACTTGTTGGCCTTGAATTATTTCAAGAGTCATGATTACAAAAAGGCAATGGCCTTTGCTCAAAAAGCAGTTGAAGCAGAACCGGAAAGGGATAATTATCTGGTATTATTGGCGCAATTATACCTTGATTTGAAGTTACCTAAAGAAGCAGAACATTATGCTGCCCGCGCTCACGAGGCGGATAGTAGCAACTGGGAAGCAGCAAAAATATTGTCTGAGATGGCATTTGGCCGCAATCAACTGGAAAAGGCACTGACCTTGACCGAGGAAATATTGAAAGAACGACCAAAAACCTATACGTCTCATCGCTTGAAAACCAAGATTTTACTGCAAAAAGAAGCGCCACTCGATACGATTTTGGAATCCATCACAACTTCGGAAAAATATGGCTATGATGATGACATTGAATACGACCGTGTTTATGCTTACTATATTCATGGCGATTTCGAAGAATGCCGAAAAATATTCGAATATTTGAAACAAACCCGCCCATTGTCGCATAGCACAGCCAAAGTGGCCTCCTTGATTGAAAGCATGCAACCGAAAAAAAGTCGCCGGTCAAATGAAGCCGACTTCTTCGGTTTTGAACCGGCCCAGCCTTATAATCAAAAAACAAGACGATCCCTGGACGATGCTTTGGAAGAGTTGAATCAATTGATTGGTTTGGACGAAGTAAAACGTGAAGTGAATCGCATCGTCAAATTGGTTGAGTATGAGAAACGTCGTTCCTATATGCTCTCCATTGAAAAGAGTCTGCAGCCAAGCTATCATTTTGCCTTTTCCGGAAATCCGGGGACGGGGAAGACGACAGTTGCCCGCATCATCGGTGATATTTTCACAGCCTTGGGTATTTTGGAAACCGGGCAGTTGGTGGAAGTGGATCGCTCGGACTTGGTTGGCGGCTACATGGGACAAACGGCACAAAAGACGCGTGAAGTGATTGAATCGGCCAAAGGTGGGGTTCTTTTCATAGATGAAGCTTACGCTTTGACGCCTGCCAAAAATGATCAGTCCGACTACGGTTCGGAAGCGCTGGAAGTGTTGATCAAGGCGATGGAGGACTACCGTAATGATTTTATCGTCATTTTGGCGGGTTACGACGAAGGGATGAAAGATCTGTTGAAATCGAATCCCGGTCTATCGAGTCGGATCAACATGCAAGTGAATTTCGATGATTTTTCTGATTTTGAGTTATTGGAAATCGCCAAGCAACAAGCGGAAGCGAACCATTATACATTGACGGAAAACGGGGAGAAAGCTTTCTTGGTGAAAATTAATCAAGAAAAAGTGTTGCCCCAGTTTGCGAATGCACGTGCGGTTCGTAATATCATGGAAGCTGCGATGCGCGAACGGGCTTTCCGTTTGAGCGAAGAGGTACTGACGGAGGAAGATTTGGTCATTTTGGAGCCATTGGACTTTGGAATTGATCCGGCGCAGCTGTTCGGCGACGACATCAAGGATTTGATGGGTCAGTTAGAAGAATTGATTGGGCTGGATAACGTCAAGGAACAGGTTAAATCCATTACCAACTATGTGCGTGCAGAAAAACGCCGCGAGGAAAAAGGGTATGCGATGACCGATTTGTCGCTACACATGGTGTTCACTGGAAAACCAGGTACCGGTAAGACGACTATCGCCCGTTTGATCAGTAAAATCCTGAAATCGATTGGCGTTTTGAAGCGGGGTCATATGATTGAAGTGACACGCGACGATTTGGTCGGTCAATACGTCGGCCAGACGGGTCCCAAGACACTTGAAAAAATCAAGGAAGCCTACGGTGGCGTGTTATTCATCGACGAGGCCTACTCACTTTATTCAGGATCGCAAAATGATTTCGGTTATGAAGCAATCAGTACCCTGATTAAGGAAATGGAAGATAACCGCGACAAGCTGGTGGTAATCATGGCTGGTTACCCGGACGAAATGGAACGGATGCTCAGTATGAACGCCGGAATCCGCAGTCGAGTCGCCTACACGATTGATTTCCATGATTATAGTAGCTCCGAGTTGGTGGAGATTTTCCGGGCTGGTGCCAAGAAGCAAGGATTTGTGTTGCCGGATGAAACAGTGGCGAAATTGCAGGAAGTTTTCGAAGCAGCCTATGCAAAACGCGACCGCCATTTCGGAAATGCCCGTGCAGCGCGCAGTTTGTTTGAGCAAACGAAGCTGCAACAGAGTAATCGCCTGGCATTGGATGAAGAGGCAGACCTCTTTATCATTTTGCCGGAAGATATCAAGGAAATATAAATATGAAACGGACATAACTTTAGGGGTGCCCCGGGTTATGTCCGTTTTTGATTGGATTTGGACATAACTCAGGATAATCTCAGAGTTATGTCCATTTTGAAACGAAATCGGACATAACATAGTCGCGATTGAAAAGTTATGTCCACTCAACCCGCTTACTCAAATCCAAATTTCCGTCTGAGTAAGCGGGTTGGGTTCAAAAGTGATTACTCAACCCAGAAATCGCACCTGAGTAATCACTTTAGAGGGAAAAGTGATTACTCAGAGCCAAAATTGCCCGCGAGTAATCACTTTGTCAAATCCGGGTCGCCTCAAAGTAGGGACTCAACACTTGAAAGCCCTCAAGGATTGCTGCTATCAGAGTTTCGTCAGTCTCAAACTTAGCCAAATCGGGAATATCATGCTTCACGAGCGCTTTGCGAATGACGCCTGCATCACGCTTCTCTCGCAGTGCCAGGCGGACTTCCTCGGTACCCTCTTCCCGGTGGTTTTCCCCATCCTGCTGTACCAAGTAATACATGCCATCCGAAGCGGGAATATCCAGCACCTGATTCTGGCGCGCCACCGTTTCCGGCACCACACCGCGCTCGATGAAACTGACCTCAACAGAAATGCCCAACCGTCCCTCAAGCGTCAGCAACCGGATAGCAAACGTCGGGTCCAAGCGACTGGCGCCTTCATAATGGTAGTAGCAGAAAAAAAGAGGCCGACCAACCTGGGCCTGATTCATCCAGCCGCTCACTTTTTGCATCGAAAAATCAACCAGCTGCTCATCCACCATCTTAGCCAATATAACAAAAGCTCTCCGCGCTGATTGACCATCCTTCTTGAATATATCCATCTCAGCCATGCGCTCACCAGCCTTCGCCGGCGCAATATATTTTAAATCGCGATAGGTCAAATAATGCGCCATCGCAGCAATATCGATTATCATCCACCACAGCTCCTTTGAGTCATTATAACAAACCAACCTTCGAAATTATGGTATAGTATTACAGACTCTAAAACCGAAGGGGATTGAAAATTATTATGCAAAAAAGTGTCGTACTGGCCGAAAAGCCTTCTGTGGCGCGTGATATTGCACGTGTATTGAAGTGCAACAAGAAAGGCCAAGGCTATTTGGAAGGCGATCGCTATATCGTAACATGGGCATTGGGGCACCTCGTTACTTTAGCCGAGCCGGAGCAATACGATAATAAATACAAAACATGGAACCTCAACGACTTACCGATGTTGCCGAAAGACCTGAAGCTTACCGTCATCCGTCAAAGTGGTAAGCAGTACAATGCCGTGAAACAACAACTTCTCCGCAAGGACGTCAACGAAATCATCATCGCGACCGACGCCGGCCGTGAAGGGGAACTGGTTGCCCGTTGGATTATCGACATGGCAAAAGTCCATAAACCAATCAAGCGCTTGTGGATTTCTTCTGTTACCGACAAAGCCATCAAGGATGGTTTCAACAACCTGAAGCCTGGCAAGCAATACGAAAATCTCTACAAATCTGCCGTTGCCCGCTCTGAAGCAGACTGGTACATCGGCTTGAACGCTACCCGCGCATTGACCACGAAACACAATGCACAGCTAAACTGCGGTCGGGTGCAAACGCCGGTCGTCGCCATCATTGCCAAACGTGAAGAAGAAATCAAGCAATTCCAGCCTAAAACTTACTACGGTCTGGAAGCACGCACCAAAGACGGATTGAAACTGACTTGGCGCGATAAACAAAATAACAGTCGCTCATTCAATCGCGAGCACATTCAAAAATTGCATAAGCAAATCGGTAATCAGGACGCAATAGTCAAAAATATCGACCGTAAGCGCAAATCTACCCCTGCACCAGGGCTTTACGATTTAACGGAACTACAGCGTGATGCCAACCGTCTCTTTGGTTTTTCCGCCAAAGAAACGCTGAACTTGATGCAAACTCTTTACGAGCGCCATAAGCTGTTGACGTATCCGCGGACGGATTCCCGTTACCTATCCAGCGACATCGTTGCGACTTTACCGGACCGTTTGAAAGCAATCGCGATTCCAGCTTACCGCGCGGCTGCGAATAAAATCCAGTCCCAACCGATCAAAGCCAACAAATCCTTTGTCGACAACAACAAGGTTTCCGATCATCATGCCATCATTCCAACCGAGGAAGTCGTGCAGATTCAGAAACTAACCGATCGCGAACGCAAGATTTACGATTTGGTCGTCAAACGCTTCCTGGCCGTTCTGTCCCCGAACCACGAGTGGGAACAAGTCACTTTGGAAGTCGATTTACAGGGCGAAACCTTCTTTGCAAAAGGAAAAACCATCCTTGCTGCTGGATGGCGTGATATTTACAACCACCAGGACGAAGATGAGGAAGAAATAAAAGATCAACTCTTGCCACAGCTACAAATTGGCGCCACACTTCCGATTGATTACGTAACCGAAACAAATGGCCAGACCAAACCACCTGCACCTTTCACGGAAGCGACACTCTTGACCGCAATGGAAAATCCAGCGAAATACATGGATGCCAGCGATCAGAAACTCGCGCAAACCTTAAAAGAAACAGGAGGACTGGGAACAGTTGCGACGCGTGCCGATATTATCGATAAACTATTCAACTCTTTCATGATTGAAAAACGCGGCAATAATATCCATGCTACAGGTAAAGGGCGTCAGTTGTTGGAACTTGTCCCAACCGAGTTGCAGTCACCGGAACTAACGGCCGAATGGGAATTGAAACTTGAAAAAATCGCCAAAGGCCAATTGAACAAGGAAGCTTTTATAGAAGAAATGAAAGCTTACACGACAAAAATCGTCTCAGAAATCAAACAAGACGATACGAAATTCAAACATGACAATATAACCTCGAAACTTTGCCCGGATTGCGGCAAGCCGATGCTGGAAGTGAACGGTAAGAAGGGCAAAATGCTCGTTTGCCAAGATCGTGAATGTGGTCATCGCAAGAACATTTCCCGGATTACGAATGCACGTTGTCCGCAATGCCATAAGAAATTAGAAATGGTGGGAGAGGGCGACGGCCAGATGTTTGTCTGCAAGAATTGTGGTCACCGTGAAAAGCTTTCTGTATTCCAGAATCGCCGAAAACAAGGCAATAAAAAAGCCGATAAACGGGATGTCCAAAAGTTCTTGAAGAACCAGCAAAAAGAAGAGCCAATCAATAATCCATTGTTCGAGGCCCTTAAAGGCCTGAAATTAGACGACTAAAAAAGAACCACTCCTCAACTATGAGGAGTGGTTCTTAAACGTATCCGCTAATAAATAGGGATAAAGCAAGGGGATGAAAAGTGTATATAAAAAGACAATCGTGAAATATAACTTATTATCCGGCAATAACAACAAAACCAGCAATAGAATCGGGATGCGCAAAAACATGACCTTGTCTTGGTCCTTGTAAGTGAGTGTGATTTCCTGATTACAATGCGGACATATAATATGCCAGTGCTTCATTTTATAAAAGGCTTTATAGGTTTGCCAAAACGTTTGCTTCTGGTTGCAGTGCGGACAATGAATCATATATGCTCCCCCTTAAAAGATATTCAGAAATATCATATCACGTAACCACTTGAAAAGCTCATATTTTCACATAACAGCTATGGTCAAGAAAAAGCAAAAAAGAAAACGTTTGAATAAAACGTTTTACATTTTCATGAAAACGCATCATTTTGCAAAGCTTGAACTATATTGCCTATTTTTTTAAAAAGACGCACAAATGCATCAACATGAAGTGTATTGTATTTAATTTAATTTAAGCTATAATTATCTTATGCAATGAAAGCGATTTACAGTTAAGTATCTATCTTTTATTGAAAAAATAATTTCCGAACTGGAAGGAGCTTTAATATGTCACAAAATCAATCTAGTACAACAAGCAATTATCATCGTGCTAAACAGTGGGAGATTGCGTTCTTCTCATTGAACAACTCAGCAACGAACTTATATCTTTTTGCTTTTGGATTCTTGACTTACTATGCAACAGGGGTTGCAGGATTTACGACTTTATTAGTAAGTAACCTATTAGGAGCAGCTCGTCTATTTGATGGTCTTATCGATCCGACAATCGGGGTTGTCATGGACCGCTTCAATACACGTTGGGGTAAATTCCGTCCGCTAATGTTAATTTCTAACATCGGCTTGATTCTATCATTCTTGCTATTGTTCAGTACTCACCGTTTTACGGGAGTAACTCAAACAGTTTTATTCCTAGTAGCACTTGTATTCCATAAAATTGTGTACTCATTCCAACAAACAGTTACTAAAGCAGCACAACCGGCTTTGACTAATGACCCGACACAACGTCCATTGTTCTCTATCTACGATACAGTTTTCAGTTCAATCGGGGTATTTGCTTTAGGTCAAGTTATTGTTTCTAACTTCTTGGCACCACGTCATGGTGGCGAATTTAACACAGCATTCTTTACTGAATTCCTTGGTGGCGTTATGGTCATCTCAGCGGTTCTAACAGTCCTTGCTATTATCGGTATCAGCAGAAAAGACCGCACAGAATACTTTGGTTTAGGTGAAGAAACTGTTGAAACGAAATCACTTAAAGACTACTGGTCAGTCATTAAAGGGAACACGCCATTGCAAGTTCTTGCTTTGAGTGGTGGTATCATGAAATTTAACGCACAGCTAATCGGAGACCAAGCATTCTTGGTAATCTTGTTCGGTATCATCTTAGGTAACTATGGTTTATCTGGACGTATCTCGCTATTGCAAATCATTCCCAACTTGTTGATCGTGGTATTGTTCACACGTCTAGCAACGAAACGTGACTTGAAATCTTCTTACACAATTTCAGTTCTTGTTGCACTAGCGTCATCAGCAATCATGTTGGCAATCTTGTTCTTCTCTGAAGACCCTACACAAATCTTTACGAATGGTGGTTTGTTGTCAACGCTATTCATTATCGGATACATCGGCTTGAAGGTTGGTAACGCATACCCAACATCTATCGTTTTGACAATGTCAGCTGACATTACTGACTTTGAAACAGCACGTTCAGGACGCTTTGTTTCCGGTCTAATCGGAACAGTCTTCTCATTGACTGACTCAATCGCTTCTTCACTAGCGCCAATTGTAATCGGATTTATCGTTGCAGGTATCGGATTTACAGATGGCTATCCAGAAGCAACAGAACAATTAACATCTAACCTTTTAACAGGTGGTTTGTTGATGATCGGTGTTCCAATGGTTCTTTACTTGGTGGTTCTTGTGTTGATCCGCAAATACCCACTTAATAGAGAAGCAATGGACAAAATCCAAATGGATATTGCAGCTAGAAAATCTCATAAAGCATAATAATGTATACGGCCAGAGGCACATGCCTCTGGTCTATTTTTTTGCGCAAGGGTACAATAGAAGAAAATGAACAGGAGGTAGAACGAGATGGATTTACATGGATTGTTAGTACGTTTTATCCCAAATCTAGCAGCTATTATTGAGTTTGTCGGTGTTATCATAATTATCTATGGTGTCACACGTTCGGTATTTTTGTTTTTATTATCGCGTGGGAATTTAATGGCTTCTGATCCCAAATTGGATTTAGCCAAAGCGCTGTCGTACAGTCTAGAATTTAAATTGGCGGCCGAAATCCTGAAGTCCGTTATTATCCAAACGCTGGATGAATTTATCATTTTGGCGGCCATTGTGGTCTTGCGGGTTATTTTAACCGTCGTTATCCACTGGGAAATTGAAACAAGTGAAAAAAGTAAATTGGTGCATCGTTTGGATGAAATGAAAGGAACGGGCAAGAAGCGTGCGAATTGATAAAGTTTTAGAAGAAAAGGGATTCGGATCGCGTAAGGTGGTAAAACGCCTTTTTCAAAGAAAGGTCGTTTTGGTCAATGGTGAAGCAGTCGTGGACGGAAGCTTCAATGTTGAAGAGCGGCTACATCGAGTGACGGTAGCCGGGGAAGAAATCCGTGGTTTTACGCATATTTATTTGATGATGAATAAACCGAATGGCGTGGTAACGGCCATTACAGATGCAACACGAAAGACGGTTTTGGACCTGGTGAAGAAAGAGGATAAAACCGTGGATGTGTATCCGGTCGGGCGTCTGGACCGTGATACGGAAGGCTTGTTACTATTGACGGATAATGGTCAGTTGGGGTACCAGTTACTGATTCCCGACAAGAAAGTTTCGAAAACATACGAGGTGACGACAAAGGAACCACTGGAAACAGAAGATGTGGATAAATTCGCGAGAGGGATTATTTTTATTGGTGGGGAAACATGTAAGCCGGCCCATCTAGAATTGTTGGACGAACACCGTGCACGCTTGACGATTTCAGAGGGGAAATTCCACCAAGTGAAAAAAATGTTCCTGGCGGTCGGGAAAAAGGTCGTTCATTTGAAACGGACTGCCATGGGGCCTTTGGAACTTGATCCAGGGTTGGGATTGGGTGATTATCGCCCGCTATCAGACACCGAGTTGGCATTGCTGAAACCTTATTTTACTTATAAAGGAGGGTAAACGATGCGAAAAAAATACCAACAGATTCAGGAAAAATTACGTGGGTTGGACTTCTCTTCCTTTTGGGACGGGTTCCATTCTTTTCCATTTGCTCTTTACGATGAGGAAACGGTGTATTTGGCTGACAGGGAAATACCGTGGGATGAACGGTTTTTGGCCAACACAGCCATATAGTATGAAGGCAATCAGTTGGCTATTTGGAATATGACGTTTAACGAGAATGAAGATTTAGATTTGTTGGCTGCTAACCTGGTTCATGAAATGTTTCATTGTTTTCAGGCAGAAAAGGGAGAAAGTCGTTATCCTGATGATTTGGAGTTGCTGACCTACCCGCTCGACAGCAAAAACTTTCAAATGAAGGCTGTAGAGAACAGATTACTCGCGGACTTTATCCATTCAAAAGATGAGCAGTTGCTAAGGCAGTTTGTTTATCTGCGTCTTGAGCGTGAGCGTTTGATCGGCCATCACTTTTACAACGAATTGTTAGTGGAAACTGTGGAAGGAGCAGCGGAGTTTGTAGGGCTGCAAGCGCTGAGGCAACTTGCGCCCGAAAAGTACGAGAAGCGTCTGATGTATTATTTAGAGCAGTTGACCCGATTATCCGATGAAATATTTGCGGTCAGGCGTCAAGCATACTATACAGGTACGTTGTTGTTAATTGTATTATCTGAGAAGAAGCACGAAAATTTAGAACATAAAGACCCACTCTATCTATCGTTGATAGCAGACATCGTACCGGAACGGTTTATTTATTCGCTAGAAACAGGGGTAACCGAATTGCTGACCAAAGAAGTGGCGCGGCGAAGAGCCACGCTTGCTTCATTTGACCAAGCTAAGAATCTAACCGGCAAAATAACGGGATACGACCCTATGAATATGTTTAGATTGGATGATTGGCTATATTGTGCCAACTTTGTGAAGATTGGAGATAATTTCTTATCAGGTCCGGTGCTTTTGGAGGTGGAGCCAAGCAGTATCGATCGTGTGCATAAATATTATTTAAAGAAGTGAAACAGTGTATAACGTTTCAGAAGGGCCAATCACTAATTTTCCGAGCAGGAAACTAATGCTATCCTGAAATCCGTTCATCTCGATTTCGTAACCTTGCGACGTTATTTGGTGGATTTTGGATTTCTTGTACGCGATAAGGCGGGAAGCAGTTATACGAAGAAAAAAGTGATTACTCCAAGCCAATGATGGCCGTGAGTAATCACTTTTTGGTTTAAACTGATTACTCAGGGCAAAAAGATCATTTGAGTAATCAGCTTAGCTTATAAAGTGATTACTCAGGTCCCAAAATTCGGTTGAGTAATCACTTTAGTCATCCAGATTTTCAAACTCGTAATGTCCAGCGACGTCGCCGTAGAAACGGTTATAGTGTTTCTTGAATTTTTCGAAAATGTGCTCGAACAAGACCTGGATAATTGCGAAGATTGGAATACCTAAAATCATACCGATCAAACCTAAAAGATTCCCCATAATCAACAAGACAATAATGATTGTTAATGGATGCATCTTCAAGCTCTTGCCGATGATATTTGGTTCAATCAGGTTTCCTTGGATTGTCTGAGCAATTACCCAAACAACAGCCATTTTCAACAGCATGCTGGGCGAGGTAAAGGCAGCGACTACCACCGCTGGAATAATACCAATCGTAGCCCCAATAAAAGGTATAACCGCGGTGATTGTGGCGATAACCGTAAGAGCAAAAGCATAATCCAGTCCGATAATCAGGTACCCTATCAATAAGATTCCACCCAAGCTCAAAGCAACCAACCCTTCACCAACTATATAGGATCCCAGCACTTCAGTCATTCGGTTTCCCAACACATTTAAATCATTCCGCCAAACCGGTGGTGTCATCTTCATGATAAAAGGTTTGAATTTCCCGCGGTCCGTCAGCATAAAGAAGAGAATGATGGGGAACGTTACCAAGACAACCACGACGTTTGAAATGGTGGAAAAGACACTGACAATCCGCTGTGAGGAGTTATTGACCCAGTTCCAAATCATGGCAGGGATATCACCCACGATGGAATCGAATTTTTCAGTGGCGTCGTGATAATAAGATTCAAATGGACTCCCCACAATAAATTCTTCAAATCGACTTGTCAGGGTATCGATGTACTGAGGGAATGCTTCCACAAAGGAAGTTATTTGAGAAACCAGAATGGGAATCAGCGATACAATTCCCCACGTCAACAAAAGTAGAAAAATGATGAAGACGATCGCGGTCCCGAGAGTCCGATTGACCTTACGCTTTTCCAAAAACGTAACGAGCGGATTCAGAATATAAAAGAAAACAATAGCCAGAATAACCGGGGCCACGATAGTTGAAAAAATAACCCGTAACGGAGTAAAAATAAATGAAATTTGATTATAAATCATAACCAAAATTCCCAGCATAATTAAAACAACGAGACTGAAAAGCAACTTATTGCCGCCAAAGAAACGTATGAAGCGCTGGTCGCTAGTGGCGGGAGTTCGCCTTTTTTCTTTTTCAATCATGATAAACACCTCATTATATTCCTTATTTTCCCTTAGTTTAGCATAAGAACAAGCATTATATCTCATCCAAAGGTTGGATATTTTGGTATGATGGTAAAAAAAGGAGTGATAGGATGAAACCATCAATTTATACGCGTACGGGCGACAAAGGGAAGACCCGCATTGGCGGCGGAAAAGCGGTTGATAAAAATGACGCGCGCGTGGATGCTTTTGGCGAAGTGGACCACATTAACTCATGGTGTGGCTTGGTCGAAGCGACATTAGCAAAAGAAAATCATGCGGAAGATGTGCAACAGGATTTGCGGATTATCCAACAATTTTTGTTTGATTGTACATCGGATCTTTCGATTCCCAAAGGACACCGTGAATATAAAATAACAACAGAGCACATTGAATGGCTGGAAGGACGGATTGATGCCTACGATGCAATCCCACCGGAAATTTTGTATTTCATTATTCCGGGTGGGACAGTGGCTGCTAGCTGGCTGCATGTTTTACGCACGGAAACACGGAATGCGGAACGGACGATTGTGAGCTTTATGCAGGCGGATCCGGAAGAAGTGAACCCTTTTGTGTTGAAGTTTGTGAACCGCTTGTCGGATTATTTCTTTGTGGTTGCACGCGTTATGAATGTCCGTAACGATGTGGTCGATGTGCCCTATGAACGTAGTGAGAAAGTCTTCCATGTTTCCCGCGAAAAACGTAATCAGTAGCCTTTCAAAATCGTTCTTGTTAAAATGAAGATGTGTTAAAAAACTTAGTTAGTCATTGAAGGAGGAACCATCATGACCGATAAGGAAAAAGACATCATCGAAACTGAAGAGCCAAAAAAAGGGTACCTATCTCCGGATGAAAACGAAGCATTGTCTCCGGAAGAACAGATTGATAATCCGGACTATAGCCCCGCAGATAAGTTACGCGATATGGTTGCTGTCATAACGGGAGCGGATAGTGGGATTGGTGCTGCGACTGCCGTCGCCTTTGCCAAAGAAGGTGCCAAGTTAGTCCTGACTGATTTAGATAACGAGGAAGATGCGGAAAAAGTGCGGACGCTTTGTGAGAAATACGGCGCCGAAGTCGTTTGGCTGACGGGCGATGTGGGTGACGAGGATTTTGCGCAGACTGTAATTGATAAAGCTGTTCAAGCGTTTGGCCAGATTGATATCTTGGTTAATAATGCCGCGCAACAGTTGCAACAAGAATCAATCATGGATATTACAGCAGCACAACTTGACCGAACCTTCAGAACGAATATTTTTGCCATGTTCTATTTCGTGAAAGCTGCCATGCCGCACTTCACCAAAGGCGCGCGTATCATAAACACTACATCTGTGACGGCATATCGTGGCTCACCGAACTTGCTGGATTATGCCTCCACAAAAGGTGCCATCTTGGCATTCACTCGTTCACTTGCACAGAACCAAGAAATTTTAGATAAAAAAATCCGGGTCAATGCGGTTGCGCCAGGACCTATCTGGACACCGCTCATTCCTGCCACAACTGGACGCGACAAAGAAGAACACGGTGGCGACCAACCGTTAGGCCGCGCCGGAGAATCTTACGAATGTGCGCCAGCCTATGTTTACCTGGCAAGTGACGATTCGAGCTATGTAACCGGCCAAACCATCCATGTTAACGGTGGCGAGATTGTGAACGGATAATAAATCAAAAAAACCTGCAGATTTCTGCAGGTTTTTTTGATTTATTATAATTATTGTCTAAACCATTCCACCCAATACGTCCTCAAGTCCGTTCACGACATCAGAAGCCATCATGCTGTAGCGATTCTTCTTGCTGGCAGCCACATCTCCGGCCAAACCATGAATGTAAACGCCCAACTTCGCTGCCTCGAATGAGTCCATTCCTTGCGCAACCAACCCCGCTAAAATTCCGGTTAAAACATCGCCAGTCCCAGCCGTTGCCATTCCATTATTTCCGGAAGAGTTGATATACCGTTCGTGCCCATGCGCTACCACCGAACGCGCGTCTTTAAGTACATAAACCAAGTCGGTATCTTTCGTACAAATGTCCGCTGTATTCAACAAATCTTCCTGAATTTTATTAACAGGCATATCCATCAACCGTGCCAATTCCAGCAAGTGCGGCGTTAAAATGGTTCCTTTTGGTAATGAATTGTTCAACTCACCCAGGCGTAAACAGGCATTTCCACGCATCAATGGGAAAGTGTTATAAAAATGTGCGGCAACGTTAATCGCATCCGCATCCACAATCAACGGAACATTCGCTTGCAAAGTCACGTAATCCAACAATTTTTTCGATTCATCGGAAACACCAAGTCCTGGTCCCATCACAATGACGCGGGAACGTTTCACGGCTTGTTTGATTTTTTCTTTTTCTTCTGCTTCATCCAATTGATCTGGATTAAATGTCGTTAAAACTGCTTCCGGTAATTGCGTCTGTAAAATTGTTCGATTTGCGTCAACTGTCAAAATCTCAACCAAGCCGGCACCCGTACGATAAGCCGCATGTGCTGATAAATAAGCAGCCCCACTCATATTTATGGCACCTGCCACAATTAACACACGCCCAAAGGTTCCTTTGTTGCTGTAGGCCTGGCGTCTCGGCAAACGCGCCAAATCACTTTTTTCATAGCGATAAAATTCTGAATCAACGGTATCCGCTGCAATGGGTGGGAAACCAATATCAGCCACCACCAAAGTTCCGCAATAAGCACTGCCGGGGAATAGAAGCTGGCCTACTTTTTCTTCACCGAACGTAACCGTGTAGTCAGCTCTGACTGCGACACCTTTTATTTTCCCGTCATCTGCGGAAATACCAGAGGGCATATCGACTGCGAAAATAATGCCTTCATGCGTATTCATTGCTTTGATTATGGAAGTTGTCTCGCCATCCACATCCCGATCCAATCCGATACCAAAAAGGGCATCGACTAAAATCGTATAGTTGGCGAAATTCACTTCGTCCAATGTATTCCAAATGACCATATCCAAATTTTCGACGATTTTAAGTTGTTGCGCTGTTTCTTTTGACAAATATGCAGGATTTCCTGCCAAAAACACGTCCACTTGATAACCGCGATTTAATAAAATACGTGCCACTGCCAGCCCGTCGCCACCGTTATTTCCAGACCCGCATACAATTAAAATAATATCTTCCCTAGAGATGACTTTTTCCATATTGCTCACAACGGCATAGGCTGCATTTTCCATCAAAACAAGAGAAGGAATGCCGATATTATCGATTGCATACATGTCTATTTTTTTCATTTGGGCACTATTTACTAACTTTTTCATTAAAACTCCTCCATTATCAATCGCTCATGTTTAGTATAACACCCTTCGCTTAGAAATTAACACGAAGAGCCGTTACTTTTTTAAACGAAAAAAACAACGCCTCAGCGTTGTTTAAAGGGATAGGAGTTGCAGCTCCTAACAATGTTTATGAAATTTAGGTCTGAAAAGCCATGGCTTTTACTTACATGAATAGCATACTGGAAAAATGTGAAGAAATCTTTTGGATTGTGTAAAATTTTAACGAAAATTCGATTAAAATTACCATAGTCTTTTCAAAGAATCTTTTCTTGCATTTTTTGAAAAGCCATGCTATATTATCCGGAGCAAAGTCCTTTAAAGTGATCCAGAGAGGTCAAGAAGGGTAACAAATCCATATTTGATACCTATAGGTCCTTTTGCGTAGAAAAAGGGCGTTTTTTTATGCCCAAAAACTAGGAGGAATAAGGTATGGCTATTAATCAAAGACCATTATTGTTGGATGTTCACGAAAAACCACCTGTATTGAAAGGAATCTTGTTAAGTTTCCAGCACGTATTTGCAATGTTTGGTGCTACAATTCTTGTACCACTAATCTTAGGGATGCCTGTTTCAGTCGCGTTGTTCGCAAGTGGTATCGGAACGCTCATTTATCAAGTTGCTACAAAATCAAAAGTACCGGTTTACTTGGGATCGTCTTTTGCTTACATTGCTGCCATGGGAGTCGCCATAGAACAAATGGGCGGCGATATCAGTGCCGCACAAACGGGTGTTGTGATGGTTGGTTTGGTCTACGTCCTGGTAGCAGGATTGATCAAATTGATTGGAACAAAATGGATCGACAAATTGTTGCCGCCAATCGTCATCGGACCAATGATCATGGTTATCGGTTTAGGCTTGGCAGGTTCAGCGGTATCTAACGCTGGTTTCGTGGCCGGCGGTGATATCCGTAATATGTTCGTTGCAGTAGCAACTTTCTTGATCACCGCTTTTGTAAATACGAAGGGCAAAGGTTTCTTCAAAATCATTCCTTTCTTAGTAGGGATTGTGGGCGGCTACTTGGTAGCATTTGCCGTCGGTTTGGTCGACTTCACACCTGTACTGGAAGCAAAATGGTTTGAAATTCCAGGTTTCTACTTACCGTTTGAAACAGGTTACTTCCAAACGTATGACTTATACTTCGGACCTGAAGCTTTAGCGCTTGTACCAGTTGCACTTGTAACGATTTCTGAACATATCGGGGACCATACTGTTCTTGGTAAAATCTGTAACCGTCAATTCTTGAAAGAACCAGGCTTGAACCGCACCTTGATTGGTGACGGGGTCGCTACCGCAGTTTCTGCTTTCATCGGTGGACCAGCGAACACAACTTACGGCGAAAATACCGGCGTTATTGGTATGACACGTATCGCTTCGGTATCCATCATCCGTAACGCAGCATTCTTTGCAATCGGAATGAGTTTCCTTGGTAAATTCACAGCTTTGATTTCTACTATTCCAAACGCAGTACTGGGCGGAATGTCTATCCTGTTATATGGTGTTATCGCAAGTAACGGTTTGAAAGTTTTGATTGAAGAGCAAGTAGACTTCGGGCAAGTCCGTAACCTGATCATTGCTAGCTCCATGTTGGTACTGGGTCTGGGTGGCGCAACATTGGAATTGAGCTTCTTGACGCTTTCCGGTACAGCCCTAAGCGCTTTGGCAGGAATTATCTTGAACCTGATTTTACCGCAAGAAGAATCTTATGACCCAAAGGAAGTACCAGAAATTAGTTTGCCAAAAAAAAAAATAGCTGAAGAATTATAATAAATACAAGAAAAGCGAGCCGATGATCGGCTCGCTTTTTGTTTTTACAAAAGCTTGATAATTCTTATCAGCCAATGGTTTCTGGTATAATATAGATAGAAACTAAATAAGGGGATCAACTAAATATGACTGAGAAATTAAGTATTGCCATCGATATGGATGATGTTTTAGCGGGAACCACGGAGAAAATGGTCTTGTCTTATAACGCTTTGAAGCAAACCAACTATGTGCCGGATGATTTGCTGACAATGGATTTAGAGAATCTCTTCGACGAAGTGACGATGGTCCAATTGTTTAACGAAATGAATGCACCGGGTTTTACGCGGGATTTAGTGGTGAAAGAAAATGCCATTGAAGTGGTTGAGGAATTAAATAGTATCTACGATGTCTATATCGCGACTGCTGCCATGGAAATTCCCGGTTCCTTCCAGGATAAATTCGAATGGCTCCAAGAATACTTCCCGTTTTTGGATGTGAATCACTATATTTATTGTGGAAATAAAAAAGTGGTTCGCTCCGATTATTTGATTGATGACAACTTGAAACAACTGCATCAATTCCAGGGGACCGGTATTTTATACACGGCACACTTTAATCAAAAGATCGAGGCGCCATTCACGCGTATTGATAACTGGTTGGATGCCCACACACATTTCGTTGCCAATAAAAAAGACCGGGTTGAAGAAACGCGTGAGCGAAGACTAAAAAATTATGAAAAAATTTTGGCAGCCTTCAAATAAATTCATGGAAAATTCATATCCATCTGATATGATAAATTAGAAAGGAGGGGTATACATGCCTTTTTTATATCCCATTTTTGATAGAACCTATTTCTTAATAATCATTGGTCTCGTTATTTCCCTTGCGGCGCAAGCTTATGTAAAAAGTACCTTTACTAAATACAGTCAAGTTGCCAGCCGGAAAGGATTCACGGCTACGCGAGCAGCGCAATATATCCTGGACCAGTCTGGTATCCATGATGTCCGGATTGAACGTGTTCGTGGCGATTTGACAGACCACTATGATGCCCGTAACAAAGTATTGCGTCTTTCCGACACAACAGCCGATTCTACATCGGTAGCAGCTATTGGTGTTGCAGCTCATGAGGTTGGCCACGCGATTCAAGACCAAGTTGGTTATATCCCATTGCGTTTGCGCCATGGATTGGTGCCACTCGCTAATATTGGTCAAGGTATTTCCTGGCCCATGATTTTGATCGGGCTTATCATCGGGTCGGGTGGACAGTTCTTGGTTCAACTCGGTATTTTGATGTTTGCCATGACGTTTGTGTTTCAAGTTGTGACCTTACCCGTGGAATTCAATGCTTCAAACCGCGCCTTGCAAATTCTTGGCGGGGGAAATATTTTGGAGCGCGATGAAGTTCCTAAAGCAAAAAGTGTTTTAAATGCTGCGGCTTTGACTTACGTCGCTGCAGCAATTATGAGCTTCCTACAATTATTACGATTGGTTCTATTGTTTGGTGGCCGCAGAAGAGACTGATTCATCACCCTGGGGCGCCATTGTCCCCGGGTTTTTCTGTTTTTTCAACACTTATTCTAGTATTCAACTGTTATCCAGTTTTTGTTGTGAATAAGAGCGCTTTTGTAATATAATGAGAAAAAGCTAGTATGTATCGGCACGCACCAATTATAGGAGGTTACTATGAGAATTAATGGCAAACAAACCGACCGTCGTGTTGTTCGGACAAAAAAAGAAATTTTGAATGCACTCACAACTTTACTGGAACAAAAGACAATTGATGAAATTACAGTGAAAGAAATCACTGATTTAGCAGGTATAAATAGAGGGACATTTTATCTCCATTATGTGGATAAGTACGACTTGATGGAAAAAAGTATTAACCAATTGATTTTGGAAATGCGTGAAATTGGGACCGAAATCATTACGTTAGCAGTCAATAACAATGGTGTGGGAAGTGTTCGTGAGGAAATTGAAGAAGGTTTAATTGCCTTGTTCGACTATATTAAGGAACATCACCGTTTCATCAAGAGTTTGACTGGTGAAAATGGGAATTATTCCTTCCATATTAAATTCAATGAACTGTTAAAAGATAATTTTGTGGACCGCTTTAGTTCCATGAGTTTGGAAATTCCGGCCGTTTATGTGGTATCCGCCATTTCGTATGCAATTCAAGGAACAGTCCAGACCTGGTTACATGAAGGAATGAAAGATTCACCGGCTCAAATGGCGAAAATCTCATATGAAATACTCTCCCGTTTCTTGAATGGATTCATGAAGTAAAGAAGCCAGTGAGGTGATAAAAATGGC
The DNA here is from genome assembly GCF_052266745.1 of Jeotgalibaca sp. A127. Lineage (NCBI taxonomy): Bacteria > Bacillati > Bacillota > Bacilli > Lactobacillales > Carnobacteriaceae > Jeotgalibaca > Jeotgalibaca sp. A127. Next base: position 107,828 of record NZ_JBQPRC010000002.1, read on the forward strand.
GAGAACAAATCTTGACTTGGGTTTAGTCGATGAATTATTGAATAAAACCCAAGCTGAAATTGAAAAAATGGCGCCCGTAAATATTTTATTGGTAGGGAAAACTGGAGTAGGAAAGAGTACATTAGTCAATAATGTCTTTCGTGAAAAGCTTGCGTCGACTGGAATTGGGAAGCCGATTACGAAACATTTACGCCGTATTTCCAAAGAAGGTGTACCTATTGTCCTTTACGATACGCGGGGCTTGGAACTAAGTGAAAGTGTTCAGTCTGAAGTACGTAAAGAAATCTTCCAGGCACTCGAGGAGAATCGAAAAAAAGGACCGGAAGAAGCGATTCACGTTGTCTATTATTGCATTAATGCCAGTTCATCCCGGATTGAAGAATCGGAAATCGATTTTATCAATGAGTTGGCCAAGCAAGTACCGGTCATTATCGTCTTGACACAATCTATCGGTCAGCCAGCAGAAGTGTTCCAGAAATACATCGAAGATTTGAATCTGAATGTCATAGCTGTTCGAACGGTAATGGCAGAACCCTTTGTTATTTCCGATGATTTAACAATTCCGCAAAAAGGATTAGTAGAGTTGATTACGTTGACTTTCGACGTGATTCCTTCTGATGCAAAAACAGCTTTTAATAACGCCCAACAAGTGGATATTGAGCGCAAAATAAAAGCAGCCAGGAGTTGGGCGAGGCGATACATAGCAACGACATTCGGTGTTGGTTTTACTCCGATTCCATTTTCAGATGCGACTGTTTTAGTTCCGATGCAAATAACGATGATGGCGCACATTACTGCTATATTCGGTATTTCCTTGGAGAAGACAAGTATTGCAAGCATCCTGGGTGCGATAGGTGGAACGAGTGGCGCGACTTACTTGGGGCGTTATATTGTATCAAATGTCATCAAGTTGATCCCAGGTGCCGGAACATTGGCAGGCGGGATTATCAGTGGCGGGACAGCTTCCATCTTGACGACGGCATTGGCATTGAGTTACATCGAGGTACTGGCATTCATAGCCAAGGGTGAAGTCAAAGGCGAGTACCCTGATTTAAAAAATATAGGAGAATTAATGCGGAAAGAACTTCAAACACGTTTGAAGAATAGCGATAAAGATCCTGAAATGCGCGAGATGATGGATAAACACGCAGTAGTTGAACTAGAAAAAGAGAACTTTGTGCAAAAAGTAGTAAAAATATTCAAGAAGAAAAAATAGACCATTCCTTAATTGGAGTGGTTTTTTATTTGGGTTGATGAAAATGAAAATAGTTACATGTTGATAACAAGTTAAAAACTTAACAAGGTCTATAATGTATTAAATTAAACCAAAATAACACTAATTTTATATAACGTTTTCATCATTATTTCAAAAATACACTATCAAAACAATGTTTTGATTAAAATTTTACAAACATTACATTTGACGTATTTATGAAAATGGTGTATGATTATATTGTAATCAAGTTGATGGTGCGTTTGCACTGAAAAGTATATAGAAGAAAATAAGAGGAGAGATAATGATGGAAAAACAAACATTCTGGGAAGAACTATTAAATGCGGTTGTACTTTACGGTAAACAACTACAAAACGAACATGAATAATCAAGCTTGAGAAACCTGCGGAGGACGCAGGTTTCTTTTTTTTATCTTGAAAACCAGAGTCGTTTGGAAATGAAATCTTTGATGCCCCTAAATCCCTCGCATATGCTATAGTTAATTTAAAACTCTGAGGCGGTGTGAGATGTTTGGGTTAGAAACAATTGAAATGGTAATGCTTGTAACGAGTGCTCTAATTGTAGGATTTTCAAAAGCTGGAATCCAGGGCGCTACGATTCCGGCAGTGGCGATGATGGCCATCATCTTTGGTGGAAAAAGTTCGGCAGGAATTATGTTACCCATGTTGATGGTCGGAGATCTTGTTGCCATCTTCAAATACGGTAAAAAAGGGAATGTCCGTGATGTGCTTAAATTGATTCCCGCTACCGTTGTAGGGATAATCGCCGGCGCTGTCATCGGTGCCTGGATCAATGACGCCCAATTCAAATTCCTAATTGGGCTTATCGTCATCATCTGTGTTGTCCTTTTGGCAATTCGCGAATATCAAAAACAAACGATCCCTTTACCGGATAACGCGGTCTTGAAAAGTGCTGTCGGAGTGCTGAGCGGCTTTTCTTCCATGATAGGAAACGCAGCAGGCCCTATTTTCAACGTCTATATTCTGGCACAGAATCTTAAGAAGGAAACGATGATCGGAACGACAGCTTGGTTCTTTTTCCTGATGAATGTCATCAAACTACCGTTCCACATTTTTCTCTGGGGCACGATTGACTTTGAAACCGTGAAATATACCGGCTTTGCCATCCCATTCATCGCGCTTGGTGCAGTGGGTGGTATCTGGATTGTCAACCATATCAGTGAAAGATGGTATCGTCGTCTCGTCATCGTGATGACTGCGGTCACCGCAATACGTTTAATACTATAGGGAGTGGGACAAAAGGCGGTTAGCCCCGAACCACTGGAGCGAATAAGCGCAAGATGGTCGCAGGCCATCTGAGCATTATTCGTGAAGTGGACGTCGGGGCTGCCTTTTGTCGCACGTTTAGAATACAGATATTCGTATACAGGAAAGAGGGTGAGACAAAAGTCTCACCCTCTTTGTATAAACCCATTATTAATCCAACGTCTCAATTTCCTCGGCTGGATCGACCTCAGCACTTTGTGGGTTGAAACGAGCTGCCCGGTGAGCGTGAATGGCATCCAAAATCGGTACCATCATTCCAGCCACAAGACCGCCGGCAAAGCCATTGTTGTATAAATTAACCCCGCCGTGCAAAAAACCAACATTCACAACCAACGTCAGGTGTATCGCACCCGCGAGAATACCAACCACTGTTCCGTAACGACCCGCAATCGGAGCCAAAGTGGTGGAAAATAAAATCGCAATTAAAATACTGGGATCTTGCGTCAAATGCTCTGTAATATACGACATCAACGTCGTCCCAATCATGATAGGTGCAATATTGAGTAGATGCTTTCCGAAAGATCCGAAACCAACGATAGTCATAATGCCACCAATGACGGGTCCACTTAAATCGCCACCCAATAATAAGATGAAAAGGGTAGAAAAGATTCCCAGCAACCCCATATTAATAATGGTTGCGCCGATGCCGCCAATATCAATAAAGTCCGTTGATAATTGACCGGTATGTTTGTAAATGCGCGACAAACCAGCCAGTGTAAACCTATTAATAACAAAACCATAAAGCCCCATTATCCCAAAAAATCCGAGTAAAATCGTGCTGAAGGCCACTGTATACTCCGTTGAAATAATCGTTACTGCCTCGATTTCCATACCGAAACTGCGCATGATGGAGATGAAAATCGTTCCGACGAACCCGCACGTAAAGCCAACGTTATATAAACTAAAACCCTTGGTAAAGTTAATAACATGATGTCCTAATGGTGGTAAAATAAACCCGGCGATAAAGCCAGCGGAAATACCAACCACTAATCCAACCGGTAACGACAACCCTTGATTAAAGGTCAACTCACTGACCAAAGGACCAAGAGCTGTTCCGAATAACGCCGCCAGCAACGAGCGTTCTAACGGGTTATGCGTTATTTTCGCATAGCCGAGTGCGCCAAGCACAATCGGCATTGAATTATAAAAATTCTTCCCGAAAAATGAAAACCCGATAATCAAAAATAACGCCGAAATAACGGGACCGGTTATTTTTGCCCGACATAGCCAGACAACACCGAGTGCCTGCAGGGTCATCACTGCTGCATTGATTAAAGTCGCGCCCGGGTTTGCCAAGGCCATGTAGTCAGTCAATAAGTTAGCAGGAGATCGGGTGATGAGCCAAAACCCATCCCATATCTCCCAAGGTGTATTAAAAGTAAAAGCCAGTAGGATCATTGCAAATGAAATGCCGACAAACAAGCGATAAAGCACTTTTGTCGGCAACGGCTGAAAATTTGAAGCTGTATTTAATGGTATTACCGTCATAACATTCCTCCCAATCAAAAAAAGTGACGTAGCAAATTAATTTGTTTAATTTTACTATAACTAGCGTTTTATTGGCAAGTCAATAATGTGTATTTTTCGAGTATTTTCGTGACTGGACAACATATTTACGATAACGTTTACTTATTGCGTTTTGCATAATCAGTCGGCGAACTGCCGTAATACTTCTTGAATAATTTACTAAAATACAACGCATCCTCATACCCAATCAAGTGTGCCGTTTCCTTAATGGAAATATCCTCCGTATTATCCAGAAGTGTCTTCGCTTTCTCCAACCGATACCGAATTAAATAATTAATCGGTGATTCCCCAAGTTGGTCCTTGAATATTCTGGAAATGGTGGCCGGACTGGCATAACAAGCCTCCGCAATCCGATTCAAAGTCAAATCCTCACGATAATTCGTTTCAATATATAGCTTAATTCCATCAACTAACTGTTGCCGTTCCAATTCCTCATCCGTCAACACCAGCTCTTTGTCCTCCAGCTGGTCCGTACTCTTGTCCCGCAAAATATAAACCATTAATTTTAGTACCAACGATTTCAAAATGATATCATAACCACTCTTGCGCTCGTTCCGTTCCTTGATAATTTCAAAGCAAGTTTCGAAAAAAACATCTTCATATTCACTCAGGTGCACAATCGTTGCTTCCAGTGGGAAAAAATCACGGGGAAAGCGGTCGATGGAAAAATGTCTGATTCCAATATGGATTTGGCGGTTATGCATGCCTTTGGGAATTTGTTCATAATGGTAAACACCCGGATTGAATAATAAGATGGCACCTTTTTCCAAGAGGCGCGTTTCACCTTCAATTGTATATTCGGATTGGCCTTCTAAAATAATGGATATTTCAAAAAAATCATGGTAATGATTTTTACCTGATCTTGGACCAATCATTTCGGAATCAAACACATAAAGGATCTCCGGATTGAATGTTTTGGAATCAATATTAAGCATCGCGCCACCTCCTGTCTATCAATAGAATTATAGCTTTTTCTCTGGTTTCTAGCCATGAAAATGGCTCTTGATAATTTTGTCCATTACATTTGAGTGTATAATCCATTCGATTTAGAATGATTTTCCTTTAAAATAGTAAGCAAATGAATAAGAAAGGCGGAACTACGATGAACAGCAGTATTAAATGGGTAAAAAAATACCTTCAACCGTATCGTATGAGTTGGTTATGGGCCAGCATTTTAACAATCTTCATTGCCCTCAGCAATATCGCAACGCCCTATATTAGTGGGACGATTGTTGACCAAGTTATTACCAACGGACAAACAGAATGGTTGGTGCCGTTACTGGGGCTCTTAATTGGGATAACGATCATCAGAATGGTCATACGCTATCTGTATCAAATTCGATTTGAACAAATCAGTCAAGATGTCTTGTTCAAAATTCGTGAGGATTTATATGTTAAGTTACAAGAACTCGATTTTACTTTCTTCAATACCAATCGCGTAGGGGATATTATGGCCCGGATGACAGGGGATACGGATGCGGTTCGTCATGCTGTGGCTTGGGCTTATTATAATATTTTGGATAACATTGTGCTCTTTATTTCGGCCCTCATTTTCTTGAGTGCGATAGAATGGCGCTTAACGCTGTCACTCTTGATTGTTACGCCGTTCATAGCCTTTTTCACGGTCCTGTTATCTCGCAATGCCGGCCGCGCTTTCTACCAAATTCGAGAAAGTTTTTCGCGCTTGAATACAGTGGTGGAGGAACATATCAGTGGGAACAAAGTGGTCCGCGCCTTCGGGAGGGAAGCGTTCGAGATTGAGAAGTTCAATCGTTACAACGAAGACTTTCGTCAACGCAACCTGGACTCTGCCAAGGTTTCTGCGCGTTACCTGCCGATCATTGAAGTGTTTGCCGGGTTTTTAGCAATCATCACGGTTGGTCTGGGAGGTTTGTTTGTAATGAATGGTGCCATGACCATCGGGGATTTGGTTACTTTTAACGGCCTTATCTGGATGTTGAATGTGCCGATGCGTAACTTGGGGAACCATGTAAATGACTTGCAAAATTTTGATGCCAGTACCCAAAAAATTAGGCAAATGCTGGCTGTGAAGCCACAGATTCCGATTGAACAACGAATTGAAGTGCCGCGTTTACGTGGCGATATTACGTTTGAAAATGTTTCGTTTGCCTTTTCCGATGAACCGGAAGTGGATGTCATCCATGACATCAGCTTCAGCATTAAAGCCGGCGAAACGTTAGGTGTATTGGGCGAAACGGGTTCAGGAAAATCAACCCTCGTCAACCTCATTTCCCGTTTCTTTGATCCAACGAAAGGGCGGGTATTGATTGATGGCATCGACATTAAAGAAATGAATGTCATCAATTTGCGTCAACAGATTGCAGTGGTAATGCAGGATGTGTTCCTGTTTTCCGATACGATTAAACATAACATTACTTACGGCGCCCCAAAAGTACCTTTCCAACGGGTTCAAAAAGTAGCGGAAGTGGCCGATGCCAGTCAGTTTATTGAACGGATGCCGGAACAATACGATACCTATTTGGGCGAACGCGGAAGCGGTTTGTCAGGTGGTCAGAAACAACGGTTGTCCTTAGCCCGTGGTTTGATAAAGGACCCGGCGATTTTGATTTTGGATGACACGACTTCAGCGGTCGATATGGAAACCGAAGTGAAAATTCAGGAGGGACTAAAAGGTTCTACTGCCCAACAAACAACCGTTATTATCGCAAACCGTATTTCTTCGGTTAAAAATGCCGATAAAATCATTATCCTTTCTAAAGGTAGGATTGTGGAGCGGGGAACACACGAGAGCCTGCTCGCGAAAGGCGGACTCTATTATCGAATTTATCAAGAACAATTGGGACAAGCGGAAGTAGGTGATGAAGATGGAATTTGAAGACACAAAATCAACTAAAATAGACTTCCAGGGCTTTAAGCGGATTGGGTCCTATTTAAAACCTTATAAATCCAATATCCTCAAATTATTGGTGATGTTATTGTTTTCCAACTTCGCCTTAATCCTGGGTCCATATTTAATCAGTTATGTGATTGACTCAGCCATCCCGAATCAAGACACGAACGCTTTGATTTGGGTCACGGTGTTTTATACCGTTGTTTCCGTCTTGAATGCGGGAGCAATCCGTTACCGGATTTACCACATCACGAAGCTCGGGCAGGATGTATTGCGTGATATCCGTTCGGATTTGTTCAACCACATCCAGAAATTAGGATTCCGCTTCTTTGACACACGACCGCACGGGAAAATTTTGACCCGTGTAGTAAACTATATCAATGCTTTGAGTAATATTTTATCATCCGGCTTGATTACGGTTATTTCTGACATCTTGAGTATTGTTGTAACCTTGGCGATTATGTTGTCGATTGACGTAGTGCTGACATTGTACAGTTTCCTATTGCTTCCTTTATTGTTTGTCATCACCATGGTTATCAAAAACAAGCAAAGGATTGCTTATGAGGAACTGAGTGCGAAACAGGCGAACCTGAATGCTTACATTCATGAGTCGATTGAAGGGATAAAGACAACGCAATCTTACACCCGTGAGGGCATGAACTTTGATATCTTTGCGGATGTCAGTAATCAACAAAGTGTGGCCTGGATGAGGGCTGTCAAAGTTCAGTTTATCTTGGGGCCGATGGTACAAATTATTTCTAGTGTGACCATTGCCTTCATTTATTTCGCCGGTATTCGTGGACTGGGTGTGGAAGTTTCCACCGGGGTATTGATTGCTTTTGTTGCCTATGTGACGAACTTCTGGAACCCAATCATCAACCTGGGTAACTTCTATAATTCCCTGGTTTCCGGTACGGTTTATCTGGAGCGTGTGTTCGAGATGATGGATTTGGAGCCGTTGATAAAAGACGCACCGGACGCATTCGATATGCCGCCGGTCAAAGGGGAAGTTGTTTTCGAAAATGTGACTTTCGGCTACAAAGAAGGTCAAAATATTTTTGAGGATCTTTCTTTCAAAGTAAATCCCGGTGAAACGATTGCCTTGGTTGGTCCAACGGGGGCCGGTAAATCTACCATCACCAACTTGATCCCGCGTTTCTATGATGTTCAAAAGGGGAAAGTGATGGTGGATGGCATTGATATCCGCGATGTGACGATGAAATCCCTGCGGAGCGAAGTGGGTGTCATGTTGCAAGATACGTTTATTTTTTCCGGAACGATTATGGATAATATTCGTTATGGGAAGCTGGATGCCACCGAAGAAGAAATCATTGCCGCAGCTAAAGTCGTGCGTGCACATGATTTCATCAAAGATCTGAAAGGTGGGTACAACACCTATGTTCAGGAGCGGGGAAGTACGTTGTCAGCAGGTCAGCGCCAACTGATTTCCTTTGCCCGGACCTTGTTGTCGGATCCGAAAGTATTGATTTTGGATGAAGCGACGTCCAGTATCGATACGCAAACGGAAGTGTTGTTGCAAGAGGGACTCGACCGGTTGCTGGAGGGGCGGACCGCATTCGTTGTGGCCCACCGTCTGTCCACAATCCGCAACAGTGATCGCATCTTCTTCATTGGTGACCGCAGGATTCTCGAATCCGGTACCCATCAAGAGTTGTTGCAACAACGCGGTCGTTACTACCACTTGTACAAGACACAATCTGAATTGTTGAAGAGACTATAGTAAGGAAAAAACGGACATAACTTTGGGAACCCCCATGAGTTATGTCCGTTTATATTTTTTTTGGACATAACTTTGGGACCACCTATAAGTTATGTCCGTTTATTTTTATTTTCGGACATAACTTTCCGTGGCAGATAGCGTTATGTCCTGTTTAAAATAAATTCTTTATTTTTTCAATATTTTTAAGCATGACCGAAATCGTCCCATCCGGATTATTGATGAACTCCACAACCTCAGCGTCCTGGTATAAGTCCATCGGGATGCTGATTTCAATGCCATTATTCAAACGCAACTTCTGCTTGGAAAACTTCGGTCCCGCCACCGCAACTTCAGCCGGTGCCCGGTCCACATACCCCAGCTCCTCGACTTCCTGGAAGAACTTCTCTTTCTTCGCGTAATTGTCACCAAACAACTGATCTGCAATCACATGATTATCAATCACATTTTCTTCTTCCATACTATGTACAATCGCCTGTTTCGTTTCCGCCAGCGCCACAAACTCCTCATCATTAAACGCCTTGCTCGTCTTCTGAACCGCCTTTTTAATCATCGAAATATTTTCCTTCAGACTCGGTTTCGGCTGATCCTCGAGAAACATTTCCGTGAAATAAAACTTCTTCTCCGCCAATTCCGTAATCATATGCTTCTTCTCGAGTACATGGTATTGCATCGTCTCCAGATTCAAAACCATACCCTCCTGAATCGCCTGCCGCGCACTCGGCAAAATCGCGCGATTCACCACCAACTGATTCGTCAGCGTGTCCGCCTCTTGCGATACGTGGTGTGTAATACTATCCGAGTAGTTTAGTTTAAATAACCCCAAACAGGCAACTTCGTCCAAGGTAAATTTAGCAAACAGCAAGTCTGCAGCCGGAATTTCGTAATTCACTTTGGTGATATTATAGAATTTGTCCGTCAATGCACGCGTTGCCCCGATGAAATCATCGGCTACATTTTCCAATAACCCCACAGTCGGATTGTCCGCCAGCAATGTGCCTTCTTTCATATTATCGGAATCTTCTACTTTTTCGATCATGGCATGGATATAGTCAATTGTGAACTTTTCCGAAATATCCAATCCAGCTAATGAATAAATCGGTTCATTTGTATTTAAGTCAAGTATATGCAAAACTGCTTCTTGAATATAGATCATTATGTCCCTCCATTTTGAAATCACAAGTACCAGTATCTCACAAAATATGACCCCGCAAAAGAACAAACCTTTACTTAATTTCGAAAATCACTTATATTTTAAACAACAGTAAGAGAATGGAGAAGGAAAATGACGCAACCACAACCGTACGGCACGGTACTGATAAAAGCTGATAAAATACTGAATTTCTTGGCATCGGTCAACGTTTCGCAACCCCTGCATGCCATCGCCAAAGCGACGGATATGACCAATCCGACTGCTTTGAAAATCCTGGGAACGCTGGAATTGATCGGGTATGTCAGAAAAAATGATGGCGACAAAACATATGGTTTGGGAAGCGGCTTAGTCCGTTATGCCAATCAATATTTGGCGGATCTGGACATTTCAAAAATAGCCTATCCCTATTTAAAAGAACTCCATGAAAAATTGGACGAAACCGTTCATCTTTCCATCCGCGAAGGCGACGAGATTCTGTACGTAAACAAACTGGAATCAATGCGCCCGATTGTCGTGACGACATCCCGAATTGGCTTCTCAAAACCGATGTATGCATCCGCCATGGGAAAAGCCATGCTCGCGGAATTATTGGAGGAAGAATTGGATGCTTATTTATCCCGAGTGGAGTTGAAGCCTTTTACCCAACATACATTGGTCACTGAGGCGGCCATCAAAAATGAACTCACTGAGATTCGTGAACAGGGAATTGCGTTCGACAACAGCGAGGAGCAGATTGAAGTGTTTTGCATGGGTACGACCTTGTCCGTTAACGGCAAAAATTACGGCGCGTTTAGTGTCAGTATGCCGACATACCGCCGGACACCAGAAAAAGAGGCGACAGTTGCCGCTGCAATCAAGGCTGCCCGCAATGGTATTTTAAAAGAACTGGAAAATGTTTACATGTATATCTAAGAGAGGAAAATCTTTTTCTATGAATTCATAGAAAACGGTTGCTCTCTTTTTTTTTCTGTCATATAATGAGTAAGAAGTTTCTTATATGAATATCTAATTTCCTATTTGGAAATGTAATCGTAATCATAAACCATGAAAAAGAGGGATGTTTGATGAAACAAAATATTTTATGTGTAGGGGAAACGTTGATGCGTTTTTCAACTCAGGTCGGAACGCATTTTTATGATACAACGCAATTGAGTTTACATTACGGTGGAGCAGAGGCGAATGTTGCCATCAACTTGAGCTCGCTTGGCCATAGAACGACGTATTTTACCAAAGTACCTGATAACCAATTGGGTCAATCCGCAATCCGTCATACGCAAAAGTACGGCGTAGATGCGAGTGAAGTGATCTACGGCGGCGACCGTTTAGGTGCTTACTATCTGGAGTCTGGGGCAGGCCCGCGTGCGTCCAAAGTCATTTACGATCGCGCTCATTCTGCGATTGCGGAAATGAAAATTTCTGAAGTGGATGTGGATGAACTTTTAAAAGGAAAAACCATGCTTCACATCACGGGTGTAACAGCAGCACTTTCTGAAGATAGCCGTAAAGTAACGAAAGAGTTGATGAAGAAAGCTCACAAAAAAGGCGTGACTGTCAACTTTGATGTGAACTACCGTTCCAAACTATGGTCCATTGAAGAGTGTACAGCATTCTTGAAAGAAGTCCTGCCATATGTGGATTACCTATCCGCTGGCAAACGTGACGCCATCACATTCTTTGGCGTTCCGGAAATTTCCGAGCAAGAATTTGAATTGGATTATTACTATGGAAAAATGAATGAATTGTATCCGAATATCAAAATTTTCTACTCAACTTTACGTAACGTCATTTCTGCAACGCATAACACTTTGCAAGGAACATTTTGGAAAGACGGCGTAACTTACTACTCAACCGTACAGAATATGGACCATATTATCGATCGCGTTGGGGGCGGGGATGCATTCGCTGCCGGTGTTCTTCATGGCATTCTAGAAGAAAAAGACCCAGAGTATATCATCAACTTTGCGACAGCATTCTCTTCCTTGAAACATACCGTAAACGGAGACGTGAGTCCATTCTCTGTTGAGGAAACTGAAAAAACAATGACCGCTGACGCTTCAGTAGAGCGTTAATATAATTTAAAGTGACTTAGTCCCGAAATTTGGAGACTAAGTCACTTTATTTTTATTTAAAATGATTTAGTGGCGCGAAAATGGCAGTAAGTCATTTTGTTTTTATTTAAAATGACTTAGTCCTCCAAAACTGTCGGTAAGTCACTTTAAATAGCCTAACTTGTTGATTGTATAGGCTTGAAGTAAAATATAGATTCTTGGTAAAAGCGAAATCACAGCAAGGAGGAAAGCACTTGGGATTAATAAAGGGGTCCGTCGAAATTGGTGGGTTTACACCAACACAACTCATGAGTAGGTTAGAACAAAAAGGTATTATGATGAATGAGTACGCAGAACAGCTATTGATGGATGAACGATTTACCACTGCAAAAAAGAAGAATACCGTCCACACGGTTGAACTTACAGTTAAAGACTTGGGTTTCCCAGAGGGTGCAACGATGCCACTTATTTTAAAACAAATTAGCACGATAGGATTGACGTTGTGCCCGATTGAACTAGGGCCGCATTTGCGGTTAGCTTATTTCAATCAGCCGGAAGGGGTTAAGGACAACCCCGTTCAAAAACGTCAAGCACCATCAGGATCCATCACTGTAGCATCAGAACGGATCAGCCTCGATGATGAATTCCCGAAAGGTTTCTATTTGAGAAATATAGAAGGTAATTTATGGCTGCGTGGTTATGTGGCTGATGACTTACATGTTTGGAATCCAAACGACCATTTTATATTCATGATTGCGGAGGATTTTACATGATGCAAAGTATCTTATCAGCACTGGCAGTTTTTATTTCCACAAATATCGATAACTTATTCATTCTGATGATTATTTTTTCTCAAGCCGATAGCAAAAAGAGCGTTTCTCACGTTTACCTAGGCCAATACCTCGGGACAGGTATATTAGTAGCAGTCAGCCTGTTCACCGCCGATGTCCTTCACTACATTCCCCAGGACTGGATGATTGGTCTGCTGGGATTTATTCCAATCTATTTGGGAATCCGGATGGCGATGCAAGGGGAAGATGAGACTGAAGAAGAGGAGGTAATTGAAAAATTGGAATCGCGTGGAGGCAGCCATCTTGTTCGCACGGTTGCCTTGATTACCGTTGCTGCCGGTGGTGATAATTTAGGAATCTACATTCCTTTTTTCACTTCTATCAACATAACTGCAATCTTCATGACTCTCATCGTTTTCGCAATAGCTATTCCTGTTCTTTGCTATACGAGTCACCATCTAGCCAAGCTATCCTTTATTTCGGAAACCTTGGAAAAATATGAGCGCATCATTGTTCCGATAGTTTTTATAGGGCTCGGGATTTATATTTTATTTGAGAATAGCACCATCCAAGCTTTTTTTGATTTAATTTGATAAGAAACAAAAACAGCACCCGGACAATATTCCAGGTGCTGCTTACATTTTATGCAAATAAAAATTCAAAATGCCCATAAATTCATCGGCTTCCAGAACATCCTCCGTCATAACCACGATGGCGTAAATCGGAACACCATCCTCATAGTAAATTCCCATATCATGATTCCACTGCTCACTACTGCCATATTTCGCAGCCATACCAACAGAAACAAGTTCTTTCAAACGAAAGCCCTCTTGCGCCTCCATCATTGTTTCAATAATAAATGTGTAAGCATCATTATTTGCAACATGAATCAACGTTTGTTCCAACATCCGAGCAGTTGCATAGTTTTCCGTATAAACAATATCGGGAAGGTATTCCAGTCCGCTCAGTCCCGCAATCGCTTGACGGTATTTTTCAAAATCACCACTGAAATTTTCAATGTAATAAAAAGCCAGCACATTCGTAGCCGTATTGTCAGAATGGACCAACATCTCCAGCATCAACTCGTCAACTGGATAAGCATCTACCTTTTCTGCGTTCGTAACAGCACCCTCGCCGGATTCATAATAAGAATCGTAATAGGGCAATTTTGAATCCCAATCCATTATTCTATTCTCAATCAAGTCCGCATACAGTGCCGCAATCGCTACTTTCGTTGTACTCGCCGCGTACATCGCTTGATCCGCATTTAAATAGTAATGCTCGCCATCCACAAAATCATAATAAGCAATCGCAATCTGATTCTCATCCACATCAAAATACACCATAACATCATTTATTGTTTCCGCAACCGTCGCACCCAGTTCGATATCGTATTCATTTTCCATCGAGATTGCGATACTCTCCACAACTGAATGTTCATCGTCCTTAAAAAGAGTAACCCAGCCCAAAATCACCAAAAATGTTACCAACAGCAAAATTAGTGAAATTTGAATTTTTTTATTCATAATCCGCCTCGATTATCTTTTTAACAACATATTAACATGTTGCAAGCAAAATAACTATACAAAAAAGACCATTTCGTTCGAAATAGCCTTTCCACTCATTAATAATCCAACTGCCTTAAATACAATATCAAATTATTATCGGCATCCACTTTGGCATTATACTGACGAATAGCCGCTTCCAAATCTTTTTGCATCACCGAATCCTTGCTAAACCGGCTGATTACCCAGTACACAATCTCGGCCACGATACCACCCGTGCCAGCAGACCCCAATTCGAAACCCATCAACTCTTCATCCGATAACTTCGTCTTCAGCAAATCACGTACCTTTTGCCGCAACTCACCCTTAACCACCAAAGTCTCCTCACGTCGTTCCAAACCTGCCAGCAACTCTTTCTCGTTTTGAACTTCCACTCGCGTCATCTCCATTCTTTCCTTTATTATACGAAAAAAGGGAGCCCGGTACAAAAGATACCAGACTCCCTGTTTAATTATTTTACTTCGCCAATCGGTAATACAGTTTTGCCGTATAATTCATTCAACACTTGTGCCATTGCCGCATAAATTGCCGTGAATCCACAAATGATTCCTTCATAACCAGCAATTGTCAGAATCAATTCTGAACCAGTAAAGTTAGCCAATGCCAACAAGAAGAATAGAATTGTTAAGGAACCAAATACAACTTGAAGTGATTTTGTGATGCGCAATGTTCCGATGAACATGAAGAATGTGAACAATCCCCACATAAACAAGTAAGCGGCCATCGACAATGAATCCGCAGCCTCACCATAACCCATCAACGGTAAAATATTTAATGCAACCAATGATAACCAAAAGAAACCGTATGATGTAAAAGCTGTTGTTCCGAATGTGTTGTTCTTTTTGAATTCCATGATTCCAGCGATTACTTGTGCCATGCCACCATAGAAAATACCCATAGCCAAAATCATTGCGTTCAATGAGAAGAAACCTGCATTATGAATGTTCAACAAAATCGTTGTCATCCCAAAGCCCATCAAACCTAACGGTGCCGGATTTGCCGTCACTTCTTTATATAAAACTGTCTTTTCCTTTTCCAATTCTGATAACTCCTTAAGATATACTTGTGCTCCACACACTAAATTGAATTATAGCTAGTATGAGTGCACAAAGTCAATATCCCGAAAGAATTTAAAGTGTTCTTTCAACAGTATGCTAGTGTTTCTCCAGCCAATCAAATATCGCATCCGCACGCTTCACCCGCAAATTAGGCAATCCATTCCGCGACAAGCCATGATTCGATTCCGGGAACGTAATCAATTTCGTCTCCACTCCATGTTTCTTCATCGCTACATAGAACTGCTCCGCCTGTTCCATCGGGCAACGTAAATCCTGCTCACTGTGCATCAACAAAATCGGTGTCTTCGCATTCGCCGCATGCGCCAACGGGGACATCCGCCACAACCCATCCACATCCCACAAATCGCGTTGCAATTGAAATTCCACAAAGAACGCACCAATGTCACTCGTTCCATAGAAACTGATCCAGTTCGAAATCGACCGTTGCGAAATCGCCGCCCGGAATCGATCCGTATGACCCACAATCCAGTTCGTCATGAAGCCGCCGTAGCTGCCCCCCATCACATAAACACGGTCTTTATCAATTTCCGGATGCTGTTCTAACACATAGTCGGTTCCCAACATCAAATCCTCAAAATCCTTATGACCATAATCGCCCAAAATGGATGCCACGAACTCCTGACCGTAGCCATTACCACCACGCGGATTTAACATGATCACACCGTACCCACGCGCAGCCAACACTTGCATCTCATGGAAGTACGATTCCCCATAACACACCTGTGGTCCACCATGAATATACAAAATCGCCGGGTGATTCACTTTTTCCCCAACCGGCGCCAAGTACCAACCCTGGATGTCCCAACCATCCGCACCCTTGAACCAGAACATTTCCGGTTCTACAACGGCATGCTTTTGGAAAAAGGCAGCATTTGGCTGATACAATACTTCCAACTCGCCACTCACCAAGTCGAGAACTGCCAGCTCCGACGTTTTTGTCAAAGCGGAATACGTTACCGCAATTTCTTCGCTTCCAGCAATGATGTGTCCATCCGTCACATGCATCCGTTGATCAAATACCAGCGTTGCTTCTCCGGCGCGATTGCCTTTATACAACTGGGTTTTACCATGCTTGGTAGCAGGGAAGAGGAACTCATTTTCATTCAACCATTCCACGGGCATCCCATAGACATTTTGCTGGAAATCCGCGACCATCACGTCACTGATTTCCACATCCAAATCTTCTGTTAAACACACCAATTCATGGGTCTTCATGTCGTAACCGTAAATGCGGCTCAATGTCACAAAAGCATATTCAAAATCATTTCCGTTCAATAATAAATAATCTTCGTTTTCCGACATCGCCGCAAATGAGAAACTGCCTTTGGGAACGGAAGTCGTCAACGAGCGTTTTTCTTTCGTCGCCACATCATAATAATAAACTGTGCCGCCATAATTCCACTCATCAGCGCTGTCCAATTCACCGGCCACCAATAAATAGCTCTCATCATTGGCAACGTAGTTCAGGCCAACGCGTTCCTGATCTTCAAGGATCGTCGCCACATCACGCGATGCCACACCGATTTTCTTGATTTGATACGTCAAATCTTTCGGCAAGACACCGGCACCGTCCAACTTGTAAGTCAACTTGTCGATTTCAGTTGTATTGGGCATTTTCTTTTCTTTTGGTTCGTCAGCTTTTTCATCCGTATTTTTTTTGGTTGTTTGGTAATAAACGGAAGCACCATTTTTTGTCCAATGATAATTTGAGACGCCTTCTTTTTCTTCCGTTAAAGCAAAGGCGCTCCCACCGTCAAGCGGCATAACCATGACTTGCGGTTTTTTGTCTTTGGTCGCATTTCCGATATATGATAAATATTTTCCGTTCGGTGAAATTTCCAATTGGGATTGGCTCGTACCTGCATCTCCCCAACGGCGACGTTCCTTTGTTGTGCGATCAATACTGTAAATATAAGAATGATAGCCATTCTCATCTTTATTTGGTGTTGTTTCGCTATAAAAAATACGATTGCCAAAAGCAATCGGCTGGCCCAGACTCTTTAGTTCGAACAAACTATCTATTGTTAGTGCTTCTTTACCCAAAATATCGCCTCCATTTTATACTTCTTTCATTTTAAACAAACGCTTGAATAATTGTAAAGCCTTTACTCAATTACCCCAATGTTGATTGCCAATTCGCGGAATTCCGGATCCTTGTAGCCATGGCGCCAGTTTTGATAGCGCCAGTTGTAGCGCTTTTCACGCCAATGTTGTCGGAACAACTGACACAATTCAACCACGCGCTCGCAATCCCTGATGCCATCTGCTTCTCTTCCTTGGCAAAACGCAAGGATTCCTTGATTAAACAGAAAATCGAGATGCGGTTCGAGCAATTCGACCCGTTCGGTTAATTGCTCTTCGAAAATCGCTAAAGTTGCTTGAGCATAATCATAGCGTTTATGGAAAACGAATGTCGAAAAATTATTCGACAAAATCGAAAATAGCAACTTGGCATCCTGGGGAAGGGCCATGTATTTTTGACTTTTTTTGACAGCGGTCTTCATCAAAAGGTAAGTTGTTTCGACATCAAACACAAACCCGAACAACGCATAAATCCGGAGTTCCATTTCGCCCCAGTCCGCAACTTGCATCAAGTAAGTCAAGACTTCCGGTTGGTTCTGTGGTTCCCCTCCGTCAGTCAAGACCAACAAGCTCTCAATGAACAAAAAGACAAATCGTTTCCAGCTATAGGGGGCAGGGTTTTGTTTCCTCAAAATGTCACGTAATTCCCTCACCTTGTCATACTGATGTTCTGCCATAAAGGATTCGATATTTTCAAAAATTTTCTGCATCTCCTTATGGTCATCATCACCAAAAAGGAATAAAAACTCCTGTGGGGTGGTATTGATGTTTTTCAACGTCTCAAGAAAAGAGTCAACGGGAATTATTGAGCGGCCGTTCTCAAAACGGGAAAGTTGTGAGGTAGAGAGGGTATCACTTGCCGCTTCCTTGAGCTTCATCCCTTTACTGGTCCTGATCTGCCGGAGTAGTTCACCATAATCCATGTTTTCACACCCTTATTTTTTGCAGATATGCAATTATAATCTTCCTTTTAGTATAACCGAGATAAAATTTAGTTACAAATAACAGCAAAGGTGTGAAGAATATGAAAACTTATATCAAACGATTCTGGAAGGAAAATACGTTGGTTTTCTTTTTATTGACAGTAACGAATGTCATCCAAACCATTGTCAGCGTGCGGATGGCGGTTACCTTGGATACGTTGGTGAACCTGGACTTTGAGAGTTTTTTCAAGGTGTTGGCGGAAGTGATGGGGCTATTCTTGGTATTCCTTTTTGTCCTGAATGTTCAAATCAACAAGACAAGTGAAACAAAACAAAAAATGGCGACCGCCATCCGGACCGACATTACCAAACGAATGGAGCAGTCCAGCTATACCAGCTTCCATAAGAAACAAGTCGGGACCTATACATCATGGCTGAGCAATGACTTGAATACGATTGAAACGAATGGATTTGACCTATTTTATCAAATTTGGGGCGGCATCATTGCCACAGTATCATCGGTCGTAGCTCTGTTCGCTTTCCATTGGAGCATTGTGGTCATGACGGTTGCGCTCACTGCCTTGACACTGGGTTTGCCGAAATTGTACGAAAAGAAATTGAAGGCGGCTTCCTTGTTCACGACTGAAGAAAACGAACGCTTCATCAGCAAAGTTACCGACACATTGAACGGATTTGATACCTTCTTTTCCTTCAATTTACTGCAAAAAATATCGAAGAATACGCAAGAAGCATCGCTCGCGTTGGCGGATGCTAAAAATAACCAAACCAGAGTGACCGCGAAAGTTGCCATACTGGGTGCCTTCGGGAATATTTTAGGGCAGTTGTCTGTCACCGGTCTGACCGGCTATCTTGTATTCCGTTCATTGGTTCCAATTGGAGCCATGATGGCGACCAGTGGCTTGGCAGCGGTGATTTTCAATACGGTCGGTAACTTGAGTCAACAATTGGCAGCAATGCGAGCAGTGGATCCGATTTTTACTAAATTCGAGGCACTCGAGACTTCTTTTGAAAGACCTGGCGGAAAAATTCAAAATGTCGTTTCCGGCATCCAACTGCAACAGGTCAGTTATGCCTATGGGAACAAACAGGTCTTAAAGGAACTGGATGCCTCTTTCAACCTGGGTAAAAAATACGCCATAGTCGGTGCGAGTGGAAGCGGGAAAACCACACTACTCAATATCCTGAACGGTAAGTTGACGGATTACAGTGGCTCGGTGCGTTTTTCCGGGAATGAATTAAATCAATTATCCGGACAGGAGCTGCGTCATCACATTTTATACATGGATCAGATTCCTTATTTGTTCCAAGGAACAGTGCGAGAAAACATTACATTGGGAGAAACATACTCTGATGAAGAATTGGCTAAAGCACTGAAGGCGAGTAGTTTGGAAGGTGTGGTGGCAAGTTTGCCGCTCGGCCTGGACACAGACATCGGGGAGGCGGGTCGTTTACTTTCAGGTGGGCAACGTCAAAGAGTCGCATTGGCTCGTGGTTTCTTGCGCGGCAAGAAAATCATTTTGCTGGATGAAGGCACTTCAAGTTTGGATGAGGAGAGTGCACTGGAGATTGAACAGCAGTTATTGGAAAATGAAGAACTGACCGTACTCATGATTACGCATCAACTGCGTGATTCTATCCGGGATAAATTGGACCGGGTTGTAGTGCTTGGCAATGCCTAAATAAAAAAGCTCACTCAACTTTGCGAGTGAGCTTTTTTTCCGGATTTAGCTCACTCAGATTAAAAATTCCAGTTGAGTGAGCTTTTTTCGGGTTATACCATGAAATGCACAATTAATGTGCCAATTTATTACATGAAAACCCGCTTTATTTTTCAAAAGTGTGTCCGATAGATAGAGTAAATTCGAATATCTAGGGGGAAATGTATGAAAGGCACGATTGTATCTGCATGGATGAATACTTGTAAGGAATTGTATGGAAAAGAAATAGTCAGTGAAGTCATGACAAGCTATGGGCTCAAAGCCAACAAGATATTCACGCCAACTGAAGAGGTGGCTGATCGTATTGCTTTAGGGATGGTTGAAGCAATCGGAAAAAGGGTCGACAAATCACCCGATGTTATGTGGCGGACAATGGCACATCAAAATGTGAAAACTTACTCCAAAATTTATCCGGCCTTCTTTAAATATGATAATCTCTATTCTTTTTTGCAAGCCATGTATGATATTCATGTGATTGTGACGCAAAAGTTTAGAGGAGCTAAACCGCCAATCCTTCATATCGAAGCAGTGGACACCTATAACGCGCATATGACCTATAAATCGCCGCGCGGCATGTTTTCCTATTTCCTTGGCATGCTGGAAGGCGCGAGTTTTCATTTTAAGGAGAATGTAACTGTGGAAACACTGGAAAGGACAGATGACTTTCTGAAAATTGCCATACGATTTCAACAGCCCATTACGCTTCAGAAGAATTTTCACTTCAATAAATTACTTACATTTGGAATCGTCAAAAAATTAGAAGCGAAACTGGCGCTTGCGACACTATTTCTCGTAGGGATTCCTGCGGCGCTGTTGGCGAGTTACTCACCAAACAACATTGCCGTCCCTGGTATCCTTGCTTTATCGCTAATTATGCCATTTTTTACAGGTAAGCAATTATTTAAACCAATCATTTATATCAACCGTTATTTGGATAAACTGAAGGAAAAAGATTTTTCGATCGCCCATCAAATTTCAACGGATGATATTTTTGAGGAATTGAATGATAAACTGGTAGCTTTGATTGCAGGAATCAAGACTGATTTTGTCGGATACAAAAGTACAACGGATGAATTGAATGTCTTTGCTGATAGTTTTTCCGATATCTCAAACAATATCCGCGAAACTTCGCGGGATATTGCGACCATTGTCGATCAAGTGGCTGAAGGAGCCGTCAGCCAAACTTTTGAAACGCACCAGGTATCTTCCCAACTTCACGATTCTATCGCTTCACTAAATGGCGTCGTTGAAAAAGAGAACCAAGGGAAAGTCGCTCTAGAGAAATCTGTTGAAGTAATCAGGGGCGGGTTCGAGGAAATGAAATTGACTTCCCATAATCTGAATAATATTTTAGAGCAGTTCACAACGTTTAAGCGAAAAGGGGAAGCGTTACAGCGAAATGTTCAAGAAGTTCGAAAAATTGTGGAAGTGGTGGAAGGCATTGCCAGTCAGACGAACCTCCTGGCGTTGAATGCTGCGATCGAGGCTGAGCGCGTTGGTGAACAAGGTAAGGGCTTTGCAGTGGTAGCTACTGAAATCAGGAAACTTTCTCAAGGATCTCGGACTGCTGTTCTTTCCATTAATAGTCAATTAGAACATTTTATCGCTAATATCGAGATATTCATGAACGGATTAGCCTCCCAATTTTCAGTGATAGAAACAGAAAATAATAAATTGAATGCCATCACGATGGAGAATGCAGACTCCATTGAATCGGTGGTGGCTGTTTCAAACCTCATTGTGGAATTGATTGATAACTTGATTACAGAAACAAAACACTTCAATGCTATATCGGAAACAATCACCTCACTGGCCGCCATAGCCGAGGAGAATTCTGCTTCCACTGAAGAAGTTTCGGCGAGTGTCTTGACCTATACAGAAGAAATTGCGTCCATGAGCACCCATATCCACGAATTTAAACGAGTCAGTACAGCGTTCAGTGAGGATTTGGAGAAATATAAAATATAGTAGTAAAACTTTGGTGACCCACTCACTTCACGTATAATAAAGAAAAAGCATTATTTTGAGGAGGAACCGACTTGGCCAATGAAGCAAAGCTGAAACCAACCGAAAAAAGTGTCATTGCATTCATCGAGGAAATTGCGTCAAAAAACAAAAAAGCCGATGCCTATCGTTTATTGGAAATGTACAACGAAGTGACAGGTATGAATCCCGTGATGTGGGGACCATCTATTATTGGTTATGGAAAATACGCATACAAATACGCGTCTGGCCATTCAGGAGAAGCGAACTGGGTCGGATTTTCACCACGGAAATCGGCGCATACCATTTATTTTGCATTGGAAGAAGACCGTAAAGAAGAACTGTTGGCGAAATTAGGTAAACATCGTGCCAGTAAAGCCTGTCTCTATATAAACAAGCTTGCCGATATCAATGAAGAAGTTTTGAAACAAATCATCAAAGAATCGCTGGATTACGTGGAAAAACGCTACCTGACCACAAGGACATAAAGATGATGATAAACCTTTCTTTTGAGCGTTGGTGGTATAATAAAGTCAAAAGATAGAAGTGCGGGACTCAGGTATTTGGCGACTTATGAACCAGTCATTCAAGCGCAGAAGTAAGGGGAGGCAATCATTATGAATGTGCATTTTTTATCCAAGTCAACCGTTGGGAAATGGGCAACAGGCTTAATGGCGGCTTTTGTCGTGTTATTGGCCCTTAAAATGACAAGTATAGGGAGACTTCCGCTACCGACACTAGTCATCGCTGTAATCGGAATAATAGGCTTCATCTTAGGTGTGGTTGCTTTTTTGAAATATAAAGACAGAGCAATCATGACTATTATCACCCTTGTACTCGGCTTGTTGTTAACAATATGGGTACTCGCTGAAATTATGTTTCCGCATTGAATAACCAAATGTTTGGAAAGACCAAGCCCCATAAAACAGGGTTTGGTCTTTTTTAGTTTAAAACACGATAATTTTTATTGACACACCGTCTAATATTACTAAATTTTAATAAAACCGTTTACATTTACTAAATAATAGACTATACTCGTGTCATCAAATGAAGCGGAGGATTATCGAATGAAGAAACTATATTTGGGCTTGGCATCTGTTTTAGTTTTATCAGCATGTGGAAATGGTGGGACAGCTGAATCCGGAGATACAGCGGACTCTGGAGAAAAAGTTCAGATCAGATTTTCTACTTGGGATAGTGAAGCAAGTCTAGATGCCCAACAAACATTGGTAGACAAGTTTAATGAATCGCAAGATGGCGTTGAAGTTCTATTGGAAGGTTATGGCGGGGAGTATGATACGAAAATCACTGCCGGAATGGGAGCAGGGGATGCTCCGGATGTTATGTACATGTGGAATTATCCTGCTTACTCTGGTGGATTGGAGCCGCTAGATTCATATATTGAGTCGGAAGGAGCAGAGTACAAGGAAAATTTCTATGAGACAACTTGGAACTATAACTCTATCGATGACACGGTTTACGGAATCCCAGTTGGTTTCACGACACATGCTTTGTACTATAATAAAGATCTTTTTGATGCAGCGGGTGTTGACTACCCAACAGATGATTGGACTTGGGACGATGTAAGAGCAGCTTCAGAGAAAATCTCCGACCCAGAAAAAAATGTCTTTGGTTATATTATGCCTGGAAAACCAGATCCGTACGATTTTGAAATGTACCTTTGGAGCAATGGCACAGCTTATGCAAGTGAAGATGGTTCTGTAACGGATGGCTATGTGAATTCACCAGAAGCTGTTGAAGTTTTGCAAACATTCCAAGATTTGATGAATGATGATTTAGCAGTAGCTTCAGAAGGATGGGGAACAGATGAGTTCGCATCTCAAACAGCTGCTATGGTTGTTTCGGGAGCATGGGATATCGGAAGTTTTACTGATGCAGGGGTAAACTTCGGTACTGCACCTATTCCGAGCTTTGAAGGGCAAGAAAGTAAATCTGTCTTGAGTTCTTCCGGTTTGGCAATCTCTGCTGACTCTGAACACAAAGATGCAGCGTGGGAATTCGTTAAATTCTGGACAAACGAAGAAGCCAATATTGAACGGATTGATTATGAATTATCCGTACTGAAAAGTGTCGTAGAATCAGAAGGTTTGGAAGATGATGAGTATAAGAGCGTCTTCTATGAAATGTTGGAGCGCAGTACTGAATATGGACCAAGTTCATTCAAAATTGAAAATTGGAGCGATTTTGCAGACCAATTGGAAATGGCGTTCGAGCAAGTGTTCAATCCTACAACAAGATTGGCACCACAAGAAGCTTTGGATTCGGTCGTAAAATAATAAAAAGCGAGCTTTTCTTTTATTGTTAAAGAAAAGCTCCATTTTATTCCCAGAAAGGACTGGAAAATGGATGGCAGCACCGTTAAGTAAAAAAAGTAAAGTTATTGAAAAAATAACGCCCTATTTATTTATATCACCCTGGTTAATTGGCTTTTTGGCATTTACCGCAGGACCACTTGTTCTATCTCTTGTCATGAGTTTCTATGACTGGCCGGTTATTGGAGAAAGTAGCTTTATCGGTTTAGGAAATTATATCCGTATGTTTACCGAAGACCCACAGTTTTGGGACTCATTAGGATTAACACTCAAATTTGCTTTGATATTTGTTCCATTAAATATGATTATCGCACTCGTTTTAGCGATGTTGATTGCAACGAACGTAAAAGGAGTCAATTTGTTCAGAGTTATTTTCTATATCCCTTCAGTTGTTTCGGGGGTAGCAGTAGCAATCATTTGGGGATGGATTCTTGATTCTAATAACGGAATTTTGAACTACATCCTTAGCTTAATCGGGATTGATGGCCCTTTGTGGTTGCAGGATCCAAAATGGGCAATTGTAGCCATTGTTGTTGCCAGTGCTTGGGGTGTGGGGAATATGATGCTTATTTTCTATACCGACATTAAGAGTATCCCGAGCAGTTATTATGAAGCAGCAGTAATCGATGGTGCAACACCCATCCAACAGTTTTTCAAGATAACGATTCCGATCATAACACCGACTATTTTGTTCAACTTGGTAACATCTACCATCTCCGCCCTGCAACAGTTAACATTGGTTATCCTTTTGACTGGTGGAGGACCAATGAAGTCCACTTATTTCTATGGTTTGTTTGTTTATGAGAATGCATTTAAGCATCACCGACTCGGCTATGCAAGTGCGAACGCATGGGTCATGTTCTTCATTATTATGGCAATGACCGCTGTTATCTTCAAGTCTTCATCAGCATGGGTGTTCTATGAAAATGAAGTAAAGAAAACAAAAAAAGTAAAGAGAGGAAAATAAAATGGGTAATATAGGGCAGTTAAAACGTACAAAAGTTGTGATATATGCTGGATTAATTTTATTCTCTCTTTATTTTATCGGTCCCTTTCTTTGGGTTATTTTGACCGCTTTTAAAACACAAGCAGAGGTCAACATGTATCCGCCGCAGGTTCTGCCATCCGAATGGCGTTGGTCGAATTTCAGTGATGCCTGGAATTCCCAGCCGTTTACGACGTATTTACTTAACTCTGTTTTGATTACAGTATTTACGACGATTGGGCAGGTCATCTCGAGTTCCTTGGTTGCGTATGGTTTTGCACGGTACGATTTTAAATTCAAGAATATTTTATTCATGATGCTTTTGAGCTCCATGATGTTGCCTTGGGACGTAACCATGATTCCACAATATATGTTGTTTAATGAAATTGGCTGGATCAATACACTTAAACCACTTATCATTCCTGGGATGTTGGGATCGGCGTATTATGTCTTCTTGCTACGCCAATTCTTGATGAACTTCCCGGATGATATTGCGAATGCTGCCAAAATTGACGGGGCAAATGATTTCCAGATTTATTCAAAAATCTTTTTGCCGATCATGAGAGCACCACTTATCTTGATTGCGATTTTGAATATTTTAACAGTATGGAATGACTACTTGGGTCCATTAATTTTCTTGCAGGACCGTTCGAAATATACTTTGGCACTTGGTCTGGCATCATTCCAAGGGGTCCATGGAAATAACACAATCGGAATAATGGCTATTACGATTCTGATGATGATTCCACCCATTCTGATATTCTTGTTTGCACAGAAATATATTATTGAAGGGTTGGAAGGTTCGATAAAATAACAAAGGGTGATTGTTTGTGAATTTATGGGAAAATAATAAAGAAATCGGGTTAAACCGCTTAAAGCCACGCGCTTCTTTTCATCGTTATCAAACGTTGAAGGATGCGTTGGATAAAAACGACAATATCAATGGTTTTCAGACTTTGAATGGGGAGTGGCAGTTCGACTTGTTCTCCTCTCCGTTTGAAGCAGAGGAATATATTTCAAAACGTCATTTCGAAAAATTCAAACCAACGGAAGTACCTTCTTGCTGGCAGATGAATGGGTATGATGCCATGCATTATGCGGATTTACTCTATCCATTCCCGATCAATCCGCCGTATGTTCCGACAGAGAACCCAACTGGCGTCTATATCAGAACGTTTGAAGCGAAGCACAATGCAGATGAAAAAATCATTCTGCGTTTCCATGGCGTCTCTTCCTTCTTCCGGGTATGGATCAATCAAACGGAGATAGGGTGGAGTAAAGGAAGTCGTCTTGAATCCGAATTTGATATTACGGACGCACTGCAGGACGGTGAGAACGAAATAATCGTGGAGGTTGTTAAATGGTCGGATGGCATTTATTTAGAAGACCAAGACATGTGGTGGTTATCAGGAATCATCCGTGATGTCGAAATCTATACCGAGCACAAAGACTCACCAACTGACATTAAAGTTCAAACGTTGCCGGATGAGGAACGAAAAGACTTTAGACTCGTCGTTGAAGTAGAAGGCCAAGCAGATACAGCGGCTCTTTATTATGAAGGTGCGTTACTAAAAGAATTCGAAATTAAAAATGGAAAAGTGGACGAATGGATTGCGGCTCCGAAAACATGGACGGCAGAAACACCGCATTTATATGATTTGATTGTTACGTCCAAGGCGTCGTTTGTTCCAATCAGGGTAGGCTTCCGTCATGTCGAAATCAAAGACGGCCTGATTCTTCTGAATGGAAAGAATATTTTCTTCAATGGCGTCAACCGCCATGACTTCAATCCAAAGACGGGTGTTACTGTCACGAAAGAACAAATGGAAGCAGATATTATTTTGATGAAACAAAACAATATCAACGCAGTCCGTACGGCGCATTATCCAAACCATCCCTATCTCTATGACTTGTGTGATGAATACGGATTATATGTCATCGACGAAACGGATTTGGAATGTCATGGTTTCGAAAACACGGGAGATTATAATTGGATCAGTGACAACCGAGATTGGTCCGCTGCGTATGTTGACCGCATGGTACGGATGGTGGAGCGTGACAAAAACCACCCATCTGTTTTGCTTTGGTCTTTAGGGAACGAATCCGGAGCAGGTCAAAACTTCATGGATATGTACAATGCAGCAAAAGCGATTGATCCAACGCGCTTGGTTCATTACGAAGGAGATCGTAACGCTGCTTACTCCGATGTTTATACGACGATGTACTCATACCTTGAGCGGTTGGAAAATATTGGAAAAGATACGAATGGTAAAAAGCCGCATATCCACTGTGAGTATGGCCATGCGATGGGGAATGGACCGGGAGCGCTTGAAGAGCACCAGGAAGTAATGCGGAAATATCCGCGTCTCCACGGTGGCTTCTTGTGGGAATGGTACGATCATGGAATCGCAGTTGAACGTAATGGCGAAACAACGTATTTCTACGGCGGTGATTTTGGCGATACGCCGAACAACAGCAACTTCTGTATTGATGGACTGTTAAAACCAAACCGGGAACCTTCCACATCATTGTTGGAATACAAACAAGTTATCGCGCCGGTTAGGTTTAGCTATCAAGACGGCGCTTTGACGGTCGAGAACCGTTATGACTTCCGTAACTTGGAAGGATTGACCATTCGTTATTCGCTTCATCAACAAGATCAAAAGGTTGAAAGCAATGAAATTGTTTTACCTTGCATACCAGCACGTTCCAACAAAGAGATAGCATTGCCACTTGAATTCGATGCAAACAAACGTTACTTCCTGGATGCCGAATTGATTGATGGGCCAAAACCATACTTAAATGAAAGTCATGTTATTTACTTTACACAATTCACACTCGGCAAGGAAAATGAATTATATCGTCCAGAAAAAGAAACAGGGACAGCTGTAGCACACGTTTCTTCTGAGCAAAACGATTACCGCACGGTGACGATTTCCAATGCGTCTACTGCAATGGTGTTTGACATTGTAACCGGAAGTTTGAAAACTGTTTCCAGAAATGGAAAAGACATCATTTCCCAAGGACCGGTTGTGACGCTGTGGCGTGCACCGATTGACAATGACATGTATCAATTGAAGGACTGGCAAGAAACATATTTCCTGCATCAAGGTTCGGAAACCATGTACGACTGGAAGGTCGAAGATGGTAAAATGACGTTCCATAAATACTTTGGAACAACGAACCAAGGTTGGGGATTCGATTTGGAATATGTATATGAATTGCTGGAAGATGGCAAGGTAAGAGTAGCAGTCGACGGCAAACCGCGCATGAGTGGAACCGAATTGCCAACCATGTTGCCGCGGATAGGAATTGAATTCACGATGCCGAAATCATTTGAAAATGTAAAATGGTTTGGTTATGGTCCGGGCGAAAGTTACTGGGACAGCCATGCTTCAGTTAAAAAAGGTTTGTATGAAAACACAGTAAAAGGGATGCATACAGAATATATCTTCCCGCAAGAAAATGGGGCGCGCTCTGAAACGGAATGGGTACAATTCGAAGATGGCAATCAAAAAGTCAGCCTGGAATTAGCGAGTCCATACACGGTAACCGTGCACGATTATACGAAAGAACAATTGGAGGCTGCGAAACATATCGATGAACTTCAATATGCAGACTACAATGTCGTCAATATTGATTACAAACAAACGGGATTGGGAAGTAATAGTTGTGGGCAAGATCAACTGGCTCAGTATCGCACAAAATTAGAGCCGTTTTCAATTTCATTTGTCATTTCAGAGTGAGAGGAGCAAGAGGATGAAGATTGCTATTAGCAAAATTCCTTTTTCAAGGTATGGATCTTATTTTGTTATTTCTTATTTTGAAGGGGAGTTATTGTTAAGAGACGTTCACGGCGGCGACGAGTCGCCGAGTGAACTGTTTCGTTTATCATTCAACGAAGAAGTAGCGTTTGAATGCAATGAAACAAAGTTTACGGTATTTAGTAAGAATAATGCCGAAAATAAAATAGAGTTTATTTATCCAACCGATAAAACAGTGCATATCCGGACTACAAGGATGGCATTGAAACTTGAAGCGATCAAAGTTCGCTATGATTCTTTCAATCAGATGGGTAGCAATAGCTATGAATATATTTCTTATAAAAAAGAAACCAAGTACCACCTGGAGGTGTTATCAGGAAACCTTTCAGTCGATGCACCATGGAAGACAGTCGGTAACGAACATATTAGGCTGGAACTCGCTAATGATAGTGAATTATACCTGACAAATTACCGAGTCATTCATGAATCAGTAACGCCGCAATCTTTTGAAGATGCACACGTAGCGGTTCAAAAGGAATATCAAGAATGGCTCAATAATATGCCCACCACTGATCCACAATATCAGTTGCCGCATGACCTAGCTTCTTATTTACTTTGGACGAATACGGTACGAGTGGATGGTTTCTTGAATCTTCCCATTACTTATATGTCGAAGAACTGGATGCAAAATATTTGGAGCTGGGATAATTGTTTTAACGCCATTTTGATGGCGGAAAATTATCCCGAATTGGCTTATAACCAGTTGAAAATTTTTAATAACTACCAAGATGATTCAGGCGCTTATCCGGATTTCATCAACGATAAATATGTTTCTTATAACTGCATTAAACCCCCGATTCATGCCTGGGCTTATCAGAAAATGATGGAAGTGAATCCAAAATTTTCCGAGGATAAATTTTTATCTGAAATGTATGATAGTTTTTCTCGTAATACCAATTTTTGGTTAAATCATCGCACGCATGATGGCTTACCGTATTATACCCATGGTAATGATTCAGGATGGGACAATGCCTCCATCTTCCATGAAGGTTTCCCCGTTACTGCGCCAGATTTAACTGCCTATTTAATCAGGCAAATGGATATCCTTGGTGATTTCGCCGATAAATTGGGCAAGCAGAAAGAAGCGCATGACTGGCGGGAAAAAGCCGATCTTCTCTATGATAAATTTTTGCCGGCATTTTTTGATGGCAAACAATTACGCGCTTTTCATACTTTTTCTGGTGAAAAAATCAAGAGTACGACGAGTGCCATCTTATTCTTGCCGATTGTCCTTGCTTACCGCTTCAATGACGCTGACAAAGAACAACTGATTTCCGAACTTCTAAATCGTTTTGAATGCAAGTATGGTATTGCAACAGAAGAACCAACCAGCTCGCTCTTTACCGGAGATGGTTACTGGTTAGGGCCGGTCTGGGCACCGGAGACGTATATTTTTGTGGATGCTTTATACGAAGCTGGCTACCATGATGATGCGCTGCGGATTGCGAAGAAATTCTGCGATGCAACATTAGTCGGGGGATTAGCTGAAAACTTCAACGCACATACAGGTGAGGGGAATGATGATTTAGCCTTCTCGTGGACTTCCAGTGTGTTTCTGCTTTTAAATCAAATGAATTTGGAGGAGGACTAGTTTCATGGGTGAACGTATCAAAGGCCAGATAGGATTGTTTATCGTGGCAATAATTTGGGGATCTGGTTTTGTGATGAGTTCTATCGCATTAGAGTCTTTTTCTCCAATCCATATCCTGGCACTGCGCTTTACGACTGCTTTTCTGTCGATGCTGATTCTTTTTTATAACCAGTTAAAACATATAACCAAAGCGACATTGATCAAGGGTGGCATTCTGGGGATAATTTTATATCTCGCTTTTTTCTTCCAAACTGTAGGGCTTGTGTATACGACCCCTTCAAAAAATGCTTTTTTGACCGCATTTAATGTTGTGTTAGTACCGGTGATTGGGGTTGTTTTCTTAAAGAAAAAAATGTCCCGGATGACCATAATCGGATCCATCTTTGCTATAATTGGTATTGCTGTAATGTCCCTCAATGATTTTAATAGTGTTAATGTCGGTGACATCCTGACCTTGATTTGTGCGATATTCTTTGCCTTGCAGATTATTTATACCAGTACTTATGTAGCTGGAGAAAATGCTTTTGCCTTGAATACTGTTCAAATGGGCACAGCAGCTATCTTGGCAATGAGCGTGGCAATGATACAGAATAAGCCAATGGATTTTTCAAGCTTGTCCGGTAACCTATCCATCCTGTATTTAGGGATCTTTAGTACGATGTTGTCGTTCTTATTGCAAACAGGCTCGCAACAATATACAAAAGAGACTGAAACAGCCATTATCCTTTCAACAGAATCTGTTTTTGGAATGTTATTTTCAGCAATTCTCTTGAACGAATTTATTTCTGGCCGCATGCTGGTTGGAGCCCTATTGATTCTGATGGGAGTTATTCTTGTGCAATTAAAACCGAAACCAAAAGTACATAAGAAGACGGTGGCCCTTTATGAAGAAAAAAAGAGTGACTATTAAAGATATAGCGACAGTAGCAGGAGTCTCTCCCGCTACTGTTTCGCGTGTTCTCAATTATGACGAAGATTTGCAAGTAACGATTGAAACAAAGAAAAAAGTTTTTGAAGTGGCTGAGAAATTGTCTTATGAACCGGTCAAAAAAAATAATACTGTAAAAAAAATTATCGGCTTGTATTTTGGGATTGATACGAATGTCGAAGTAGAGGATACCTACTATTTAAGTCTTCGCGTGGAGATTGAGAGTTTACTTAAGGTGAAGGGGCATTCGATGCCCATCATAACTTTCAATGATACCCGTTCTTCGGTCCGACATGTTGATGGCATTATCTGTGTCGGTTTGTTTTCCAAGGACCACATCAATTGGTTGGAATCACTTCAGAAGCCATTGGTGTTTGCGGATACCAGTCCCAACCCTGACAAGTTTAGTTCGGTTAATTTCAATCTTGGTCGGGCAACCAGAAAGGCCTTAAACTATCTTTTAGAACTCGGTCACAAAGAGATAGGTTTTATCGGTGGTAGGGACGACTTAGATCAAGTAGATGATCCCTATTTTATTGGCGATGAAAGACAAGATACGTTTATACAATATCTTTCACAAAGAGGGCTCTTTAATCCAGATTTTCTGAAACTAGGTACTTATTCACCGAGAACCGGTTATGAGATGTTTCTTGAGTTAATGGGAGAGAGTAACAGACCTTCGGCAGTCATGATAGCAAATGATTCGATGGCAAGCGGCTGTTATAAGGCGGCGCATGAATTGGGGGTACGAATACCTCAAGATGTAAGTTTAATAGGTTTTAACGACTTAGCCAATGCGCAATACATGATTCCACCTCTAACGACGATACGCCTGGATATCAATTATCTTTCGGAACTGGTTATCGATTTGATAGAAAAAACGATCAATAAAGAAATACCGTTGCCGATTCAAATTGTTGTTCCGAGTACTTTGATAGTAAGAAAAAGTGCACAATTCTATAAAGAATAATAATTGGGTTCTAGGTTATTGGATGTTGGTGAAGGAAATGCCCTCCGGTCTGCGTGGTTGCTTGTGTACTGCCGTGGGACCGCCCGGAGCCTGTAGTCTCCGGGCTTGCAAGCCTCAAAGGGAGCGTAGACGCTGAAGCGCCAACGTTCCCTACTTTCGCATTGCATCCTTGACACGGCCACAAGCAACCCCACCGACCTACGGGATTTCCGACAGGAATACCTACCCGAACCATAAATGATAGTTCCTGATTTTGTTAGTAATCGCAAATACTGTTGGAGACATCCTCTCCAGCAGTATTTTTTTCGCAAAAGTTCCAACTCAAACTTCTGAGCTGGAACTTTTTGTAAAATAATCCAACTCAACACAAAAAAACAGAGTGAGCCGGAACATTTCAGGAAAAGTTCTGACTCACTCACTAAAATCATACTTGAGTTGGAACTGTAGGCCATCGCATTCTCATAATTCTTGCCTCAAAACCATCACTTAATTGACATGTTTGACTGAAAAATGAGATTATAGTTAAAAAAGATTTGACTATGCATGACAAACAAGGTTATAATCTCGTTAGTTAAAAATTAAAAGATTCTAATCTATTTATTGTGGGTTGGTAATTTGGAGGGTTGACGATGGTAAAGAAGGCAAAATTAAAACTATACGCGACAAGTTTAGCTGCAACGGCGTTGTTGGCAGCATGTGGCGGGGCATCTACAGGTACAACTGAAAGTACCGCAGATACATCTTCAAATACAGAAGCGACAGGGGACAAATTACTTGATGTCCAATTTGATGTTGAGGTAGCTTCACTGGACCCGCAAATTGCAACTGACGGGGCTTCATTCCAAGTCATTGCCAGTTTGATGGAAGGTCTATACCAACTAGATTCATCCGGAAATGCAGTGGCAGGTTTGGCTGAGAACACAGAAGTCAGTGAAGATGGTCTAACCTATACATTCACTATTAGAGACGCAAAATGGTCCAATGGTGATGCAGTCACAGCGAATGACTTTGTTTACGGATGGCAACGTTTGGTTGACCCGGAAGTGGCGAGCGAGTATGCGTACATCATGGATATTGCCGGCGTCGAAAATGCTGCTGCAATCATGGATGGCTCCGAAACGCCTGATAAACTAGGTGTAACAGCTAAAGACGATAAAACATTAGAAGTGAAATTAACACATCCCGTTCCTTTCTTCGAAAGTTTGATGGCATTCCCATCCTTCTTCCCGATGAATGAAAAATTCATGACCGAAGTCGGAGCTAATTACGGAACGTCACCAGAAACAACAATCGCAAACGGTGCATTCACATTGGAATCCTATGAACCTTTAGCAACAAGTATCAAATTAGCAAAAAATGCTGATTACTATGATGCCGCTAACGTTGCAATCGAAGGCTTGAATTTCCAAGTCATCAAGGATTCTCAACAAGCCATGCTGTCTTACCAAAATGGCGATTTGGATGTAGTAACGTTGGCCGGTGAACAAGTTGACTTGTTCAAGGATGATCCAGAATTCACAAACATACAAGATGGTTACCTCTGGTATGTTTCAGTAAATACGCAAGTTGAAGGATTGGGCAACAACAAACTAAGAGAAGCCGTTGCAAAATCGATTGACAAAGAAGCAATTGTCAACACTGCTTTGAAAGACGGTTCAGTCCCAGCTGACTTCGCGATTCCAAATGGTTTGGCTAACGGACCAGATGGTAAAGATTTCCGGGAAACAGCCGATACTTACTTAACGCACGATTTAGACGCTGCAGCAGCATTGTTTGAAGAAGCGAAAGAAGAATTAGGTGCGGAAGAATTCACATTCAGCTTACTGGTTGAAGATACTGAAAGTGCCATCAACGTTTCACAAATGATTAAATCACAAGTTGAAGCGAACCTTGAAGGCCTAACCGTTGAAATCGAACAAATGCCTAAGAAAACACGTTTGGAACGTATGCAACAAAAAGATTATGACATGGGTCTGACACGTTGGGGACCTGACTACGCGGATCCGATGACATACTTGGATCTATGGGTTACGGATGCGTCTAACAACAATGGTAGCTGGTCTAATGAAAAATACGACGAACTCGTGGAATCTTCTAAAACAGGAGACCTGGCTAACGATGAAGAAGCGCGTTGGGAAGCTCTAAAAGAAGCTGAAAGCATCTTATTGAATGATGCAGCAATCCTGCCTGTTTACCAAAAAGGTAGTGCAGTAATGGTGAAGAGCAATGTTAAGGGAGTAGACTCCCATGCCGTTGGAGTACCAAAAGTTTATAAAAACGCAACAATCGATTAATAATAGTTTCTGAAAATGGAAAAGGCACGGGTGTGAAAGGACAAGATGCGGCTGCGTCCGTAACAAATCCAACGCGCTCGTCTTTTTCATTTTGAAAGAAAGGACCAATCAAATGAAAAAATATATTGGAAAACGTCTCGTTATGTCCATTGCCACATTATTTGTTATTGTTCTCGTTTTATTTATCCTAATGCAGTGGATGCCTGGTTCCCCGTTCAACGACGAGAAACTATCCATCGAGCAACAAATGGTGCTTAGAGAGAAATACGGATTAAACGATTCCGTTGTGGTTCAGTTTTTCCGCTACGTCAAGAACATGTTAACGGGTGATTTTGGCGATTCTTACACGATTTCCAAAAATACACCTGTATCGTTTCTCTTAAAAAACCGTCTCCCTATTTCATTGATGCTGGGAGCTATCTCCATCGTATTAGGAACGATTTCCGGTTTGGCTTTGGGAATCTTGGCAGCTTTGAAACATAACACTTTTATCGATACAGCCGCAACTTTCTTTTCAGTTATTGGGGTTTCAATTCCATCTTATGTGTTCGCTTTGGGTCTTTCGTATTATTTAGGCTTTCAATTGGGGTTATTCCCGATGCTGTTCAATCAAGATCAAGGTTTAATTGCGTATGTTCTGCCAGCCATGGCGTTAAGCATGACGGTAACGGCAACAGTCGCGCGTTTTACCCGGACAGAGATGATTGAAGTATTGAACTCGGATTATGTGCAACTGGTTGAGAGTAAGGGTGTTTCCGGTGTGCAATTAATCTTCAAGCACGCATTGCGAAATGCATCCATCTCCATCATCACTATCTTGGGGCCGTTGGTTGTTAGCTTGATGACCGGTAGTCTCGTGGTTGAGAAAATTTTCTCGGTACCTGGAATCGGTCAATTGATGATTCAGGCGATTCAATCCAATGACTATAATGTTATTTTGACATTAGCATTCGTTTATAGTGCCATGTATGTGGCCATCATGCTGGTGGTGGATATTTTATACGGTGTCCTTGACCCACGGATTCGCTTGGCAAAGGAGAATGTAAATGGATAATACAATTCACAACATAAACCAACTTCCAAAAGAACTGACCTTTGTTGAAGATAAAGATGTCTTATTGGAAGAAAGTATTTATACCGAAGATCCTCAATGGAAACAAATGCTGAAACGTGTTGCCCGCAACAAAGGTTCTGTATTTGGGTTCATCATGATTGTCTTGATTTCCTCGTTGGCCATTTTTGGTCCCATGATTTCCGGATACGAGTACGATCAACAAATCACCGGTCATGAGAGTATGGCGCCACGTATTCCCGTGCTTGAAAACCTGGGTATCTTTGACGGATCCGAAACGTTGAAGACCTCCACGGGAGAAGTCGTCGTAAACAAATACGAAACCTTGACGGGTGGCGAAGATGTCTACCACTGGTTCGGCACCGATGTTTTGGGGCGTGATTTATTTACCCGGACCTGGATGGGGACTCGAATTTCCCTTTATATCGCACTGATTGCGGTAATCGTGGATGTATTGATCGGGATGTCTTACGGGATGGTTTCCGGTTATTATGGTGGTGCAATCGACAATATCATGCAACGGACCCTGGAAATCATTAATGGTATCCCGAGTTTGGTTGTTGTAACGCTATTGATTATCATTTTGAAACCGGGTCTGTTGAGTATCACCTTGGCAATTGCTTTGACCGGATGGATCGGTATGAGCCGGATTGCCCGTGCTTCGATGTTGAAGTTGAAGGGCAGTGAGTATGTATTGGCGGCCCGCACAATGGGAGCCAATGACCTGCAAATCATGTTCAAGGAAGTCTTGCCCAACATCTTCTCGCAACTCTTGATCATGTCGATGTTCTCAATCCCAAGTGCGATTTTCACGGAAGCTTTTCTGGCGTTTGTGGGAATCGGGATTCCCGTTCCGATGGCCTCGTTGGGATCATTGATTTCCGAAAACTTTAAATCATTAACAACACATTTTTATATGATTATTCCACCAGTATTGGTATTGGGACTATTGATGTTGAGCTTCAACTTGCTCGCAGACGGGTTACGTGATGCGTTAGACCCAACGTTGAAAGAGGTGTAACACATGACACGAGAAAAAGTATTGGAAATAAGGGATTTAGCCATCAGTTTCAAGACACATGGCGGCAAACTGAAAGCGGTCCGTGGCATTGACCTCGATTTATACCGCGGTGAAACAGTTGCGATTGTGGGGGAATCCGGAAGCGGGAAGTCCGTGACGGTAAAAGCCATCATGGGGATTTTAAGCAAAAACGGAACCATTGAAAGTGGCGAAATTAATTACACCTATGAAGATAAAGAAACAGAAGTGACCAAGAACATTTTGGAATTTTCCAAAAAACAAATGCGTAACACGATTAATGGTAAACGCATTGCGATGATTTTCCAGGATCCAATGACTTCATTGGACCCAACCATGAGCATCGGTAACCAAATCATGGAAGGTATGCGCACGCATTACAAGACGCCGAAAAAAGAAGCATACGAAAAAGCGGTACGCTTGTTGGAACTGGTTGGTATCACCAATCCGGAAGAACGCATGAAGAGCTATCCACATCATTTGTCCGGTGGAATGCGTCAACGGATTGTCATTGCCATTGCTTTGGCCTGTGATCCCGATGTTCTGATTTGTGATGAACCGACCACGGCATTGGATGTAACCATCCAAGCCAAAATTTTGGAACTGATCAAAGACATTCAAAAGAAAACCGGTATTTCCGTTATTTACATCACTCATGATTTGGGCGTGGTAGCGAAAGTTGCGGACTACGTCAATGTGATGTATGCAGGGAAAATCGTTGAGAAAGGTACAACCGACGAGATTTTCTACAATCCGCAACACCCGTATACATGGGGCTTGCTGCTTGCTATGCCTGATTTGAATACGAACACGGATAAATTGTATTCCATTCCCGGTAATCCACCAAACATGGCCAGGGAAATCGTTGGTGATCCCTTCTATCCAAGAAATGCGTATGCTCTGCATATTGATAAAGAAAAAGAACCACATCTCATGAAAGTGACGGATACACATTTTGCGGCAACCTGGTTGTTGAGTGAAAATGGTCCAGAATATACGTTACCAGAAGAATTGGTGGAACGTATCGAACGGATGAAGAAGGAGGAAGAAACGTATGGCGTTGCAAAGTGAACCACTATTAGCAGTCAAAGATTTAAAACAATACTTTAAGGTAAATCGCAACTATACAGTGAAAGCTGTCGACGGCATATCCTTCGATATTTATCCGGGTGAAACATATGGTTTGGTAGGGGAATCCGGAAGCGGAAAATCCACGATTGGCCGCTCGGTTATCCGTCTTCATGACATTACCGACGGCTCGATCAATTTCAACGGTCAGGATATTTCCGGCAAGTTAAAAAAAGAAACCAACAGTATGCTGCGGACGAAAATGCAAATGATCTTCCAGGATCCGATGGCAAGTTTGAATCCACGCAAAAACGTCATGGATATTGTTGCCCATGGACTTGATATTCAAGGTACTGCCGGCACAAGAAATGAACGAGCTGAAAAGGTCATGGCTATCTTGGAACGGGTCGGTTTGTCCCGCGATTTCGCTGGACGTTTCCCGAGTCAGTTTTCCGGTGGACAACGGCAACGTCTGGGGATTGCCCGGGCGTTGATCATGAATCCTGATTTAATCATTGCGGACGAAGCAATCAGTGCACTGGATGTTTCCATCCAGGCGCAAATTGTTAACTTGATGAAAGAAATCCAGGAAGAAACCAATATCGCCTATTTGTTCATCGCCCATGACTTATCGATGGTTCGTTACATTTCCGACCGCATCGGTGTGCTTCATTTGGGACATATGATTGAAACCGGCACAACCGATGAAATCTTCAACAATCCGATTCACCCCTATACGAAATCATTGATTTCCGCAATCCCGCATGCGAATCCGGTCGTTGAACGTAAACGTGTTGCGTTAGCATACGATTATGAAACGAGTGGATTGGATTATACCAAAGGCACACAGCATCTGATTGATGGCACCCATTATGTTCTGGGAACTGATGAAGATGTGACTGGGTGGTTGCAAGAAGGGTAAGTTCAGATTCAACTTCAAAGAGAAGTACCTCATTCGAATAGAGTGGGGTATTTTTTTGTTCTGGGTTATTGGTAAAGGAAATGCCCTCCGGACTGCGTGTTGCTTGTGTGTTGCCGTGGGACCGCTCGAAGCCTAAAGTCTCCGGGCTTGCAAGCCTCAAAGGGATATGGGTGCTGTCGTAAATATAAAAACAAACATTTTCGTTAATTGATAAAAAATTCACAATGAATAAGTGTATATTTGTGCATTTTGTCATATAGGTCTATTTTTAAAAAAAGATACTAAAAAAGCTTTTAAATGGACTCTTGAAGAGTTTTGATTCAAACGTTTTATATATATTAACTAAAAAATAACGTTTTTTTGTTTGTTTTGGCTAAGTCGCACACTCTAACATTGTGATAATATGAACTTATCAACAAAGAGGGAACAAAAACACCCCTCCTTGGAAAAGTCACTACTCTAATAAAAGGAGCGTTATATATAATGTCTGAAGAAAAAATGATCAAGGTTACTCCTAATGAACTACATGAATTAATTCAAAATAAACTTGAAGCAGCCGGTTTGCCAAAAGAGCAAGCAGTAGAAACAGCAAACCACTTGGTTTATGCCGATTTATGCGGTGTGCACTCACACGGTGCGGTCCGCGTTGAATATTATTCCGAACGTATCAACAAAGGTGGCATCACTCGTGAACCAGAAATCGTATTTGAAAAAACGGGGGAAAGTTCCGGCGTATTCCATGGTGACAATGCCCAAGGACAATACGTGGCAAACCTGGCGCTTGAGCCAGCCATCGAAATGGCGAAAAAATCAGGTGTGGCAGTAATCGGTGTTTCTAAATGTGGGCATACCGGTACACTTTCATACTACTTGCGTAAAATTGCTGAGGCTGGATTAGTAGGTATGGCCATGACCCAATCCGATCCGATGGCGGTTCCTTTCGGCGGAGCAGAACCTTACTATGGTACGAACCCACTTGGCTTCGGTGCTCCAAGTTCAATGGACACACCACTGATTTTTGATATGGCAACAACCGTTCAGGCATGGGGAAAAATCCTGGATGCGCGTTCGAAAGGTCGTTCAATTCCATCTGACTGGGCTGTTGACAGCGATGGTCAACCAACCACAGATCCAAATGCAGTTAATGGTTTGATGCCAATTGCAGGACCAAAAGGGTATGGCTTAATGATGATGGTGGATATCTTCTCTGGTATTTTGATGAACTTGCCATTTGGTAAGCACGTCAGCTCCATGTACCATGACCTTCATGCAGGTCGTAACTTGGGCCAACTATACATCGTCATCGATCCAGCACGCTTTGGCAATGCTGATACATTCAAGGAAAACATCACCCAGACAATGGCAGAATTGAACAGCGTTAAACCGGCTACCGGCAATACAAGCGTTCGTTACCCTGGTCAGGGATCCAACCAACGTTATGAGAAAAACAGAACAGAAGGCGTGGAAATTCCGGAATCAATCATTAACTACTTGAAATCAGATGTTATTCACAGTGATAATTACGAAGGTTTAGGCGCCTTCGCTAACTAATATTTTATTTGGAGGAAGAAAAAATGTTTAATTATGAAGGTAAAGTTGTCGCAATTACTGGTGCATCAAGTGGTTTGGGAGTCCAAATGGCAAGAGGTTTTGCGAAACAAGGCGCAACAGTTGTCTTGATGGCACGTCGCGTCGACCGCTTGGAAGAAATCGCTGAAGAAATTAAGGCAGCAGGTGGAAAAGCATTAGCTATCCGCTTGGACGTAACAAATGACGAAAGTATCCAAAATTCACTAGATAAAATTTTAGCAACATACGGTAAAGTGGATGTATTGGTAAACAATGCTGGCGCGAGTGAAGGCGGTGCTATCACTGAAATGACCAACGAAGCTTGGGACTTCACGATGGAGCTGGACTTGACAAGTGTCTTCAAAATGACGCGTTGCTATTCAAAAGCGATGAAAGAAGCGAACTACGGCCGGATTATTAACATCTCTTCCATGTATGGGTTGATGGGTACGAATCAACTGCAGTCAGCTTATCACGCTTCTAAAGCCGGTGTCGTGAACTTCTCACGTGCTGTTGCGGGTGAGTTGGCCGAACATAACATCACTGTAAACACTATTTGTCCTGGTTACTTTGAAACGGAATTGACCACGGACACTCTGAATACAGATGCATTCCAAGGTTATATGGATATCACTGTCCCAATGAAACGCTACGGTTGTGCAGGTGAATTGAACGCTGCAGCCATCTTCCTGGGATCAAAAGAAGCCTCTTATGTAACAGCTGTTACTATGCCCGTTGATGGCGGCTGGAGTGCTTGTAAATAATTTTTTTTGAAATACCTCCTTCAGTAAAACACCCTCAAAATTATTTTGAGGGTGTTTTCCTTTCGTACTTTATATTTTAGATAAAATTCAAAAAAAGTACTTTTCTTTTTTGGAGTAAAGTACTTCTTTGTGTTTCTCTGGAGACTCCCTTCCGAAATGCGTGATTGCTTGTGGTCCGCCATGGGACCGCCTGGAGCCAAGGTCTCCAGGCTTGAAAGCCTCAAAAGCCCCGTAACCGCTGAAGCGGAACGGGGCCTAATTCGCATTTCATCCTCATTCATGGCTACCCCGCAATCACGATTTCTGCAGGGGGTTCGATCTTACCTATTTCTTTAAGACGCCGATTACTTTTCCGTTAATACGGACATCGTTAGGGTTCATCATAATTGGTTCGTAATTATCATTTTCAGAAATTAGTAATACGGAGCTTCCCATCAACATGAATTTCTTCATGGTTGCTTCTTCTTCGATCAAGACGATTACGATATCACCATTATTGGCGGTTTCTTGCTTGTTAATGATGACTAAGTCTCCTTTTTCAATTCCTGCTCCAATCATACTGTCTCCGGTTACGCGCAGAGCAAAAGTATTTTGCGGACTCATGAGCCAATTTTCCATCAACAATAATGACTCCCCAGCCTCGGGAACAATAGTTGTGGGGATACCGGCTGCTACGTTTCCAACTATGGGAACTTGTACTGAAGGAGTCTGTTCCAATGTTAAGTATGAATCTAAATCCATGATTTCAATATTGGATGTATCTTTTTTATCTTGTAAATAACGATATTTGCGGTTATGACGGAAGTCTATATAACTCTGTTCATATTTGTTGGTTGGTAAGAATTGTGGCTGACATGGTGGTACATCGGAAATGGTTTGCCCACTACGATCGAATAGTAAAACTTCCAAACCGTTTGTTACGATTCCATACCTCACACGCGGTTCTGCCTCCATATAAGACTGTAATTGGATTTTTGCTTCATCAAGAGATTGTCCGAATGCTTTTAGCTCAGCAAATACATAAGGGATTTTCTCGCCATTATGGTTAATGGAGACAACAACATCTACGTAACCTTTTTTGGAAAACTGTTGAACTGAAAATTCAATACTTATTAACTCTAATGGGTAGCCAAAAGTTAAGTTAAGTTCACGTATCAACCATTGACGAATAACTTCTTCTTTTGAATTAATATCTAATATTTCATTTGTCAGTTTATATTCTGGGATTGGGATAGATTCAAAAGGATGGAAGGCTGAATCTTTCATCATGCGAAGTGATTTGAGATTGAGGTCCTTAATAAATTTGGATGG
This sequence comes from Jeotgalibaca sp. A127, assembly GCF_052266745.1. Taxonomy (NCBI): domain Bacteria; kingdom Bacillati; phylum Bacillota; class Bacilli; order Lactobacillales; family Carnobacteriaceae; genus Jeotgalibaca; species Jeotgalibaca sp. A127. The sequence goes on from NZ_JBQPRC010000002.1 coordinate 150,518, forward strand.
TCGGCGCACAGAAGACATATAAAGCAATTCATTTGCCCGAGTCATTCCAACATAAAGCAATTTCCGTTCTTCTGAATCATAGGAATCATCATCATCCATACGATATCTTTCGTTAGGTATAACACCTTCATCAAGGTTGATTAGAAAAATAACTTTAAACTCTAAACCTTTGATTGAATGCATGGTGGTTAACTTTACTTTATCTTGGTAAAAGTTGGGCTGAGATTCTGTCAAAAGTTCGCATGGGATACCAGCTTTTTCTAAGGAAGTAGCGGCACTCTCCACCAATCTTTTTTCTTTTGCGACAATACATATATCGCGGAAAGGATAGTCAGAATTTAGACTTTTTATTTCCTTAATCAAATAATCTGCTTGATTCTTATCGTTGAGAAAAAAACGATAGATAGGTGCATGACCATGGCGGTCAATCAGTGCCGGTTTTACAAAATCAATATTACCTAGAATTGATTCATCATGCTCAATTAATGAGTAGGCTGCTTTGGAAATTTCAGTTGTTGTTCGATAGTTTTTTGATAAAGAACGAGATTTTCCACTCATATCATAGCCAATAGTTGTATAAGGTCGACCCTTACCCAACCAAGAATGAGAATAAATACTTTGAGTATTGTCCGCCACAAACATGATGGATGCGTAAGTTTTATCGGAATGCAATAATTTCAAAAATTTGATTTGGACAAGAGAAAGATCTTGGCTCTCATCGATAATAATATGGGTGTAAGTAGGATGATCTAAATAAGTAGCTTCTTCAAGGGCAAGTTTATTCATTATTTTAAAATCTACGAATTTTTTATCTAAGATCATCTGTTGGTATAAATCTTTCAATGCAAATATTGCCTCACGGATATCAGAATTCTTATTTAATTTTTGTGGATTATTACCTTGGCCACCACTAGAGCGACCGGTACGATCAATTTCTTGGTAAGTTTCAACATCTGGAATATCACAGGAAAGGATCCAACCAATTTCATCGAGAAGGAAATTACTAAATTTAGGAGAGAGAAGACGCACATTTTCATACTGGTCTTTTAATTGGAGAATGGCATTTTGCAAGGTTTTTCGTTGTATATTATTGTCTGCTATTTCATAACGGCACTTGTGACGCTTTTGATATTTTTCAAAATAGCTAAACATAAGCTTGTCGATATTTTTAATCGCAATTTCACTATTAGCAGTAAAGAGGTTTGAGATGGATTCGTCTTCTGCATTTTCGAGTTGCTCATATTGGTATTTGATGAACTGAAGTAAAGTTTTGTTATAAGTAACAAGGAGAATTGAATCAGCTTCCTCCGGACAATAGTGTTGTTGTAGAAATGTTAAACGATGTATTGCAACAGTGGTCTTACCGGAACCCGCAACGCCTTTTATTAAAGAATGGCCATTTGGTTCCAATTCTATTATTCTACGTTGTTCCAAGTTAAGCTTCATTTGACGAACTCCTCTCCTGCGATTTCCGTAAATTCATTATATTATCATTTAAAATATAGTTATCATTATTATTATAACATTTTATAAAACAAAAGTTAATTTAATTATTAAAAACGTTTTCTTTAAAAGAGAATATACAAAAGTACTAATGATTCTGTGAAACAAACAGGAGGCTACACTATCTTAATTAGTTAAACATTTATTCAATATGCTAATATATAACTATTAGTAAATCGAAAGAGGAATAACGATGAAAAAAGAAATCCGCGTAGTAGGAGCAATTATAAAATCAGACAATAAAATCCTTTGTGCGCAAAGAGGTCCAGGGAAATCATTAGCCTATTTATGGGAGTTTCCTGGTGGCAAGATTGAAGCAGGGGAAACGGAGAAAGAGGCTCTTGAGCGAGAAATCCGTGAAGAATTACTTTGCAAAATTGATGTAAAAGATAAAGTTACAACGACACGTTATGAATATGATTTTGGGTTTGTAAATTTAACAACTTTTGAATGTGATTTGCTGGAAGGGGAGCCTTCGCTCACTGAACATGTTGCGGTTAAGTGGCTTTCAGTTGAGGAACTAATGACATTAGATTGGGCACCGGCTGATATTCCAGCAATAGATATTTTGATGGGGGCAAAGACGATTTAGTGGAGAGAAGGTAGTCATGTGTATACGTTAGTCAATAATACGAGTCAGAAGAATTTATTAGATGAGTTGACCCAATCTTTAGAAGGTTGTCGACGTTTCTATTTTAATGTTGCCTTTGTCAGTTATTCGGGAGTTCAGTTATTACTGGATAGTTTTAAGCTTGCAGAGGATAAGGGCATCACGGGTAAGATAATTACGGGAACTTATTTAAATTTTACCGATCCAAAAGCTGTTCGGAAGTTGAAGACTTTCAATGATTTTGATGTGCGCGTATTTTTAGCTACGGAAACACAAGGGTTTCATCCTAAGGCGTACATTTTTGAATACGATGATTATTACAAAGTAATCGTAGGCTCATCGAACTTAACTAACTACGCTCTTAAAAGTAATATCGAGTGGAATCTCCAGGTTATCGCAAAAACAAATGACTCTAATGAAGAGTTTTTGAATTATTTAAAAGATAGCTTTGACCAAATTTGGGATAGTAGCCTCGAAACGACGGAAGATTTCTTACTCCAGTATGAGAAACATTATCGTGGCGTTCGTTATCAAGATTTGGTGAATTCTCCTGACATTGATACACGTAAAGTGTTTACTTATCCATTAGGACCCCGTCTAACACCGAATAGCATGCAAAAGAGTGCCATGGAAGAACTTGCGTTGTTACGTGAAACAGGGAGCCAACGGGCATTAGCTGTTGCGGCAACGGGGACTGGTAAAACCTTTATGGCAGCGTTCGATGTTCAACAAGTGAAGCCGAAGAAAATGCTCTTTTTAGTTCATCGAGAAATGATTCTGGAAAAGGCCATGGAATCTTTTGCGAAAGTTGTAAATGTCCCTAAGAATAAAATGGGCCTTTTGACGGGAAATAAAAAGAGTTATGATGCGGATTATTTATTTGCGACGATTCAAACAATGGGAAGGGAGTTCTACAGTTATCGCCCAGATGAATTTGAGTACATCGTCGTGGATGAAGCACATCATGCTACGAGTCCTTCTTATCAAAAAGTATTAGAGCATTTCAAACCGAAATTTTTATTAGGAATGACGGCCACACCAGAACGCTCTGATCAAGGAAATGTTTTCGATCTTTTTGATAACAACTTGGCGATTGATATTCGTCTTCGTCAAGCGCTTGAAGAGAACTTACTGGTTCCTTTCCATTATTATGGTATTACGGATCAAACCAATGTTGACTTGAGCAATGATAAATTAACACCAGACCAAATTGCGGAAAAATTAAACGTAACGAGTCGTGTTGATTACATCATCGAGAAAATGAACTTCTATGGCCATGACGGTCCAAAGAGAAAGGCGCTTGGTTTTTGTATCACGAAAAAACATGCGGAATTTATGGCTGAAGAATTTAATAAACGTGGTATTCCGAGTGCTTATTTAACAGGAGAACATTCTGAAGCGGAACGGATGCGCCAAATTAAACTACTGGAAAGTGACACGGATAAATTAAATATCATCTTTACAGTGGATATTTTTAATGAAGGAATTGATATTCCAAGCGTTAATACCGTGCTGATGCTACGTCCGACTGAATCCGCAATTGTTTTTACACAACAACTGGGACGTGGTTTGCGCAAGGCTGAACAGAAAGAATTCTTAACTGTTCTGGATTTTATTGGCAATTATAGTAAATCATTTTTAATAGCGATTGCACTTTATGGATCCCGTTCGGTGACAAAGAAAGAAATTACACATGCTGTTCGCAAAGGCTTTAGAAATATTCCTGGTCCAACTAATATTCGTATGGATGAAATTGCTCAGAATCAAATTTTAGAGCAGCTAGAAAATGAGAACTTTTATGCATTGAAGTATTTAATAGAAGACTATCAAGCCTTTAAGAGTGCTTTGGCGGGAAAAATACCTTTCCGTCTGCAAGATTATTTGACCTTGGAAGGGGCACCAGATCCCGTTCTGTTCTTTAGTAAATCAGTTTTGAATAACAAGTCAGATAACTACATTGAATTTTTACAAAAGGTCGAAAAGAATAATGACTTGGTTCAAAAATTAGCCTCTAATAAAGGATTTATGGAAGTCTATACAAAACTGTTGAGTTACTTTCCTTTAAAACGCCCGCATGAGTTTGCAATTTTAGAACTGTGCTTTAGCCAGGATCACTTTACTTTAGATGAAGCATTACAACAAGTTAATCGTTACGTTGAAGGAGAACAAAGCGATGCAACGAAACATGCTTTGGAGACTTTTAACCTCAATTACGCGGATATAAATGAAATCCACGGCATCAAAATTGTTGAAGAAGTTGCCGACAATCAGTATGCTTTCAATAAGGACTTATTAAAGTGTTTGAAGGATGAAGAAGCAGGACCGTTTATAAGTGATGCTATTCATTATGGCCTGATGCGCTATAGAAATGAGTTTGGTCATGAGAATTTGGGTTATCCATTCTTACGTTTATACAGTGAATATTCACAACGCGAAGTTGGAATGATGGCGAACTACCGTAATACCCATTCTTCTTTTAGAGGAAGTACCTTACAAAATAAATTAGGTGGCAATCATTATTTCCTATTTATTGACTTGCATAAAGAAGTAAATATTGACGAAAGTATTAATTACAAAGATAAATTTATTACGCAAAAACAATTTCAATGGGAAAGTCCGAATGCTACACGTGCAAATTCAGAACGTGGGAAAGATCTGACTGAAAATCACTCCCGAGGAAAAACGATCCATCTCTTCGTGCGTAAATTTAAAACGGTGAATAATGTCACTCAACGTTTCACTTATATCGGCCAAGCAAATGCGATTTCTCATCAAAATGAGAAACCGATTGAAATTCAGTACCAATTAGAAGATAAAATGCCAATTGAACTCTACCAAGAATTTGAACCTGAGAAAGCAGTGTTTTAATCCCGAAAGGAGTCTTCCATGCATTATAAAATCATTCCGACCTCAGAACTTAAACAAGTAGTAGATTTAAGACAGTATTGTTTTGAACCGCCGCACGCGAATACGCCGGAAGAGGATATGTTACCGTGGCTGGAGAAGGGTGTAATTATCGGTGGCTATGACGGGGATAAGTTGGCGACACAACTCGTTGTCTTTCCTTTTGTATCAAATGTTTTTGGTGTGGAAATGAAAATGGGCGGCATCGGTTGGGTATCGACTTATCCGGAGTATCGGACGGGTGGGCATACGTCCCAACTTATGCGTGAATCTCTCGTGATGATGCGGGAAAATGGGCAGGTCTTGTCTACCCTCGCACCTTTTTCGGATGCGTTCTACCGCAAATTCGGTTGGGAAGTGTATTTCGAAAACACGGAATACCGGATCTCGGCAGATGAATTGACATTGCAGGCACCTGAAGCTGGCGAAGTTGTTCGCTTTAGCTATCGGGAAAAAGACGAATGGTTTGAGAAAATGAGAGCCTTTCAGCATCAAGCTGCGAAAACATTGAACGGACACGTCCTCCGCGATGAAACGTGGTGGGAGCGTCTGGAAAGTCGGGCACCTGAAGATCATTTTGCGGCCAGTCTGGATGCGGAAGGCAAGATTGAAGGTTATATCCGTTATAACATCAAAAATGAAAAATTTACGGTGAAAGATTTCTATACGCTCAATTATCATGCGGAAAAAGTACTGTGGGGCTATATTCGTTCGCATAGTTCGCAGGTGGATGAGGTTGTTGGCACTGCGCCTGCCAAGGATTCTTTTCCGGTCCTTTTCAAGGAACCGAATATCAAACGGAAAATTTATTTCGATAAGATGATCCGGATTGTGGATGTGGAAGCTTTCTTGAAACAGTATCCGTTTGTGATGCTGGAAGAAACTTTGTTCGTGAAAGTAAATGATTCACAGGCGGAGTGGAACGACGCCTTTTTCCGAATTGCTGTTGATGGTTCGGTGGAAAGGGTGTTGGAGGCGCCGGAAGATAAAGTATTGCGGATGGATATTGGGCCGTTTTCTACGCTGATGGCTGGGTTCCACGGGATTGATTGGTATGTGCGGAATAGGACAGCGGTTGTGGATGCTGCCATGGTACCTATGTGGCGTAAGGCGTTGCCGACTGGATTCCCGAGTATGAACGAGAACTTTTAGGAGAGGGTAGTGGATGTTATGGGAAAAGCACTATTGGTCGTGAATCCTTCGTCGGGTCATGAAGTTGGGAAAGAATATGCAGAAGCAGTCGAACAGAAGATGCAGAAAAAGTATGATGAAGTCGTCGTAAAGTATACGGAAAAAGCGGGCGATGCGACTGCATTTGCGAAGCAGGCTGCTCGGGATCGTTTTGAGGCTGTATTCGTTATGGGCGGCGATGGAACTGTGAACGAAGGTGTCAATGGACTGGCGGAAGAGGAATTTCGTCCGAAGTTTAGTTTTATTCCGCTCGGGACAGTGAATGATCTGGGTCGTTCTTTAGGGATTTCTATGGACCCGGACGAGGCTGTAGCGCAACTGGATTATTTGGTAGAGAAGAAACTGGATGTTGGTAAAATTAATGATAAATATTTTATCGATGTGGTGGCAATTGGGACGATTCCTGAAGCTGTCCAGGCTGTTGAACCAGAACAGAAAACTAAATTGGGGGCATTCGCCTATATTCTAGAAGGTTTGAAGGCTGTTCGGGATAATAAAAGTTATCATTTTTCCTTGGACATTGATGGTGAGCGTATTGAACAAGAATCAATGGCTGTTTTGGTGGCATTGACGAATTCGGTTGGAGGTATGGAAACGTTGATTCCGGAGGCGTCCTATGATGATGGCAAGCTGCACTTGATCGTTTTGAAGGGTGATAATTTAGCGGATAAGCTCGGACTGCTGCCAAAGGTTTTCTCTGGCAAGGCACTTGATGACGAGAATGTTATATATCGCTCGTTTGAAAAAGGGCGCTTTGCAGTTGAAGGTGCGGTTGATTTGATTACAAATGTGGATGGTGATCCTGGTGATCCATTGCCATTGGAGATTTCTGTACTGCCACAACATTTGACAGTGTTGGTTCCGAAGTAGGACTAGGTGGTTGAAGAGAGCTTGTTGGCCTTTTAGGGCTGATAGGCTCTTTTTTTGCAAAAAAACGCGAAAGATTGGTCTTTGGGACGAGAGGGGAGTATGCTTACAGTGATAAGAGTATATTTATTGAAGTTTTGATAAATGACCTTTTCAAAGCCTGGAGATTAGCAAAAACTTTAGGGTAGAATCATTATGAGGAGGGGATTCAAATGGAAAAGACTTACCTTCTAATTACTTCTTTTATAATCATCAGCCTTTTAGCTTATTTCAAAGTCCAAAACCTAGCAAACCTGGTCCTGGTTCGTATCGCCCCCGATAATGAAGACCATTAACGGAATCAGTCTCATGAACAAGTTGATGCGGTGAGAAGTAGTGGCTTCGCTGTTTGCCAGTATGTATGTTGTGTATGATGGTTAATTAAGAAACGCCCCTGCTTCCTGATGTTAGGAAGCAGGGGCGTTCGATTGTCAATTCCTATGAAGCCTCTGTTACGGTATCGCTGTTGGCTGCTTTGATGCGTTCATGGTCTAGTTCGCCTTCGCCGTAAGCAAGGATCATGGCGATGGTTGCGTCAGCATCCACATTAAGGATGGTCCGGAACATGCCGGAGAACCAGTCGATACCTGCCAACAAACCGATACTCTCTGGTGGCAAGCCAAGTGCCGGGATAACAATTGTCAGTGCTACAAGACCACCGCCAGGAACAGCTACGGTTCCCAAAGTGGCTAGCGTTGACAGGGTAACGGTTTGAACTGCGTTTGCCAGGGTGAAGTCCAGGCCGTAAAACTGCGCCAATGTGATAGCGGCAATGGCAAGGAAAAGCGATAAGCCGTTACTGTTCATTGCCATGCCCAAAGGTCCAACCAATTGAGAGATGCGACGGCTGACACCAAGTTTATTTTCTTGGTCTTCCATTTTGACCGGCAATGTAATCGCGGACGAAGTTGTCGTAAAGGCCATGATGGTCATGCGCGATAGGCCTTTTGCGATATGGACCGGATTCACCTTCGTAATTGCGGCTGTAAGGAAGGTCCAAAGTACCAAGAAAATGGCTGAACCGATTGCCATCGCCAAGAGGAACTTGGCCAGTGGTAAAATAACACTCAGACCGATAACGCCGGTTACATTGGCCAATAAAGCGAAAATACCCAGAGGTGCCAATTTCATAACGGTCGTAACCAATTGCAGGATTACCTCATTGAATTGGGAAATCGCTGTTTTCAAGATAGTCAGGTCTCGACGTGTACTCAAGATGCTGATGGATAAACCAAATAGTAAGGAAAAGATAATAACTTGAATCATGTTACCGGTGCTCATGGACTGGATAACATTGGATGGGAAAAACGCTAAAATGACGTCCGTCAAACTGCTTGTCATAGTTGTTACTTCGGCAGTGGTATCGATTTGCATGTCAACTCCGGCTCCCGGTTGAATAAGATAACCAAGCGCCAAGCCCAATGTCGCTGCAATTGCAGTTCCGCCCAGGAACCAAGCAGCCATTTTACCACCGAGTTTACCCAATATTTGTGGATCTAGCGTCCCGACTGCCTCGATTACTGCCCCCATGATCATGACCACTACAGCCATTTGAATCAAGCGAAGAAAGATTTGTCCAATCACTTCAATTGGTGCAATCGCTGGTCCGAAAATCAATCCGGCGACAATCCCCAATATCATTGCTATCATAATTTGATTGGTCATGCTGATATTTTTTAAACGTTTCATCTAAATTCCTCCTTGTAAAAGAAATGATAAATTAGTTCAACGATAAAATTAAAAACAATCAATAATAATGACTAACCCCCCTCGACCACGCGTGTGATTTTACTGAATGCGTTATCATTTTCGTGCAGTTCCACCGACCTCCTTCATTAATATTCAAACCTATAAATTCCCCCTTTTTACATTTGGCTTAAATATACAGCGCTTTCAATAAAGGTTGTATGACGTTTTATACAAATGTGAGGGTATGATTTGTTCGAAATGGACAAAAGGTAGGGTCGTAATGCTTCCCATTATGGAACTTATTTTCTATATTTGAGTCTTTTGTTCACAACTTATTAGGTTTGGGCCGGAGTTATGCAGACCGTTGAGGGAGCACTGCTTAACTATGATGGGAAATTACGAAAGTTATGCATTAAATAAAAAAACGGTTGCATTTGTATAAAAATAAGAGTATGTTATTAACATAGTTATAGAAAACGGTTTCGTTTATCGATTTCTAAGATGGGAGTTGCGGTAACAGATGGTACAGAAAAGGGCGACAATCAAGGATATTGCCGAACAAGCTGGTGTCAGTGGAACAACTGTTTCTCGCTACTTAAACGGTAAGTTTAACTACATGTCTGAAGAAACCAAAAAAAGAATCGAGATCGTCATCGACGAAGTAGGTTATCGGCCGAGTAATATTGCACGAACTTTGAAATCCAACAAAAGTAAATTAGTGGGAGCTGTTATTGCTGATATTGAGAATCCTTTTTCAAATAAAATTATTAAAGGATTAACCGATAAAGCAAATGAATTAGGCTACTCTTTAATGATATCGGTTTCAAATAACAGTGTCGAAAAAGAAAACGAAAGTATCGCCCGCTTCCTGGATAACCAAGTGGATGGATTAATCATTAACACAGTGGGGGAAAATGAGCCGACATTAAAAAAAATTCAAAAACAAATCCCATTGGTGTTGATTGATAGGGATGTAACGAGTTTTAAAGCAGACGTTGTTACTTCCAATAATTACGAACTCGGCATTGAATTAATGCAACACCTTCTTGAAAATGGATTTAAATCGATTAGCTTCTTCACGGAACACATAGGAAATAATACGGTAAGGGAACTCCGATATAGAACATTCGCTGATACGATGAAAAATAATCCGCAGATAAACGGAAAAACTTATAGTTTTGATCGGGAGGATATCGATAGGGTTGCCGAAATGTTAGAAGAATTCTCCGCTTCACCCGAACCTCGCGTGATTTTTGCAAGTAATGGATTGGTTCAATTGAGTGTTTTAAAGGCAATGCGGAAAAAGGGTTTAAAATTCAAGGATTTCAGTTTATGCGGCTATGATGATTGGGACTGGACACCGTTAATCGGTCGTGAAGGCATAACTGCTCTTGCTCAAGATTCGTACGGATTGGGAACAACGTCCATGGATTTATTGATTAAGAGACTCGAACAAAATAGCAAAACCAAAAAACCTATAAAAATAAAAGTACCAGGTGGACTGGTGATTCGTGGCTCTACCAAACCAAAGTAAAGTAAATATTTTTTTGTTCCTTTGTTTATCGATAAACAAAGGAACAATATAACATTACACCTCTGTTGAATTGGTAGGAGAATATTTTTAGTCCCTTATGTTTATCGATAAACAAAAAAGCATTAAAGGAGGCGATGCTTATTCGCGACAGATATTTCAAGAAGAATACCCATATCAGTAACGGCATTATTAATTATTGGATTCAATAACAAAAACAATCTATTTTTAAAGGAGCGAAATGAGTATGGAAATAATAATCGGAATAATCCTGTTGATTACCTACTTTGGTTTGATTTACTTTGCAGCCAAAGGTGGAAACTTAATGATTGGCTTTGCTTTTATGGCTGTGATTTGGGTCGCGCTAAGTATCTTTGGTGGACAACTGACATGGAACGATGCAATGGTAAATATTTTCCAAGGTGGACCGGAAAGTTGGGGGCCGACAGCTGTAATTGTTATCTTTGGTAGTTGGTTTGGACGTATATTGATTGAAACGGATATCGCATCCACGTTGATCAAGAAAACAACGGAACTTGGTGGAGATAATCCAATTTGGACAACCATCCTTTTGACAATTGTTACAGGTATTATTTTTACTTCTACGTTTGGTGCCGGAGCGGTTGTCGCAATCGGTGTGATTATCTTACCTATCTTGATGTCATTGGGAGTGCCAAAAGTGTTAGCGGTTACTTCCTATCTGATGAGTGTCGGGTCAGGGATGTACGTTAATATCGTCCTCTTCAAACAAATGCAAGCTATCTTTAATGGTTTCGAATATGACTGGACCTATCTACGTTTTGGTTTCAGTGCTATGGCAATTCAATTGGCGGTTATTATCTTGATGTTAGTAGTACGAATGAGAAAAGGGGCAACACATGCCTGGGCCGCTCGTGCGGATTCATTGGTTGTCGAGAAGAAGAGGGATGAGGTTCCAGGGATTGCATTGATTACCCCGTTAATTCCTGTTGCGTTGGCAATTTTCTTGGGCTGGCAACCAATTCCAGCGTTCATTGTTGCTTCAGTTTTTGGTTTAGCTGTGACAGGAAAATTACCAAACTATGCAGCGGGTTCTCGCTTGATCACGCGTACCTTTTACGATGGCGTAGTTGACGTTGCTTCTTTACTTGGCTTCCTGTTTATCTTGCCTATGTTCAATAAAGTGGCGGGTGTAGCAGCGCCATTCTTTGAAGCTATTATCGGGGGTGCTATTCCACAAAGTACGTTGGGCTTAGCATTGATGTTCATGATCGCAGCACCATTGGGTTACTTCCGTGGTCCTTTGACTGTATTCGGTGCAGGTGCAGCAACAATTGGTGTTATTAACAGCATCGGTAGCTTTAGTCCGCAGTTGCTCTTCCCGTTGATGTATATTCCAACAATCACAATGAACCTATCAACAGGTCCAACGCAATCTTGGAACTTATGGGCTTTGAACTACTCGAAAGTTAGCGTTAAGGACTTCTTGAAGAGTGGTGTTCCTTGGGCATGGTTAATCGCCGTACTCAATATCGCTGTAGCGTACTTTATGTTTGGATAATCAAGGGAGGATAAGAGAATGGCAAATTCTAGAAAAGTTAGGGTCGGAATAGATGTTGGCGGTACGCATACAAAAGCGGTCGCAGTTGATAATGAAACACATGAAATTGTAGGAATTGGTTCAGTTAAAACAACGCATGATGATGAATTAGGGGTATCTGCTGGTGTCATTGAAGCATTTCGTAAATGCTTGAATGAGAATAGTATTTCCCCAGATGATGTTATTTTTATTGCTCACAGTACAACACAAGCTACCAACGCATTGTTGGAAGGGGATGTAGCTGAGACCGGTATTATCGGAATGGGTAAAGGCGGTTTTGAAGGGTTCTTGGCGAAAAGACAAAGTAACATCCCGGATATCGTTCTGGATGATAGCGGTGTACATAAAATCAAGACCCATCATCGTTATATTAAATTGAAAGACTACAGCCAGGAAATGGTAGAAAAAACGTTGGATGACTTACAAGCAGCTGGAGCACAAGTAATGGTTGCTTCCGAAGTATTCGGGGTTGACGACAATCGCGAAGAGCAAGAAGTAAAAAAATTAGCTAAAGCACGTGGCATCGAGGTTTCGGCAGCAAGTGATATCAGTAAAATGTATGGACTGACACGTCGAACCAGAACCGCAACCATTAATGCCTCTATTTTGCCAAAGATGTTTGAAACGGCTGACAGCACAGAGAAAAGTGTTCGCAACGCTGGTATCAATGTTCCTTTAATGATTATGCGCGGTGATGGTGGGGTTATGGATATCGATGAAATGCGGAAAAGACCTGTTATGACAATGCTTTCTGGTCCAGCAGCTTCCACGACTGGAGCTTTGATGTATTTGAAAGCTTCCAATGCCATTTTCTTTGAAGTGGGTGGAACAAGTACCGATATTGGTGTAATCAAAAATGGCCGTCCGATGGTAGATTATTCTGTCGTAGGTGGGCATAAAACCTTAATTAGTTCTCTGGACGTTCATGTATCTGGAGTTGCTGGAGGAAGTATGGTTCGGGCTGACAAGAAACAAATCGTCAATGTCGGACCGCGTTCGGCACATATCGCCAAACTACCATATGCTGCATTTACACCTGTAGAAGAAATCATCAATCCAAAAGTGGTAAGGGTTCAACCACTTGCAGGTGATCCAGGAGACTACATTGCCATTGAATCGGAGAATGGTAAACGCATAGCAATTACCGTAACATGCGCGGCCAATGCATTGAAATTGGTTGGTCCGGAAGACTATTCTTACGGAAACTATGAATCTTGTGTTAAAGCCATTGAACCATTGGCAAAAGAACTCGGTAAAACGATTGAGGAAGTTGCGACTGATATTTTAGAAAAAGCTTCCGATATCGTTATCAAGGTTATTGAAAATCTGGCTGCCAAACATAAAGTTGAACGTGATCAAATCCAACTTGTCGGTGGTGGGGGTGGAGCGACTTCATTGCTACCATTCACTGCCAAGAAAATGAATTTGAATTATCAAATTGCAGACCATGCAGAAGTTATTTCTTCTATTGGTGTCGCTTTAGCCATGGTTCGGGATGTGGTTGAACGTGTTGTCCCAAATCCAACCGCTGAAGATATCGCTCAAATCAGAGCGGAAGCCGTCGACAGTGCTGTGAAATCAGGAGCTTCCCCTGACACAATTGAGGTCCAAATCGAGATTGATTCACAAACCAATCAAATTCGAGCAATTGCTATGGGATCGACAGAAATGCAAACAACTGATTTAACTAAGGAAGTGGATGAACAAGAAGCGCGTGAAATTGCCGCGGAATCATTGAAGGCAAACCCATTCCAAGTGAACTTATTGACCAAGAACGAATCCTTCTTTGTATTCCAAATGGAAAAAGATGGTCAAAATCAGATTCGATTGGTTGATAAAAAAGGATTCATCAAGGTGCAACGTAGTGATGGTACAGCTGTCAAGACGACAACAGCCGGGTCACGTAATGTTGCGGACAAGCTATGGGAAGAACTTTCTGTTTATAAATCAGATATTAAATTGACCCCAGATATTTACTTGTGTATCGGTGGTAAGGTGATGGACTACAACGGAATGATGGACTTAAATCAACTGCACATGGTCATGGATACTGAACTCATGGTTCGTTCAAGTGCAGATGAAGTCATAGTTATTGGAGCGAAGAACAACTTATGATCAAGGAAAAAATTCAGACGCTGATGCAGTTGCCGCTTGAAGTATTTGGTAGGTATCTTTTCACACAAGATCCATTGGATGGTAAATTGAGCAACGAACAAAAAGATGACATCTTTCGTGAGGCATCCCAGTGTGGTGTGTCTCTCAGCCAAGAATTGAAAAGTAAGTACGGAAACTGTTCAATAGATGAATACATCAAGGAATTGGAGATTCAATTAACTTATAAGGATTCTCATAATGGTCTGGAATACATTTATTTTGGAACGTATCAAAAGCCAAATAAAATGACGATTTATAAAGAAAATATCCAAAAAGGTCAAGATTTAGTGGAGCAAGAAGAAATTATGGCACTGCAAGGACTGAACCTTGAGGATATCGTCAAGGCGCATGAACTATTCCATCATTTTGAAGAACAACGCAAAGATTTGTATGTCAATATGCATAAGATTACATTGTGGCGGTTGGGGAAATATGAATATAAATCCAAATTAATTGCCCAAGCCGAAATAGCTAGTATGGCGTTCGCTCAAGATCTCCTGGGACTGCCTTTTTCCCCTAATGTCTTGGATGTGTTGTTATTATATCCACATAATAAGGAACAAGCGCAAAAAGTATATGACAGTATCATGAGTCAACAGCAAACTGTACAGTAAGGAGATTGAGATGAAGATACAACTAGCGATTGATCGGGTAACAATTGAAGAAGCAAAGCGTATCATCCATGAAGCAGAGCCGTATGTAGATATCATTGAGATTGGGACGTCATTTTTCAAGGATTATGGTTTGGAAGCTTTAAGGGAACTCCGGAAGACCACTTGTAAACCGATACTTGCCGATATCAAAACCATTGATGAGGCGGAGTATGAATTCCGCCAGATATATAAGCATGGTGCCGATATTGCGACGGTAATGGGTGCAAGTGCCTTAGAAAGTATTCGGATTTGCCAAAAAGTAGCCAAGGAATATGAAAAAGAATATCTCATTGATACACTGGAAATTAATGATGACAAGATGGTTCAATTACAGGAATTCGATGATGCGATTATCGGCCTTCACTTGGCCAAAGACAAAGCGGGTAATCTGCAAAGCTATCTACAATCTTTTTTTGAAAAACATAAATTCACTAACTGTATTGCAGTTGCTGGCGGCGTCACGTTGGAAGATTTACCGTTATTAAAACAAGCTGGAATTGCTACTGTCATTGTCGGTAGCAGCATTACTAAGAGCGAGGATATAAGAAAGAGTGCAAAACAATTTTGGGAGTCGGTGAATAAATGAGTGATTACTTGATGCAAATTGTTGAGGAAGTCGGAACGGTATTGGAAAAAGTGGACCGCGTGTCAATCGAGAAGACAGTGGACCTTATCCAAAAAGACGGTCGCATTTTTGTGGATGGAGAAGGGCGTTCAGGATACGTTGGGAAATGTTTTGCCATGCGCTTGATGCATTTGGGATTCGAAGTTTATGTAATGGGTGAAACAAATACACCGAGTTTCCGGGATGGTGATGTGTTGTTCTGTATCTCGGGATCGGGAAATACAGGTTCGGTATTATTGAACGCTGAAAAAGCGCAAAAAGTGGGAGCGGAAATTGTTACAGTGACCAATAATGAACAATCATCCCTAGGGATGGTGGCTGACCATATTATTAAATTAGATGCCACTGTCAGAGGCGACCAAGAGAACCGGAAATCGATTCAGTTGCTTGGGTCGTTATTCGATCAAGCGGTTCATCTTTTATTGGATAATATTTGTCTATTAGTGAGTGAGCGTGACCGAATATCAAATGAAGCAGCGACTCAATTGCATGTTTGATTAATATAAGAGAGGAGGCGGAAATGTGAAAGAAGTATTGTTGGTAGGCGAACCTATGGGATTGTTCATCGCCGAAGATTACGGCGATTTAAAAGAAATCACGCGCTTCACCAAAGGAATTGCTGGAGCGGAAGTGAATGTCGGGATTGGATTGGCCCGTTTGGGATTACCGGTTAATTATGTTTCCAAGTTGGGTAATGATCCATTTGGCCAGTACATTTCTGAATGTTTGGAACAAGAAAAAATCGGGACAGAATATATTTTATTTGATGAGCTTTACAAGACAGGTCTCCAAATTAAAAATAAAGTAAAAGATTGTGATCCAGATGTTGCCTACTATCGTAAAGGGAGTGCATTCTCCACGTTGACGAAGGCTGAGGTGGATGCCATTGATTTCACTAAAGTGGAAGTTTTCCACATGACAGGGATTCCACCGGCTATCAGTCATTCTACCCGTGAGGCAATGTTCTACCTTGCTGAGAAAGCGAAGGCACATCAATGCTTAATTACCTTTGATCCTAATCTGCGTCCTTCACTATGGGAAGACGAGGGAACGATGGTCCAGGTTTTGAATGAATTGGCTAGCTTTGCAGATGTCATTTTACCAGGAATTTCTGAAGGGAAAATCCTTACTGGTAAAAGTCATCCTGAGGAAATTGCTGCCTTTTATCATCAACTAGGTGTTAAAGTAGTCGTTATCAAAAATGGTAGCCATGGCGCGCTGGTTCAAGAAGTTAATAAATCGATGCAAGTAGTTGCAGGTTACAAAGTAGAAAAAGTTATTGATACAGTAGGCGCAGGAGATGGTTTTGCGGTTGGAATCATTTCGGGTTATTTAGACGGATTGCCGCTAGAAGAAGCAGCAAAACGTGCTAATGCAATTGGTTCATTGCAAGTGCAAAATATTGGTGATAACGAAGGTTTACCAACCCGGGATGAACTGCAAGCATACATGGAAGAAAGATTATTATCAGGCGTTTTGTGAGTGAAACTATCAGATAGGTATGATCCTTTTTAAGAGGGTCATACTTTTTTTTATACAATATGGTGTCTTTTGTCGGGAAGAGAGGCTTGTCGTTATTGGATTTTATTATCGTTTGATAAAATAAATGGAAGTTAATACAGGAGGGGTGATTGGATGTTTTTGGCTTGGAATGAGATTAAGCATGCGAAATTGCGTTTTGCCTTGATTATCGGGGTTATGACTTTGGTTTCTTATCTGGTGTTCTTCTTGGTGGGGTTGGCTTATGGGCTGGCGATGGACAACCGGACAAGTGTTGATAAATGGGATGCTTCGGGAATCGTTTTGACAGACGAATCGAATGCTAATATAAATATGTCCATGATGCCACGAAGCTTGGCGGACGATGTGGATGCAGATGAGGTCGCTGTTTTGGGACAGACAGCAAGTGTGGTTCGTAAAGAAGGCGAGACTGGTGAGGATGCCAAAATAAACGTGACGTTCTTCGGGATTGAAAAAGAGCAATTCATCATGCCGGAGGTTATTGAAGGGGGAGCGTTTGAAGAGGATTATCAGGTCGTAGCGGATATTAGTTTGCAGGAAGAGTTCGGTATTGGTTTGGGCGACACGCTCAAGATGGCTGGCTCGGACTTGGAAGTTGAAGTAGTCGGATTCACGGAAAATGCAAAATTTAATGTCGCACCTGTTTTATATACAACCGTGAATACGTATCAAGATGTGCGCTTTGGTCAGGTGGATGATTCTGAGGAAGGACGCATTAGTGCACTGGTCGTTAGGGACGATGCGCTGTCTGAATTCGATTTGGAAAATGATGATCTGCGCTTTTATTCGATTAAGGAATATATTGAAGAGATTCCTGGCTATATGGCGCAAGTGTTAACGTTTGGCTTAATGATCGGGTTTTTGATTGTCATTGCGGCAGTTGTGATTGGTATTTTCATGTATGTGCTGACGGTGCAAAAGTCCAGTATGTTTGGTGTAATGAAAGCACAGGGGATTTCGACTGGGTATATCGCTAAGTCGGTCGTTGCACAGACGTTTATATTAGCGGCGGTCGGTGTCAGCATTGGTTTACTTTTAACAGTTGGAACATCGTTGGTATTGCCAACCGCGGTCCCGTACTCGACAAATGTACTTTTCTTGGCGGCGATAACGGTGCTATTGGTATTGTTTGCGGTACTGGGGGCATTCTTCTCGGTACGTGCGATTGTCAAAATAGATCCGCTGGAAGCGATCGGTTAGGGGGCACTTATGAAATTAATTGAAGCGGTGGATGTTTCGAAAAAATTTAATGATGGTGGTAACGAAATCGAAGCACTGAAGGCAACTGATTTTTCGGTATCGGCGGGTGAATTCGTGGCGATTATCGGACCGAGTGGCTCAGGTAAGAGTACGCTCTTGACAATACTTGGTGGCTTGCAGACTCCTACGACGGGTAAGGTTGAGATTCAGGAAAAAGCGTTTAGTGAGGTCAGTGACAAGGAGCGCAGTAAGCTGCGGTTTGAGGAGATTGGTTTTATTTTACAGGCTTCGAATTTGGTTCCTTTTTTGACAGTTAAAAACCAGTTACGCTTGGTTAATAAAGTGAATCGTTCGAAGCTGGATCGTGAGAAGATTGAGGAATTGTTGAAGAGTTTGGATATTCAGGAGCTGGCTGGGAAGTATCCGAGTGATTTGTCGGGTGGGCAGCGCCAACGAGTTGCGATTGCGCGAGCGTTGTATCATGATCCCGCGGTGATTTTGGCGGATGAGCCCACTGCGAGTTTGGATACGGAAAAAGCTTTTGAAGTGGTGGAGATTCTGGCTCGGGAAACGAAGGATAAGCAAAAAGCCACGATCATGGTTACGCATGATGAACGCCTGATTTCATATTGTGACAAGGTTTACGTCATGAAAGATGGCGTATTGAGTGAGCGTAAGTAGAAACAGTGCACAAATAGCAACAAATAAACCAGGAAGGGCTGATCCCTTCCTGGTTTATTGCGTTTATAAGTAGCGTTGGTCATAACCGAGTCTTTCGGAGGCGTCGGCTGCCGCATTTTTGACGATAGCCGCGAATTCGGTGCGTTTGTATGGCTTCATTCGTTTGGCGGATCCGACAACCGACAGTGCAGCGACAACTTTCCCGGTATAGTCAAATATTGGAGCCGCGATGGAAATCGTGCCTTTGGTGAATTCTTCGCGGGCAGTCGCATAACCGTTATTTTTGATGTTGGCCAACACGGTCCGCAATTGCTCGGCGTTGATGATTGTTTTTTCAGTATAAGGGGTTAATCCCTTGGCGATAATTCTTTCGGTTAATTCCGGATCGCTGAAAGCCATCAAGACTTTTCCGGAGCTCGTACAATAGGAAGGGTTGCGTCTACCGAGATGGGTTTTGATCCGGGTTGGGTGGGTCGCTTCTTCTTTATGGATATAAATCGTATCGAGTCCATCCATGATAGCAAGATGGGCGGTTTCGCCTGTTTGTTGGACAACCTGGTTCAAAACAGGTGCGGCTTCTTTATGGATATCCATATTGTTAATAAGGACGCCGGCCATTGTCAAAACGTTTGAACCCAGATGGTATTCTTGTGTTTCTGGATCTTTCGTCACCAAACCTTCTTCTGCTAAGGTGGCCAACAGACGGCTCACCGTACTTTTGCCTAAATCCAAGTCCAGAGCAATATCACTCACTCGTTGTGTCGGATTATCGGCGGTGAAACTATTTAATATACGCGCGGCATTTCGAACAGAGCTTAAAGTATCGCTACGCTTGGCTACTTTTTCCATAGTCATCCCCCTAATCGTGTAACCGTTTTCTTCATTTAATATCAGTATACACGATTTTTATCAAAAAAGTTTAAATCTTTCGTTTTTGTTGCATATAGCGGAACAACACCCTGTTTTTTAAAAAAGAAAACCCTTACAATAAAGTCAGTTAAGAAATAAACGAATAATATTTATCCAACATCACGATAAAGTTGTAGGGGGAAAGCCAAATGGATATCAAAGATTTAGCGGATCATCTTGCAAGTGCCCATGAAAAAGGTACAGGGGTCCAACCAATAATTTCCATCAAACCTGATATTACAATTGATGAAGCATACCATGTGCAACTGGAGACGATTGACCGCGAAGTTAAAAACGGAGCAAAAATCACCGGTAAGAAAATTGGCCTAACTTCAGTAGCTGTTCAACAAGCGCTTGGCGTGGACGAACCGGATTACGGTCATCTGCTGGATAACATGGTAATCGAAAACGGTGGAACGGTTCCAAGGTCAGCGTTGCTGCAAGCGAAGGTTGAAGGTGAGATTGCTTTTATCCTGAAAGATGAACTGAAAGGACCAAACGTTACCCCAATGGAGGTTCTCCAAGCTACGGATTATGTTTTACCGGCTCTGGAAATTGTTGACAGCCGCGTGGCAGACTGGAAAATCACCTTGGCGGATACGGTAGCGGACAATGCTTCCAGTGGGCTTTATGTCCTGGGTGGCAAACCAGTCAAAATAACGGATGTCGATTTGAAAATGGTTGGCATGAATCTTTATAAAAACGGCCATTTGGAAAACACGGGAGTCGGAACAGCGACCTTGGGAGATCCAGCAATCTGTGTTGCATGGCTGGCCAATAAGTTGAGCCAGTATGACATTACCTTGAAACCAGGCGAAGTGATTTTATCCGGAGCATTATCTGCGATGGTAGTGGCTGAACCAGGTGACTATTTCCAGGCTAAGTTCTCGGATTTAGGTGAAGTAAGTGTGCATTTTGAAAAGTAGAAGATAGAAGGAGGATACATCGTGACGAATAAATTAAAAGCAGGCATTATCGGTTCCGGAAATATCGGCTCCGACTTGATGATGAAACTGTTCAAATCGGATTTGATTGAACCGGTCGCAATGATCGGGATTGATGCAAAATCGCGTGGAATGGTTCAAGCGAAAGAATTGGGTCTTGACGTTTATGCAGGAGGAATTGATGAGTGGGCTGAGAAATCAGGGGAACTAGACATCCTCTTCGATGCTACTTCAGCAAAAGCTCATGAGTACAATGACAAGGTTGCAGAAAAACATGGCGTCCTCATGATTGACTTAACCCCAGCGGCAATCGGGCCTTTCGTATCGCCTACAGTTAACTTGAAAGAACACTTGGATGCCAGAAACGTAAACATGGTAACGTGTGGTGGCCAAGCGACAACGCCGATTATTCAAGCGATCAACGAAGTGGCACCGGTTGAATATGCTGAAATCGTTGCTACGATTTCCAGTAAAAGTGCTGGACCAGGAACACGGGCAAACATTGACGAATTTACCGAAACAACGTCAAAAGCGATTGAAGATTTGGGCGGAGCTAAAAAAGGTAAAGCAATCATTGTCCTGAATCCAGCAGATCCGCCAATCTTGATGCGTGACACCGTCTTCGTATTAGTTGAAGAAGATGCGCTGAACGAAGAAGTCATCACTGAAGCAATCAACAAACGGGTTGCGGAAGTACAACAATACGTACCTGGTTATCGCATTCGTTCGAAACCAATTTTTGATAACAATAAAGTAACCGTTTTCGTCGAGGTTGAAGGTGCGGGCGATTTCTTGCCTAAATATTCCGGAAACCTGGATATCATGACTGCATCTGCAGTTCGTGTTGCAGAAGAATTTGCCAGAGTAAAAGTATTGGTGTGAGGGGGTGGATAAATTGACAAGAAAACCAGATGTGATTGTTACAGAAGTGGCTTTGCGTGACGGAAGTCATGCGGTGGCCCATCAGTACACAGTTGAGCAGGTAGTTGACGTTACAAAAGCATTGAACGATGCAAAAGTTCCTTATATCGAAGTGACGCATGGCGATGGACTGGGTGGATCATCCTTACAGTTCGGAATGTCGAAAGTTCGCGATATCGATTTAATCCGCGCGGCAGCAGAGGTAGCCGATTTTTCGAAAATCAGTGTTCTTTTGTTACCGGGTGTTGGGACAGTAGAGGATTTGAAAGAAGCGGTGGAGGCAGGAGCGAAAATGGTACGGGTGGCGACACACGTAACGGAAGCGGATGTTTCCCGGGAACATATTGAAGTTGCGAAAAGCATGGGGCTGGAAGTCGTCGGATTCTTGATGATGGCACACATGGCTCCACCTGAAGTGATTGTTGAACAAGCGAAGTTGATGGAAAGTTACGGAGCGGATGTTGTTTACGTGACGGACTCTGCAGGTGCGATGGTACCGGATCAAGTACGTGAACGTGTGGCAGCTCTTAAGGAAAACCTTTCGATTCCAATTGGCTTCCATGCCCATAATAACTTGGGACTGGCGGTTGGGAACTCATTAGTAGCGATTGAAGCCGGCGCAACGTATATCGATGGTAGTATTCGTGCATTGGGTGGCGGGGCTGGTAACACACAAACAGAAGTATTGATTGCGGTTCTTGAAAAAATGGGCATCGAAACAGGTGTTGATTTGTACAAGATTATGGATGCTGCGGAAGATATTGTAGCACCGTTATTACCGAAACCGCAGGAAATTACGCGTGATAGTTTGACATTAGGCTATGCCGGTGTTTACTCCGCATTCCTGTTGCATGCGCAGCGTGCAGCACGTCAATTCAATTTAGAACCACGTGACATCTTGATTAAACTAGGCGAAATAAAAGTAGTCGGTGGTCAAGAAGACATGATTTACGATATGGCCGCCAAGATGGCCGAAGAAAAGGAAAAAGTGACAGTATAGGAGGACACCATGGGAACAGATAGAATTAAAGCTTTGGCTGATTTTCTACACGGGGCAGAAAAAAAGCGCACGGAAGTTTTGCGACCAAGTGCCGATCAAGCCCCGGACCTGACCCTGGAAGAAGGCTATCTGATTCAAGAAGAAATCATCCGCCAGAAATTGGCGGAGGGACATAAAATTCTGGGTCCGAAAATGGGATTGACCAGTGATGCAAAAATGAAGCAAATGAATGTGACGGACCCCATATACGGTTATACCTTTGATTATATGGTAGAAAACCATGGGTCGACAGTCATGATCGACCGCTTTATTCATCCAAAGGTTGAACCGGAAATCGGTTTTATCCTGAAACAGGACTTACAAGGCCCCGGTATTACCAGAGCCCAAGTCTTGGCGAATACAGCCTTTGTTTTCCCGGCTATCGAAATTATCGACAGTCGCTACGAAAACTTTAATTTCACCCTCCCGGACGTAGTTGCGGACAATACATCCGCCGCAGGTCTGGTAATGGGAACAACGATCAAAACTCCTGAAAATCTGGAACTGGATGCCTTAGGTGCCGTCCTCACCATCAATGGTGAAGTGAAAGCCCTCGGAACAGGGGCAGCAGTGCTGGGTCACCCGGCTAACGCTGTGGCACGATTGGCGAATATGCTCGCTCTAAAAGGCGAAAAAGTTCCAGCTGGTCAACCGATTTTGACTGGCGGTATGACAGAAGCAGTCCGGATTGAACGTGGCGACTTTGTCTCCGTTAAAATCGATGGCTTGGGAGAAGTATCCTTCATTATGGCATAAAAAATTAAAAACAATCCAGCGTAGAGGGGGACGACTTATCGCATTGGAAAAGCAGCATGTGATCATCCAATACAAGGTTTTGAAGCAAGGTTAAATTATGCAAGAATTGTAAGCGATTCCTAAAAACTAAAAAAACAAACAACAAGGGAGAGAATTAATCATGACTGAAACTTACAAAGAATTATTATTCGATACGCATCAATTGGCTCACTGTGAATTGTACACACCGGTATTGGAAGAATCAGAAGCATTCTTTACAAAAATTTTGGGAATGACTGTTGTCCATGAAGAGGGAGACTCCATTTACCTACGTGCTTATGAAGATACATATGTGTATTCCTTGATTTTGACTAAAGGTGAAGATGCAGGGATGAAACATACGGCTTTCCGTACAAGTTCTCCGCAAGCATTGGAGCGTCGTGTTGCAGCATTGGAAGAAGCAGGCGTTAAAGGTGAATGGATCGAAGAGAGTTATGGTCACGGCCGTGCTTACCAATTTGATGATTTAGATGGTCACCGTTTGGAATTATTCTGGGATGTTGAGCGCTATGTTGCTCCAGAGGATAAAAAATCACAACTATTGAACCGTGCACAACGTAAACCATTACATGGTGTTCCGGTACGTCGTATCGACCACGTTAACTTCATGACTAATCCAGAAGTTGTACCTGCTAATGCTGAGTTCTACCGTGATTTATTAGGATTCCGAATTCGTGAAGGCGTTAAGAATCCAGATGGTTCATACTTTGCAACTTGGTTATCCGTTTCACCACTTGTTCATGAGGTTGCACTGATGGGAGATACATTAGGTGGACATGGCCGTCTTCACCATTTGGCATTCTGGTATGGCGCTCCGCAACATTTGGACGATCTATCTGAAGCATGTAAAGAGTGGAATATTCCAATCGAAGCGGGTCCACTGAAACATGGTGTATCCCAAGCACGTTGTATGTATATCATCGAGCCAGGCGGAAACCGTATCGAACTATTTGGAGATACTGGCTACCTAATCCTGGATCCAGATTTCCCAACGGTTGAATGGGAAGCGAAAGATACTGAATTGGCTATTATCTGGTACGGTGGGGAATTACCAAGTACTTACTTCCGTTATGGTACACCAGCAATTCAAGATGAAGATGAGGCTTCAAACATCTACTACAACCCAATAGAGAATAAACTGAAAGAAGAAAGAAATATTCAAAGCAGACTTGAACCTAAATTCAAGGAAGCCATCGAAGAAAAACGCCCAGAAGCTGAGCATATTAGAGGATAATTGTTGATGCTGAAAGTCCGGGGCTTTGTTTCCCGGACTTTTAATTAATGAGGAGGAATGTAGACATGAGTAGACCAGAAGTAGGAAAAAGTGTAAAAACAGGAAACTTTACAACGAATTATTTAGAAGTAGGCGAAAAGAACGGCGGAACACCGCTATTGTTCATCCATGGATCAGGTCCAGGGGTTTCAGCTTATGCTAACTGGCGTTTAGTATTGCCATTATTGGAAGATGTGGCGCATGTGTATGCGATGGATATGGTTGGATTTGGTTTCTCTGATAAACCAACCGGAGACCAAGTGAACTACGGAAAAGATTTATGGACGACACAAATTATTGATTTCCTGGATGCATTGGATATTGAAAAAGTTATTCTAGTGGGTAACTCGTTCGGTGGTTCATTGGCATTCTCGACAGCGCTTGAAGTTCCCGACCGTGTTGAAAAAATCATCACGATGGGTGCTATGGGTACTGAAGGAGATATTCCTTACGGCCTGGATCAAGTTTGGGGTTACAAAGGTACAAAGGAAAACATGGCAGAATTGATTGACTTGTTCACTTTCAACAAGAAATTCGCTTCTGAAGATTTGATTCAAATGCGCTACGAAGCATCAATGGAAGAAGGCTTCCATGAAGCGTTCAGCTCCATGTTCCCGCATCCACGTCAAGCGTCTGTTGACGACTTGTCATTCCCGGATGAAACCTTCAAGACAATTGCGCATAAAACGTTATTGGTACACGGTCGCGAAGACAAAGTTGTTCCAGTTGAGAACTCAGAGCGCTTGATTCATCTATTGCCAAACGCGGAACTACACATCTTCGGCGGTTGCGGACACTGGACGCAAATCGAGAAGTCACAAGAATTTGCGAATTTGGTTCGAAACTTTATTGCACAATAATATGAATATGAGAAAAACCAGGACCTTGCGCCTGGTTTTTTTAGTTCTATTATTTATGGTGTTGGTAGGTATTCTTCTCGGAAATCCCGAAGGACGGTGGGGTTGCTTGTGGCCGTGTCAAGGATGCAATGCGAAAGTAGGGAGCGTTGATGCTTCAGCGTCTACGGTCCCTTTGAGGCTTGCAAGCCCGGAGACTACAGGCTCAGGGCGGTCCCACGGCAGTACACAAGCAAACACGCAGGCCGAAGGGCATTTCCTTCGCCAACACCAGATAACCAAGAACCGTTTTTTTGTATTGCTAAAGCAGATGGACATAGTGCTTAACTTCACAATCTTTTTTATCTAAATTGAACAAAGTGATTAGATAATTTGTCATTAGAGTCAGTGCAATAGAGGAAAGAAACGCTTACAATATAAGATAGATATCGAAGCATACTTAGGAGGCATTATCATGGATTTAACAAAATTAGTTAAAGAGAACATTGCATTCTTCGCGGGAATCGGAAGCGATCCAACAGGTGGTATGACGCGTCTTCTCTATACAGAATCTTGGGTAAAAGCGCAAGAGGCAGTAAAAATGAAAATGGAAGAAATTGGTATGACAGTCAAATATGATGCAGTCGGAAACCTATACGGCCGGATTGAAGGTTCTGAATTACCAAACGAAACCATCATGACTGGATCCCATGTCGATACTGTTGTCAACGGTGGAACATTGGACGGCCAATACGGCATTACAGCAGGTTATCTGGCAGTTCAGTATTTATTAGAGAAATATGGCCAACCTAAGCGTTCTTTGGAAGTCATTTCTATGGCTGAAGAAGAAGGTAGTCGTTTTCCAACCGTATTCTGGGGAAGCAAAAACTTTGTCAATGAAGAAAGCCGTGAAGCAGTTGAAGAGATTGCGGATGCAAAAGGCGTGAAATTCGTGGATGCCATGCGCGAATCCGGTTTTGATTTCAAGCAAGAAGAAGACCGTGTCCGCCGCGATGATATCAAGGCTTTTGTGGAAGTGCATATTGAACAAGGAAACGTCTTGGAAATGCAGGACCTCCAAATTGGGGTAGTCAATAATATTGCCGGTCAAAGACGCTACACGATTACGCTTAAGGGTGAATCAAACCATGCGGGTACAACACCGATGGGCTACCGTAAAGACACCATTTATTGCTTCAGTAAAATAGCTTCTGAAGCAATTGACCGTGCCAAAAAAATGGGCGACCCACTTGTATTGACATTTGGTCGTGTTGAACCGAAACCAAACACTGTCAACGTAGTACCGGGTGAAACAATTTTCTCAATCGATTGCCGCCATACAGACGCTGAAGTGCTGAAATCATTCACTGAGGAATTGGAAACATTGATGAAAGATACTGCAGCGGCCATGGAGATCGGCATTGACATCAACCGCTGGATGGATGAAGCGCCGGTTCCAATGGATGAAAAAATCGTTGCGACAATTGAGAGTGTTGTAAAAGAACAAGGCATGAAGTACCGCGTGATGCACAGTGGAGCAGGCCATGATTCACAAATCATCGCACCACACTATCCTACCGCCATGATTTTCGTACCAAGTATTAATGGTATCAGCCATAATCCAGCTGAAGAAACAAAGCTAGAGGATTTAACGGAAGGTGTTAAAGCATTAGCGGAATCACTTCATAAATTAGCTTATTAAAATATATTAAAGAAAGAGTGAGTGTTTAAAATGGGATACAAAAATAATAAAACGGGCTACAGAGATGGACTTTTGGAGTCTCGTGCCGTCATCAAACATGGTAACTTTGCTTTGATTCCCCATGATGGAATTGTCCGTAACTCTGTTCCGGGTTTTGAAAATGTGTCAATGTCAATTTTGGGTTCTCCTAAATTGGGAGCATCCTTCGTTGATTACATCATTACTTTCCACGAAGGTGGTCAAAACAAACGTGGATTTGGTGAAGAAGGTGTCCAAACATTCATCTATGTGATTGAAGGGAAATTGAAAGTCAGTGATGGTACAGAAACCCATGAACTGACTGCAGGCGGCTACGTATATTTACCGGCGGGTGTGAAAATGTACATGGAAAACGGCCAAACTGAAGACACAGAAGCATTTTTGTATAAACGCCGTTATGAGCCACTTGAAGGCTTTGAACCACATAAAGTTGTCGGCAATAAAAATGATATTGAACCGATCGAATATGAAGGCATGAAAGATGTCCTATTATGGGATTTGTTGCCAACCACTGATTTAGGGTTCGACATGAACATGCATATCCTTTCGTTTGAACCAGGTGCGAGCCATGGCTATATCGAGACCCACTACCAAGAGCATGGCGCTTACATCATCTCCGGACAAGGTATGTACAACCTGGACAACAACTGGATGGCGGTTGAAAAAGGCGATTATATCTTCATGGGCTCTTATTCGCAACAAGCAGCTTACGCAGTTGGACGCGACGAACCATTGGCTTACGTTTATTCCAAAGACAGCAACCGCGATCCAAAAATTTAATTTAGACAGGTGATAAAATAATGACTAATATAGTTAAAGTGATGCCCGAGAAGCTGCATCACTTAATGAAGACGAAATTACAAAAGGCAGGCTTGAAAGAAGAGCAGGCTGAAGAAGTAGCGAAACATTTGGTTTATGCCGATGCCAATGGCGTGCACTCCCATGGGGCAGTTCGCGTTGACTACTATGCAGAACGCATCGTAAAAGGCGGAGTCACCATAGAACCAAAAGTCCGTTTCGAAAAAACCGGTCCAAGTTCCGCTATCTTCCACGGTGATAACGGACAAGGTCATTATGTTGCAAACCTGGCACTTGGTGAAGCTATTTCCTTGGCCAAAGAATCTGGTGTGGCTGTTGTTGGTGTCTCCAAAATGAGTCACAGCGGCATGCTCTCCTATTACGTTGAAAAAGCGGCCCAACAAGATTTACTTGCCATTGCGATGTGTCAATCCGACCCAATGGTGGTACCATTCGGTGGGGCGGAAACTTATTATGGAACCAATCCGATTGCTTTCGGGATTCCACGCGAAGCAAAAATACCTCTGATTTTTGATATGGCTACTACAGTGCAGGCATGGGGGAAAATTTTGGATGCTCGCTCGAAAAATAATCCGATTCCAGATACATGGGCGGTGGATAAGAACGGAGTAGCGACAACCGATCCACATGCAGTGGCAGGACTCTTGCCCATTGCCGGTCCAAAGGGTTATGGCTTAATGATGATGATTGATATCCTTTCCGGTGTCCTTTTGGGCTTGCCGTTTGGGAAACATGTTTCTTCCATGTATGACAAAATGGAGGAAGGGCGTGATTTGGGTCAGCTCTTTATCTTAATCGATCCAAAACGCTTCACCTCACTGGAAGGATTCAAAGCCAATATTGAGCAAACCATTGAAGAATTGCACAATACCCGCCCTGCGGTTGGCTTCGATCAAGTTTATGTTCCGGGTGAGCTGGGACAAATTCGCTATAAAAATTACATGGCCGAAGGTATTCCAGTTGAAAAAAACATTTATGAATACCTGGAAAGTGACACAATCCATTTCGATAAATACGGCGGCTTGAATGCATTTGCCGAAAAAATAGAAGAATAAACCAAATAAGCAGGTTCCCGCATCTGGGAACCTGCTTATTTGGTTATTCTATTTGTATCAATTCCAAAGCCAACCGGACATTCAGGCTCACAGTCGGGTCACTCAATTTTTTTCCCAGTATTTCTTCACAGCGTTCGATCCGGTATTTGACCGTATTGCGGTGGATAAAAAGGACTTCTGCCGTTTTGGTGATTTGGGATTGATTATCCAGGTAGCTTTTTAATGTTTTTTGTAACTCGATTTGAGAATCATCTGTTGGATAAGCCAAGTCCTTCAAGACCGAGGTGGCAAAGTAATAGATGGCGTCTTTGTCGTCCGGCGTGAAAAGCTGCTTCAATCCTTGGGGCCGGAAATAATTCATACGCGCGACTTCCTTCATTTGTTTTGTAGTGGATTGGGCAATTTCTGCTTCAATAAAGGAATCTGAGATTTTTTCCAAAGATTCGTAAACACCACCCAAGAAGAAGGTGATTTTGATAGGGAAGACGGACTCCAACTCCTCGGCCATTTTATTTAACTTTTCTTCAGTACCAATTTGGTTCGTTTGAAGTAAAAAGATGATATTATTATTGTTAGTAGGATACATGATGGGAGCGTGATCCAAAATTTCAGCTAAACGATTCTTGAACCATTGCAGAATCAGTTGTTTTTTCTCTTCATCATATTTAAGTCTCGGTCCCGTCTCCTCATTATCGGCATGATGGATCAAAATGATTTGGTTATGCCGGCTGTCGATTAAACGCAAAGGTGTTCCCAACTCAAGCAGTTTGGCATTGGCTTGGGTCAAGGCTGCAGAATTGTTTTCCACAAATTTTTGCAAAATGCTGGTTTGGAGACTTTGTTCGGATTCTTTTACTTTTCTGTTCTTGAAAAGGACAAAAGAGAGCACCAGTGCTGCCTGTTCAATCGCAAACGAAGAAATTGGAAAAGGTATTTTTTCTGGGGAGACAATAACCAAATAATGCGGGAAATAAGTAAAGACTTTTATCGGATACACTGCGACGTGAACATCTTCGTTTGTTGTCGATTTGATCAAGAAATTATCTTTTTCCAATTGAATCCGGTGGTAATGGCTCCATATTTCGTTAGAAAGATGGGATTCGGAGTAGCGCGAATGTTGGAAATGTTTTGAATGAGCTATGGGCTTGAAGAACGGGTCCAATAACAAAACCGGTGTCTTGATGATTTTTCCGAGTTCATTAGTAAAGTGGGCCAAGTTCGCATCCCCGATTAAGAGGCTCGAAAATGTCTTCTGGATATCCATCGCGTAATTTATTTCTTCTTCCTTGGTATCCCAAAGGAAATTTTGGATTTGATGCAGTAACGATCCCAAAGGAGATACCCCTGGGATGGCGATCAAGGCGAAGTTTCTTTTGTTGGCATACGCGAGAACATCCGCATCAATTTCATTTAAGAAGCGCGACAGTTTGATGCCGAGGCCGACAGCTTTTGCTTGGATGAGTGAATCTATGAAGGGAATCAAATCTTCCTGGTTGTCTTTAAAAATCATACCGGTTGAAAGAATCAACACATTTTTGGGTATATAGAGAGCAACGTCTGGTGTTTCCGTAATCTCAATAGAGGTCACTTCCACATCCAGATTGGCCTCACTGTTCAATAATTTTAAATCAGAAAAACGAGGTACTTGCAAAAGTTCTTTTAATGTAGTCACGATATTCACTCCTTCAGAACAATTGTAACCGAAAAAGGACTGATTAACCAGATTCTTTTGTTCATTTTGAACATAACGATCAGCATTTTTAGCCGTTTTGCGGATACTTGTGCCGTTAGGCTAGATGTAGAATGAAACATGAGATATTGTCGAAAAGAGGGGAAACGATTTGTATAATGAATTACAAGTACCACCACGCACCATAATGACACCAGGCCCAGTTGAGGTTTATCCATTGGTTTTAAGGGCGATGGCGACACCGATACTTGGGCAGTTCGATCCGGCCTTTTTAAGAATAATGGATGAAACAAAAGAAATGATCAAGATGCCTTTCGGAACGAAAAACAAGCAAGCTTTCGCAATTGACGGAACTTCCCGCTCGGGATTGGAAGCAGCTCTAATAGCCTTGATTGAGCCGGGGGATAGAGTATTAATTCCGGCATATGGCCGTTTTGCGTATTTACTAGGCGAAATTTGCGAACGGGCAAAGGCGGATGTCACTTATCAGGAGAAGGATTGGGAAAGTGTCTTTGATCCGCAAGATATCATCCGTAAAATTGATGAAGTCAATCCAAAAATAGTGACCATGGTTCATGGTGAAACCGCAAACGGACAAATGCAGCCGTTGGAAGAAATCGGAAGACATTGTCGGGAAAAAGGAATTTTCTTTGTTGTGGATACTGTGGCGACTTATGGTGGAGTCCAGATTGAAGTGGACAAATGGAACATCGATATCGCAATTGCAGGGACCCAAAAATGTGTCAGTGTCCCTTCGGGATTGTCCTTGATTACCTATAACGACCGCATTGAAGAAGTATTGAATGCCCGTTACCAAAAAGAGTTGGGACTTGGCGATGATGAACGAAACGATAACTTTATTTCCAGCAACTATTTGGACTTGAGTCAATTGCAACGTTACTGGGGGCCAGAACGCATCAATCACCATACCGAGGCAACGAGCATGATTTATGCCCTGCATGAAGGTTTACGTATTTTGCTCGCAGGTGGTCTTGAAGCGAGTTTTGAACGCCACCTGTTGAATGATCGCGCCATCCAGGCAGGGGTAAAAGCGATGGGACTGAAAATATTCGGTGATGTAAGCACGAAAATGCCAACTGTCACACCCGTTTACTTCCCTGAAGGCATGACTGATGGTGAACCAATCAGACAAACCATGTTGAACGATTTCGGTGTGGAAATAGCTTCATCTTTCGGCGACTTAAAAAGTAAAATTTGGCGTATCGGAAATATGGGTTACAGCAGTCGCAAAGACAATGTCCTGCATGTCCTAAGTGCACTAGAAGGTGCTTTGGTTTATCATGGGG
This sequence comes from Jeotgalibaca sp. A127, assembly GCF_052266745.1. NCBI lineage: Bacteria > Bacillati > Bacillota > Bacilli > Lactobacillales > Carnobacteriaceae > Jeotgalibaca > Jeotgalibaca sp. A127. The sequence continues at coordinate 182,594 of NZ_JBQPRC010000002.1, forward strand.
CTAAAATCAATGTGGGTGAAGCAATACCCGCTGCCTTGGCCGAATATCACAAATAATTAACGAAGGGGAGTGGGACAAAAGGCGGTTAGCCCCGAACCACTGGAGCGAATAAGCGCAAGATGGTCGCAGGCCATCTGAGCATTATTCGTGAAGTGGACGTCGGGGCTGCCTTTTGTCGCACGTTTAGAATACAGATATTCGTATACAGGAAGGAGGGTGAGACTTTTGTCTCACCCTCCTATTTTTCAAGGAAAAAAATCCATTTGAACAATCTGCTCAAATGTCATTGTTAATTTTGAACAAACGGTATTTCAATACTGCCAAATCCTACAATTGTATCCGTATACATTTCTGGTTACAATAAGTTTGTAAGTGAAAGCGCTGAAACGAACGGGATAAGAACGCTTTCGCAAATTTGTTCACTATATTTAGGGGGGAAGAAGTTGGTAATAGATTCGCAAACAGAGCAACAATTTGAAGGTGATGTTTTTGTAAGCGAAAACACAGCGAGTGTTTTCAAAGACAGAGGCTACAACGATGATATGTTGCCTAAAACAGAAGATAAAAGAAATATGAACAAGAAAAACTATTTTACTTTATGGATGGGGTCCGTTCATAATGTGCCGAACTATACAGCAGTTGGTGGTTTCTTGTTTCTCGGATTATCACCATTAAATGTCATGTTGGCGATTGTCGTAAGTGCTTTGGCTGTTGCCGCATTCATGGTAATCAATGGTAGGGCAGGTTCAAAATATGGGATACCATTTGCCATGCATTTGCGCTCCGTTTATGGAGAACTGGGTGCCAAACTCCCAGGATTCCTACGTGGTATTATTGCTGCTATTGCTTGGTTCGGTTTGCAGAACTATACTGGATCATTGGCTTTACTTATTTTAGTAGGAAAATTCTGGCCAGGATTTTTGGAATTGGGTGGTGACTTCAGTTTCTTCGGAATTGGTTTACCGGGACTGCTTGCCTTCACATTCTTCTGGGCCATTAATGTCATGATTGGTTTCGGAGGCGGGAATGTTTTGAACAAATTTACCGCTATCTTGAATCCGTTGATTTACGTTGTGTTTGGTGGGATGACCGTATGGGCGATTTGGGCTGCTGGCGGCATCGGAAATATTCTTACCTATGAGTTGAGTGGTGTGCAATCAAACCCACCGCTACTGGTTTACTTGATTATCATCAACTCGGTTATTGCTGTTTGGGCTGCGCCTGGTGCCAGTGTTTCCGACTTCACTCAAAATGCGACTTCAACTAAGGACCAAAAAATTGGTCAAACGGCAAGTTTATTGGTTGCTTACTTGATTTTTGCTGTTTCATCCGTATCGATTTTGATCGGTGGCTCTATTTACTACAATATCCAAGAGTGGAATGTCTTGAACATCATCGACAGATGGGATAGCATGCCAGCTGTCATACTAGCATTGGTGGTTCTGTTGATGACAACAATTTCCACAAATGCAACAGGTAACATCATTCCGGCAGGATACCAGCTATCAGCATTGTTCCCTAAGAAAATCAACTACCGTCGCGGGGTTCTGATTGCCGGTGTTATCAGTTACTTGATCATGCCTTGGAAAATGATGGAAAACTCAGACAGTATTTTCGCTTTCTTGAATATTATCGGTGGTGTTTTAGGACCGGTTGCGGGGGTCATGTTGGCTGATTTCTACTTAATCAAGAAACAAAATATCAATCTTGATGCCTTGTACTTTGATAAACAAAAAACTGATCCAAGTAATCCTTACCGGGGCGTGAACAAAGAGGGGTATATTGCGACAATCGTTGCTTTATTAGTATCCATCAGTGGCCAATTCTTCCCGGCGCTACAATTCATCTCCAACCTATCTTGGTTGATAGGTGCGGGCTTGGCTTTCGGACTCTATTACGTCTTGAAAAAAGGTAAAGCGGCTGCTTAATCATTCTTGGTTCTGGAAATAAATTAATTTAGAATTATAAAATAGGAGGAATTTAAATGGCTTTTGATTTAATCATTAAAAATGGCTTGGTTATCCTAGACAACGGTGAAGTTGAAACAGACGTAGCGGTAAAAGACGGCAAAATTGTTGAAATTGGTTCCGATTTGGGCGAAGCAACAGAAACAATCGATGCAAAAGGATTGATTGTCAGCCCAGGTATGGTGGACGCCCACGTGCATATCACTGAGCCAGGTGGCGGTTACCGTGACGGCTGGGAAGGTTACGAAACCGGTACAAGAGCATGTGCTAAAGGTGGGGTAACTTCCTTCATGGAAATGCCATTGAACCAAGTTCCAGCTACAGTTGGTAAAGAATCTTTGGAAGTGAAATTCGCTGCTGGAGAAAATAAATTGACTGCTGACGTTGCTTCTTTCGGGGGCCTTGTTCCTTTCAATTTGGGCGGCGGCATCCAAGAGTTGGATGAAGGTGGGGTTCACGCTTATAAAGCCTTCATGGCAACATGTGGCGACCGCACCATCGATGGCGACTTCGAGAACGTCGATGACTATGCATTATACGAAGGTATGAAACAAATTGCTAAAACTGGTAAAGTATTGGCAATCCATGCTGAAAATGCTGCAATTACAGACCGTTTAGGTGAAATTGCTTACAAGAACGGCGAAACAACTTTGAAAGCTTATGTTGAAACCCGTCCGGTATTTACAGAAGTTGAACCAATCAGACGTGCCATCTTGTTCGCTAAAGAAACAGGCTGCCGTATCCATATTTGTCATGTTGCTTGTCCTGAAGGTGTTGAAGAAGTAACGAAAGCACGTAATGAAGGTGTTGACGTAACGTGTGAAACTTGTACGCACTACCTATACTTTGAAACAGATGAATTGGATGCAATCGGACCGGTTGTGAAATGTTCACCACCAATCCGTGATAAAGAAAACCAAAACGGTATGTGGGAAAAATTATTGGCAGGTGAAATCGACTTCGTGACTTCCGACCACTCACCATGTACACCAGACTTGAAAGACAAAGAAAATGCTTTCGAAGCATGGGGCGGAATTTCCGGCGTACAAAACAACGTAGATGTTTTGTTTGACGAAGGTGTTCAAAAACGTGGCATGTCCTTGACACAATTTGCGAAAGTGATTGCTGGAAATCCTGCAGATCGTTTTGCTATTGAAGGTAAAGGTCACATCGCCGTTGGTAAGGATGCAGACTTTGTCTTCATCAAGCCAGACTCAGCTTACACGTTGAAAGCGGAAGATTTGGAATACAGAAACAAAATCAGTCCATACATCGGACGTGAAATTGGTGCACAAGTTGCACGGACTATTTTACGCGGGGAAACTGTTTACAGCTTGGAAGACGGCGTGGCTGATACACATAACGGTGAATTCCTTTTAACAAATAAATAAAGCTTAGAGGGGAGAGAGGATCGGGCATGAGGCCTGTCCTCCTTCTTTTTTGTTTTAGGAACAAAATGAACAAATTGGCATTTTAAATGTGCAAATAGCATAAAGCATTCACCTTCCTTATGCTATATAATGAAAAAAGGAAGCGTTATTTTATTCGGTAAAGGAGAATGGAAGTTGGAGGCTACAAATAAAGTAAATAAAAATGCAGGACATCCTTATTGGAAAACAATCATTTATGTCCTGACCGCAGGATGGATAGCCATTTGGGTATATCGGACCGCTCTTGCACCTATTTATCCTCAAATCAGTGAATACTTCGGGGGTATTTCAGATTCGCAAATCGGTTCAATTTCAAGTTTGTATTTCCTGGGTTATGTGTTGATGCAGATACCGTCAGGGATTTTAGTTGATAAGTTCGGACAAAAAATCGTCTTGATTCCTGGCTTCATCTTATTCGGTCTCGGAACGTTGATTGTAGCGTTAGCAGGCAGCATCACGGTAGTGTATGTCGGTAGTGTATTGGCTGGTGTTGGTTGTGGGACCTATTATGGGGTTGCTTACTCCTTGACCGGGAAACATGTCCCAAGTTCAAGAAAAAGTTTGTCGACAGCTATTGTTAATAGCGGGACGGCTGTAGGTAGTGGTTTAGGAATGGTTTCCTCCAGTTACTTCGTAGCGCAATTGGGTTTCCCATGGCAAAGTATGATGTTCTTCGCACTTGCTTTGATTGTCATCATGATTTTCATCTTCATGCGTTTCATCAAAGGTAACGAAGTAGAAGAAGAGGAAGAAGTAGAAATTGCAACAGTTGCGCAAACGCCAAGCGGAAGCAAAGGCTCTCATTTATTTAAACCGCGCATGATTGGTGCTTATATTCTTTATTTCGCAACATGTTATGCTTATTACTTGACGGATACATGGCTGCCGAACTTCTTGGCGACAGAACGCGGTTTTGAAGGGGCATCCATCGGGGTAGCCACATCTTTAGTATTCTTCGCTGCCATTCCGGGTGCTTTGATTTTCAGTCGGATTGCCGACAAGTTCTACCATAAAAAAATTGCCTTGATCATGTTCCTTGAATTTGTTGCAGGTGCAATGATGTTGTTAGCAGTCATCGCACCGAATGCAGGCATGATGATGACTGGCTTGATTGCATATGGATTCTTTGGGAAATTGGCAGTTGAACCGATTATTTTATCCTGGTTAGTGGAAAATGTTCCGAAAACGGGATTGGGTACAACACTTGGCTTCTTCAACTTCTTCGGGATGACCGCATCCGTCATCGTGCCATCCTTAACGGGAGTCATTTCTGATGCAACGGGATCGAAAGTTTATGCCTTTTATTTATCAGTCTTGATTATCGTTGTCGGAGCGACACTATTCTATGTGCTTAATAAAGTTCAGGAAAGAAAAGATAACTTATAGTATGACAGGCCGAGAGCGATTCTCGGCTTTTTTTTTATCTATGCGGGATAAAAAAACAACAGATACTTAGCCATCATATGAGTTGTATGCGCATACATTTTTAATTACAATAAGGGCGAGCGTGGTCAGGAGGCATTGCTCTTGAAGAGGTAACCGTTTTTTTTAGACTACCAAGGAAAGAAGGAATAATCATGAAACGTATTGTCATTATTTTGTTGGGGATGCTAGCAACCGCTTTTCTATTGCCGACAGTCACCTTCGCTTCCGGTCAGGATATCACTACGATTCCCGCACCTGAGGGGATTATGGCCCTTATTAGTGTCATACCAATCATTGTAATATTGGTGCTTTTATTCTTAAAAGTCGATATGTTGGTTGCCGGCTTGGCAGGCGGGATATTGGCGATGGTTATTGGGGGTATCTCCCTTACCCGTGCTAATGAACTGTTGCTGTCATCGATTCCTGCCATGCTTTCGATAACGGTTCCGATTATCAACTCCGCCATTGCCACGGCCGTATTTAAATCAGGTGGTTATGCATCTGCACTCGCGCTTGTACGTCGCGGTATTGGCGGAAGGGTGGAATATTTCGCTGCCTTCATTGTGCTCTTGATGGCGGCTGCAACCTATATGTCCGGTATCGGGGGCGGAACAGCCATGGTGTTGGCTCCGTTAGCGTTCGCCGCCGTGGGTGCTGTCCCGGAATTGATTGCCGCTATGTGTTTGGCAGCTGCGGTTTCCTTCACCACTTCTCCTGCCTCCCTGGAAACGAGTATTGTGTCCCAGTTGAGCGGCGCTAATGTGGGTGATTATGTGGTGACGATGCGGCCTTATTGGATGTTGTTCACAGCCATCGCGATTTTGATTGGTTTTATAGGAACCAAGATGCGAGGCGCAGCCTTCGTTGGTGAAGAGTCCGAGGAAATCAAGGCTAAATCGAACAGAGAACTGTTCATTAACACAATTCCGGCCATCTTTTTACTGTTTGCGGTTATCGTGGGGCCCTATATAAACCAAGCGGTAGGAATGCCGATTTTAGGACCGTTAATGTATCTGGTAATCACGATAGGTTTGATTGCCCTTTGTACAAACTTTAATGTCAAGGAATCCTCGACAGCCTTGGTTGACGGCTCACAATACATCTTGACCCGTTTATTCCAAGTGGGTATCTTCATCACTTTCATCAATATTATTGGTGAGACGGGTGCGTTCACTGCTATCGTCGATGTGGCTAAGTCAGCACCGGCAACGATATTGGTTCCTGCTTTGATTATTGCTGGTTATGCAATCGGGGTTCCGGCAGGGGCGTATGTCGCGACTATTCTTTCCTTGATTTTGCCGATTGCGATTTCACTTGATTTGCCGCTATTGGCTATCGGGTTGATTACGATGGGTGTTGGTTTGGGAAGTCAGATGAGTTTCGTTAATATCACGATGCAAGCCCAATCTTCAGGATTTGATATCCCCATCCTGCAAGTTGTTAAAGGTAACACCAAATATATCTTGGGTTCATTGGTTATACTCGTTGTTATCGGTTTAGTCATGCTATAAAAAAGGAGTGCTAAAATGGATATTTTAATCAAAAATGTCATCCTGGATGAATCGAATGAGTTGGTTGATATCGCAGTTAAAAATGGTGTCTTTGAAAAAATAGGAAAAAAACTGGAAGTAGAAGCCAGTCGTGTTATCGATGGCGAAGGTCGGGTCGTCATTCCGGGGTTGGTCGAGTCGCATATTCACCTCGATAAGGCTTTGATAGCGGACCGTCTTCCGAATAAGTCAGGTACCCTGCAGGAAGCGTTGAAAGTGACGGCCGAATTGAAATCGACTTTCACGCGCGAAGATGTACAAGAGCGTGCGGAGCAAGCTTTACAGATGATCATTAAGCGGGGGACAACCCATATCCGGACGCATGCGGAATTTGATCCGGTAGGTGGTTTCCACGGCTTTGAAGTCATCATGGAACTAAAAGAAAAATATAAAGAGTTTGTGGACATGCAGGTCGTTGCTTTCCCGCAAGAAGGAATCATCAAATCCCCCGGGACGGAAGAGTTAATGTATAAGGCTATGGACATGGGCGCCGATGTCGTTGGTGGAATTCCTTATAACGATACCGATGCCAAGGAACATTTGGATATTGTATTTGAAATCGCCAAGAAATATGACAAGGATATCGACTTGCACCAAGATTTCAAGGATGACTATGATGGTCAAACAATTGAAATGGTGGCGCAACGTGCTATTGACGAAGGGTATATTGGACGTGTGTCAGTCGGACACTTAACCAGTTTGGGCGCGATGCCGGATGCTGAATTGCAAGCGGTGATAGAGTTGATGGCGAAAGCGCAGATTAATGTCATGAGCTTGCCGATGACGGACCTTCATTTGGGCGGACGCCATGACGAATACAATGTTCGTCGTGCAGTAACGCCGATTCGCAAGTTACGGGATGGCGGGGTGAATGTCGTCCTGGCAACCAACAATATCCGGAATCCTTTCACGCCATATGGTAATGGCGACTTGATGCAAGTGGCCATGCTGGCAGTTCCGGTGGGACATTTAGGCGGAGCGGATGATTTGCATACTGTATTGCCAATGATTACCACTGGTCCAGCGAAAGCGTTGAAATTTGATGATTACGGTATCGAAGAAGGGAAAGCAGCAACGTTGGTATTGTTGGATTCGACCCGCTATCAAGAAGCAGTTATCGACATCCCCGATCGTCTTTTGGTCTTGAAGCGTGGAAAAGTGACGGTTGAACTGGATAAGTCATTGCGAGTGGAATGGCCTAAATAATACGAAAATAGGCTATCTCAAGAAAAATGAGATAGCCTATTTATTGTCATATTAGAGACGTTCCGCCAACCAACTCAAAGCTTTGGCATAGACCGCTTTTCCGATGGTTTCGGTTGTCGTGCGATCGAAGTCGTGTTCGTCGGATTCAATCGTCTCCAGTAGCGCATCTGGGATGGCAGCGGCCATCGTTTTAGAGAGGCGATAAGGAACGTCCGGGTCATTTGTGCTGGCAGCCAAGAAAGTGGGCGGCAAGGTCTCGAGGTCTGCTTTCGTCAGTGAATAAGTAATCGGCTTGTTGCCAGCAGGGACAAGGTCGGCAATCCATTTTCCGGTTTGGCGGTAATGGATGTAAAGTGCATAACGTGTTTCTTTGGGACCGTCAGCAAGTGGGTGCGACTTGATGAGTTGCTTGACTAGGCGTTCATCCACTCGCGGAAACTGGAGGTAATGTCGACTTGGGACCTGAAATGTGGCTTCCCGTAAGGTGTGGTACCCGTAGAATAACCACAAGGCTTGCGGTTTTTGATCCGTCCTCAAAGCGGCATTTACCGCCAAGTATGCACCGGCTGACCGACCGAAGAGGATGTAGTCTGAATGGTCCAATCCCAATTTGATTGTGGCATTGGCTGCAAACCAGTGTATTCCTGATTTGACAGAGGTAAAGATTGTATCCAACTTGACTTCGGGAGCGAGCGGATATTCAAGGGCCAGGAAGTTATAGCCGGCAGCGGTAATTTGTTCGATATAACTAGCTGGCATATCGCGGGCGGAACCATAAACGAGGCCGCCGCCGTGCAAGTAAAGCACGTTACCTTTCGTTTCGGACAAAGAGCTTCGGTAAAGATAAAGATGCAAATCCGTGTTTTCTATTGTATCAATTATGTATGTTTCGTAAGTGGGCATCATGTCTGTCATCTCCAATAAAATTTAACAAGCGGAATCCTATGCTATAGCGTAATATTTCTTCGGGACTTCCCAGGTCGATGTGGTAGACCTCCTTCAAACGGTCGATACGATAACGAACCGTTTTGGGGTGGATATATAATCTTTGAGCAGTTTCTGTATAGTTTTGGTTCAGATCAATAAATGTATGTAACGTTTTCAGCAGTTCCGGATTTTCTTTTTGCAACCGAAATATATTTTCAGGAATGAAGCGTTGCAAAGAGTCAAAGTTACCCGTCTCGACAAATATTTGATAAATACCCATATCTTGATAGGAGGAAACAACTTGTTGGCTACCCGTCAATTGCAGGACTTTTTGAGCGTCGACTGCTTGTCGGTAACCGATGGATAATTCGGATAAGGTCACGTCGTTGCTGATGGTGGTATAAAGGTTGAAATGATTGTACATCTCCAGTTTCAGCAAATCTTTCGTTGCAAGCCTGATTTTTTGTTTTGTCTCTTCGATTGAAACTTTATCGCTTGGAGCAATCAGAATGACCTTGTTTTTACGTGTTACATAGACGCGGTCCGGGAAAGCAACCCGGGAATGCGTGATAATCGCATCCGAGAAACGGGCGGCCAGTGTATTTTCTTCCTGCGTATTTTCAACCTCGGAATCAAAATTGATCAAGATGACGCGATACTTTCTGGCGTAGTCAAGCCCCAATTGGAAAATGGTATCATCGATATCCTCCTGTTTGCTCAGGCGGCCGTGTAATAAATCTGATGCCATTTCATTCAATCGCGACTGATTATTTTGTCGGATGGTATAACGGGTCAGTAATTCAATCTGCAGGGCTGTTACGGCGTTTTCGATGGCCATCAAATCAACGTCGTCACTGCTCTGGTTTCGTTCATGGATAATCAGGTAGAATTTTTCATAACTTAAGTTAGGTATTTGAACGACGAGTTGTTTGTAAATATGATTGGGATCGCTCGCGTAGCGGACCGTGTTCTGTGTGAAGGACAGGTTCAGGTGTTTTTTGGCGTTTTGGACTTCTGTGTCCAGGATCTCAAAATCATCATATATAGAATCCGTCCCAATCATGCGGTTGCGTGGTAGCTCCAACAGAGATACAGGTTTTTTAAGAAGTTGCTTCAACGTTTGCAAAATTTCCGGTATCTCGGGTTGACGCATCATCAAGCGCGTAAACTGTTTGTGGACATCGTAAAAGTTTTGCAGGACATAGGCATTGCGATTAATGATGGTCTCCAAGACCTCAGTAATGATTTTTTCATAGGTTGTCGATTTATCTATTTGGAATAGGGGGATTTGATATTTCCCGCAAGAATCGATAAAAACTTCGGGAATTTCGTTCACTAACCGGTCGATTTTCACAACGATTGCACTGATGCCAATTTTTTTTGCATGCTCGAAGAAAAGGGCAATCCTTTCCCTGGAGACATCTTCCATGGCGAAATAACTGGTGAGGATCATCAATCCCTCGCGACCCCATGATTCGATATCCGGAGCTTCCATGACCATGACGCCATTTACTTCGTTGCCTAGACCCATTTCGCCCGTTATCAATTTTGCTTTTTCAAAACTGCGATAACTCATGATTTCCTTAACCGATGTCATTAAATTTCTCCTTTTCAATGAATAACTAGTACCTATCTTGCCTTAAAATTCTCTTTTTGTCCATATTGGATAAAAAGCGGGGGTAAGTTTAGTTGTTTTTGCAATGTATGCGAAACCATTACTCATCTATAATGATAGTATCAAAAGGAGGTTCAACATGTTATATACAGTTATTAAAGCAAATTCATATCAAGATTCAATCAACTTAATGTTGCTTACAAATGAAGTAAGCGCAATTGAAGGCGTTATCCAAAGTCAGGTGATGATGGGAACCGACGCTAATAAAGATATTTTCAAAACAGCTAACTTGTACACAGATAAAGTTGAAAGCGCAACCCCGAACGATATGGTTATCGTTGTTGAAACAGAGGATGAATCTGTAGTGGATACCGTTCTTGAAAAGTCTGAACAATTCTTAAACGATCTTTCTGTTAAGAAAGAATCTGGTGGTACAAAATCGGTAAAAAATTGGGATGATGCACTGGAAGTTTTACCTGATGCAAACATGGCACTTTTCTCAATTCCAGGAATCTATGCTGCAAGTGAAATTGAAAAGGCTTTAGATCGTGGGTTACACGTATTCTCATTTAGTGATAACGTGTCTTTGGAAGACGAAGTTCGTTTGAAAAAGAAAGCTCATGAAAAAGGTCTTCTATTGATGGGTCCTGACTGTGGAACGGGAATTATCTCAAGTATTCCGATGGCATTTACAAACGTTGTAAATCCAGGAAACATCGGTATTGTAGGAGCTTCTGGTACAGGTATTCAAGAAGTGACAACTATTATCGAACGTTTAGGTGGCGGAGTTGTTCATGCTATCGGTACAGGTGGACGTGACTTGCACGAAGATGTAGGCGGAATTACGATGAAAGATGCAATCATCGGATTGGAGCACCATGATCCAACAGAAGTTATCGTAGTAATCTCCAAGCCACCTGCTAAAAAAGTACGGGATGAAGTAATGGAATTATTGCAAGCCGTTTCTAAACCAGTGGTAGCTATTTTCCTTGGCGAAAATCCAGAAAACCATGAGGGCTCTGTTTACTTAGCTCATACATTAGAAGAAACAGCACAAATTGCAATCGATTTGGCTAATGGAAACGAAGTGAAAAAACAATACTTAGAGCCATTGGCGAATAAAGTAACGGATACATTGCCAGAGGGAACAACCGTTAAAGGTTTATACTCAGGCGGAACATTGGCTAACGAAGCAGCGATGTTGATTTCAGAAACGCTACAGTTAGGTAAAACTGAAAAATCTGAAGGTTATATTTTAAATGCGAATGGTTTCGAAGTGATGGATTTGGGAGACGATATGTATACCCAAGGTAAACCTCACCCAATGATCGATCCAGATGTTCGTGTGAAGAAAATTAAAGAAGCAGTTGCTGATGAAACAACCGGCGTTATTTTATTGGATGTTGTTCTTGGTTATGGTGCTCACCCGGATATGGCTACAGCATTGAAACCAGCTATTGAAGAAGCACTGGCTAACGCCAAAGCAGCAAACCGTGAATTCCATATTATCGCTACTGTTGTCGGAACAAAATATGATCCGCAAGATTACGATAAATCCGTTCAAGTTCTTAAAGACATGGGTGTATTGGTTGAAGAGAGCAATGCACGTGCCATTCGTTTGGCATTGGAATTCATGGGCCATACCTTTACGGAAAATGAAAAAGCAGTTGTTGCTAAAGAGAGCACATTGAAAGAGTTACCAGAGTTAAGCAAGGGTGTAGACCAATTGTTGAATTCACAACCTGCTGTTGTGAACGTTGGATTGGAAAGTTTCACTGAGCCTATCAATACTTATGGCGGTAAATCAGTTCAATACGACTGGAGACCAGTTGCTGGTGGAAACCAAAAACTGATCAGAATCTTGAACGAATTGGAAAAACATGCTGAAGCAATCGATGCATCCAACCAAAAAGTAATTGGACGTTTGCGCGATTCACAACCATTCTTGACGGATGTTGTTCCAGCAGGTTCTGTTATTCCTGAACTTAATGGCAAAGTACTCTTGCATGCTGGTCCACCAATCAAGTATGAAAACATGACAGGCCCAATGCAAGGTTCTTGTGTGGGAGCGATGTTATTTGAAGGTTGGGCAACAGACGAAGATGATGCACGTCGTCAACTTGAAGGCGGAGAAATTACCTTCATTCCTTGTCACCATGTAAATGCCGTAGGACCAATGGGTGGTATCACTTCCGCAAACATGCCAGTACTTGTTGTTGAAAATAAGGCAGACGGTACGACAGCGTATTGCCAAATGAACGAAGGTATCGGTAAAGTTCTACGTTTCGGTGCATTCTCCGAAGAAGTAGTCGATCGTTTAACTTGGATGAAAGACGTTTTAGGACCAGTTCTAGGAAAAGCATTGCGTAAAATGGACGGTGGCTTGAACGTAAACGTTATTGTTGCAAAAGCAATTACAATGGGAGATGAGTTCCACCAACGTAATATTGCTGCTTCATTAATTTTCTTGAAAGACATGACTCCAACAATCATTAATTTAGATATTTCTGAAAAAGAAAAAACAGAAGTAATTGAATTCTTGGCTAAAACAGATCAATTCTTCTTGAACGTTATGATGGCAACAGGTAAAGCATTGGTTGACTATGCACGTAAAATTAAAGAAGGTACCGTTGTAACGACAATGACCCGTAATGGTGAAAACTTCGGCGTTCGTATTGCGGCTATGGGAGATCAATGGTTTACTGCACCAGTTAACACACCACGTGGTTTGTACTTCACTGGTTACTCTGAAGAAGATGGTAACAAGGATATCGGGGACAGTGCCATTACAGAAACAATCGGTGTCGGTGGTATGGCCATGATTGCTGCTCCGGGTGTAACACGTTTCGTTGGAGCTGGTGGTTTCCAAGACGCGTTGGACGTGTCCAACGAGATGGCTGAAATTTGTATCGATCACAATCCGACCTGGACTATTCCTACATGGGACTTCAAGGGAAGTGTATTGGGTATTGATGTGCGTAAAGTTGTCGAAACAGGGATTACGCCATTGATCAACACTGGTATTGCCCATAAGGTAGCTGGAATGGGACAAGTTGGGGCTGGTACAGTTCGTGCACCACTTGCTTGTTTCGAGAAAGCGCTAGTTGCCTATGCAGAGTCACTAGGCATCAAGGTAGATTAATATGGAACCGAAGAACAAACATGGGATAAAAAGTAACTTTTTATCCCATGTTCTTTCGGATAGTGCGATTGGAACCGTTCATTCCATCTTCAAAAACAGTTTCAATCTCATATTTCAGGGACAGTTGGTTCATGTCGGAAAGGAACGGGAAGGCATCTCGGCTTTCGGCCTGGTGCTTCCGGATACGAAGGTAGATGCTTTGATAGCGGTCCTGGAAGTCGGGAATAGGGTGATTTGGCGGGATGAGGTTTTTTCTTTTTATACCCGTCAAGAGGTTATTCAAATCGATACGAAGTTGTTCATCGCGTTTGATTGTCGTATCCCTTCGCTTGGATCCATACCAGATCAGGTGGTAGACAGATTCAAAAAGTTGCCGATTATAGAAAAAACGGATTTTTTCACAAGTGAATGCAATCGGGTATTGATAGATATGTTCATTGATTCCAGTTTGGCTGATTCAAATTTCCAGGAAGTTTTCATCCAACATTTCCTTGGTCGGGGTCAAGGACTGACGCCGAGCGGGGATGATATGTTGATGGGTATTCTGATTGGCGAAAAAGCTGTAGGGGGCCATGATATCTGGATTTCAGCTCTGGAGGAACGATTGACAGGCAACAATACGACTGCGGTCAGTCATGCCTACTATGATGCTTTGATTAAGGGTTATACGAGTTCGCATTTTGTTGACCTGCTTCAGGCAATTAAACGCGGAGAGTGGGAAAAATGGGACACCTTGATTGAGAAAATTTCTAAATATGGCCATACATCAGGTTGGGACACGCTGTTCGGGCTGTCCCTACACCTAGCAAATCTAAAAGGAGTTAAAATTTAATGACAAAGAAAATCGTTGTCGCTTTAGGTGGAAATGCCATTTTAACGGACGTTCCAACGGCAGAAGCGCAAAAAGAAGCTGTACGTAAAACAGCGGAATATTTAGTAAGTTTTGTAAAAGACGGACACCAATTGATTATCACGCATGGTAATGGACCACAAGTGGGAAACCTGTTACTGCAACATGTAGCAGCTGATTCAGAAAAAAATCCGGCATTTGAAATGGATTCATTGGTTGCGATGACACAAGGAAGCATCGGCTACTGGTTGCAAAATGCCATGCGTGAAGCGATGATCGCACACGGTGTCGAGAAACAAGTCGTTTCCTTGGTGACGCAAGTTCAAGTAGACGAAAACGATCCAGCATTCAAGAATCCTACAAAACCAATCGGTCCTTTCTTGAGCGAAGAAGACGCAAAAGAAGAAATGGAAAAAGGGAACGGAACATTTATCGAAGATGCGGGCCGTGGCTGGAGAAAAGTTGTTCCTTCACCACAACCACAAAGTATTGTGGAATATCCGGTCGTTGAATCATTGATTAATAATGATGTCGTGACAATTTCTGCTGGTGGTGGCGGTATCCCAGTCATTGCCTCAGAAGAAGGTTACAAAGGTATTGAAGCTGTTATCGATAAAGACTTTGCGGCTGCCAAGCTGGCTGAGTTGGTGGATGCGGATTATTTAATCATCTTGACAGGTGTTAACAATGTCTTCGTAAACTGGGGTAAACCAGATCAAACAAAACTGGAAGATGTCACTGTTGACCAATTGAAAGCCTATATTGCTGAAGAACAGTTTGCACCAGGCAGCATGTTGCCGAAAGTTGAAGCCGCGATTCAATTCGTGGAAAAAGCTGCAAACGGAAAAGCCATCATCACTTCTTTGGAAAATGCGAACAAGCTTTTCTCCGGAACTGGTGAAGTAACGACAGTAATCAAATAAAAAAAGCCCTCTGGGGCTTTTTTTATTTGGAGAAGAGGAAGGAGGCGGACATAACTTTCGAACGCACACATAATTATGTCCGCTCGCGTTTAAATAGCGGCAAAAGCTTGCTCCAAGTCATGGATAATATCGGCGCTATTTTCAATCCCGATTGACAAACGGATTTGATCGGGTGTCACTCCGGCTGCCAGTAATTGTTCTTCTGACAATTGAGCATGGGTTGTGCTGGCCGGATGAATCACCAATGACTTGGCATCGCCGACGTTTGCCAATAAGGAGAATAGTTTCAGGTTATCAATGAAAACTGTTCCCGCTTCGCGGCCACCTTTAATACCAAATGTGAAAATAGAGCCAACGCCTTTAGGGAAATATTTATCCGCTAATGGTTTATAAGGGCTGTCATCCAGTTCAGGATAATTGATCCAGGCTACTTTTGGGTGGCTCTTCAAAAACGCAATGACTTTGCGCGTGTTTTCCACGTGACGTTCCATCCGTAAAGAGAGTGTCTCGATTCCTTGTAATAATAGGAAGGAATTAAAAGGACTGATGGCTGCACCAGTATCACGCAAAATTTGGGCACGGATTTTGGTTGTAAAGGCGCCGGGTCCTAAGTCGCCGAACACTAATCCGTTATAGGTATGATCGGACTCTGTAAATCCAGGGTAACGGTTGCTTGCTTTATAATCAAATTTTCCGGATTCGACGATTACGCCACCCATGGATGTTCCATGTCCGCCCAAAAATTTAGTAGCGGAGTGGACAACCACGTCAGCACCATGTTCGATGGGACGGAAAAGGTAAGGGGAAGCAAAGGTATTGTCGACAATCACGATAATGCCATGTCGGTGGGCAATTTCAGCGACTGCCTCGAAGTCAATGATGTTTATGCCCGGGTTCCCCACTGATTCGATAAAGATGGCCTTGGTTTTGTCGGTGATGGCTGCCTCGAAGCTCTCAGGATTGTCCGGATCAACGAAGGTCGTATGGATGCCGATTTTTTTCAAAGTATTGCTGAAAAGGGTGTGTGTTCCACCATATAGCGTGTTGGCCGCCACGATTTCGTCGCCGCTGTTTGCAACGTTCAAAATAGCGTAGGTGATAGCTGCTTGGCCGGATGAAACGGTAAGACCGGCTGTACCACCCTCAAGAGCAGCAACGCGGGCATCCACCACGCCGGTCGTCGGGTTCGTCAAACGTGTGTAGATGTTTCCGGCATCGGCTAATGCAAAACGATTTGCTGCATGCTCGGCGTTATCGAAAACATAAGCCGTTGTTTGGTAAATGGGAACGGCACGAGATCCTGTTGGGTCTACGTGATGGCCTTCGTGGATTTGCAGGGTTTCAAATTGATAGTTATGTTCAGTCATTTGAGTCGCTCCTTTGTTTTTGGATGAAATCGAGGCATAAAAAAAGCCCTCGTCCCCGCATATCAGATTTGATATGCAGGGACGAAGGTTTTTCGTGTTACCACCCTGGTTCATATGAATCTCACGATTCATATCTTAAAAAGTACGGACATACTCCTGTTGGATATCGGTGACAAACCGGGAACCATTATTCGTGATTCCTGCTCCAAGACCATCTTCGCTTTTTCCCTCTATGCTTCTTCACACCAACCGAAGCTCTCTTTTGATAGATATCCAAAGTTACTCTTCTCTTCAACGCTTTTATTATAATTTAATTAAATATAACACCGAATTTTAATGTTGTCAACGAAGTTATTTTCGTAAATTATAACAATGTTGCAGAATCAGTTTTGCCAACTTATTTGGGGAGCATAACATTTAGCTTGTGAATTTTGGTAAACGTTTAAATAGCCGTGGTTATAAATTGTACTAAACTTGCGATTTTGACCTAAAAGTGCAAAAGGAAAGGTTATTGACCAAAATGGCTTTGACTTTAAAGGGTTTTCCGTTACAATTTATTTATAACCAATCGAAGGGAGCACTAAATATAATGAGAGTAGACTTAACAGCAAAACCTTATAACTTGGCTGCTGAAGACATCAAATGGGTAGAGCAGACAATTGCTGGTATGACAGATGAAGAAAAAATTGGTCAATTATTCATCAACATGGGAGCTGAGCGTACTGAAGAGTACTTGACAGGCGTCCTAAATAATTACCATATCGGAGGTGTTCGTTACAACCCAGGTAAAGCTGAGGAAGTATACGAACAAAACAAGATTCTTCAAGAGAACAGTAAAATCCCTATGCTGATTGCTGCTAACACAGAATCAGGCGGTAACGGTGCATGTACAGACGGAACTTACGTTGGTCATGAAATCAAAATCGCTGCTACAAACGACAAGAAATATGCTTACGAACTAGGCCGTATTTCAGGTGTTGAAGCTGCTGCTATCGGATGTAACTGGAGTTTCGCTCCAATCGTTGACTTGTTACGTAACTGGCGTAACCCAATCATCTCCACTCGTACTTGGAGTGCTGATGTAGACCAAACAATCGAATTGTCTTTGGAATACATGCGTGGAATCCAAGAAAGTGGTATTGCACCAGCTGCAAAACACTTCCCTGGAGATGGAATCGACGAGCGTGACCAACATTTATCTGCTGCTCCTAACCACTACAGTGTAGAAGAATGGGACGAATCATTTGGCCGTGTTTACGGTTCATTGTTTGAAGCAGGTTTGCCATCAATCATGGCTGGACACATTGCTTTACCTTCATATGTACGTAAATTCAAACCAGATGCAACACTTCAAGAAGCTAACATGCCTGCTACATTAAGCAAAGAAATCCTAACAGATTTGTTGCGCGAGCAAATGGGCTTCAACGGCGTTGTTGTTACAGATGCTAGCCACATGGTTGCATTGACATCTGTTATGAAACGTAAAGATATGCTTCCACAAGCTATCGCTGCTGGTTCTGACTTGTTCTTGTTCTTCAATGATCCAGACGAAGATTTCCAATGGATGCTAGAAGGATACAAAAACGGCGTAATCACAGAAGATCGTTTGACAGAAGCTTTGACACGTATCTTGGGTATGAAAGCTATGCTTGGCTTGCACAAAAAAGCTAAAACAGAAATTCTTCCTTCTAAAGAAGAAGCTATGGCTAAAATCGGCTTGCCAGAAAACGTTAAAATTTCTGAAGAAGTTGCTGACAAAGCAATCACTTTGGTTAAAAACAACGAAGAAATCTTCCCACTTTCAGTTGAGAAACAAAAACGTGTGCTATTGGTAGACGTTGCTGGAACTAAAGGTGGATTCGGAGCGATGATCGGTAACAACGAAAAACCATCTGCTAAGATGAAAGAAGTTCTTGAAGCAGAAGGATTCGAAGTTACAATTTGGGAATCTGCAGAAGAGCGTATCAATAGAATGCCAGCAGAAGAGCGTCAAGCAGCATTGCGTAACGTATATGCTCAAAAACGTCCAATCGCTGAATTGACTGATAACTATGACTTGATCATTAACTTGGCAGTCGTTAACCCTAACACTGACCAACGTATCCAATGGCCAGCTTCAAAAGGAACTCCGGACATTCCGTTCTACGTTCACGAAGTACCAACAATCTTCGTTTCCTTACAAGCACCATTCCACTTGGCAGATGTGCCTCAAGTACAAACTTACATCAACGCTTACGACAGTAAAGAATTTACTTTGAAAGCATTGGTTGACAAATTCTTGGGCCGTTCAGAATTTACAGGCGTATCTCCAGTAGATGCATTCTGTGGATTTGAAGATACTAAATTCTAAGATAATCTAACTTTCCAACACGGAGTCCTTGTGACTCCGTGTTTTTTTATGTGCTCACTCGCATGTCACGAGTGAGCTTTTATTGTTGAAATAGCTCACTCGGAACGAAAAAACGATCTGAGTGAGCTATTTTTCTAGAAAAATAGTCGCCTCATTATTGCTGTGCATGATGATTGTGGTGTTTAAAAAGCCATTTGAGCAAAGAATTCCAAGAGGATGGGTGATTTGAGCTATGGGAACGTTTTCTAAAGTTGGTAAAATTAACACAAGAAATTCGAAATAGAAAACGGAGGCGGCCATTGTGTCACTGACATACAACTTAAATATGGATTGGAAATTTATCAAAGCAGATGTTCCTGAGGCTAAAGCAGTCTCGTTTGACGACAGCAGTTGGAGCAACGTGAGTTTGCCTCACACGTATAACGATGTCGATACGTTTGACAACTTTATGGAAGGCGGCCATAACGGTGAACGCAGCATGTTCACTGGGAAAACGTGGTACCGCAAGTTTTTCAAGCTCGCTGAAAATCAGAAAGACAAGAAAATATACATTGAATTCGAGGGCGTGCGACAAGCCGCTGAAGTCTATATCAATGGTACAAAATTAGCCGGTAAAAACGAGAGTGGCTTCATCGCTTTTGGCTATGATTTAACCGATTATGTTCACTTCGGAAACGAAGAGAATATTCTGGCAGTCATGGTGGACAACTCTTTTCCCTATTATGCGGAAGGAACCGACGCTATCTTAAGTTGGCATGATTCGCATTGGCACCCGACACATGGCGGTATATACCGTAACGTTAAATTGCATGTAAAAAATAAACTCCACACGACTTTGCCGCTTTATAGCTATTTGGAAACACAGGGAGTCTATGTTTATAACGAAAACATTGAAGAATCAACTGCTGACATCGTTGTGGAAGCAGAAGTCGCGAATGACTTCGACCAGGCTAAAACCACAGAAATCGTTGTAACTGTAAAAGACCAGTCAGACAACGTTGTCCTGACCTTTGCTGAGGTGGCATCGTTCGAAGCCGTCACAAAACAAGTGGTTAGGCTTTCGGGCAATCTACAAAACGCTAAACGTTGGTCGCCTGACTATCCATATTTGTATGAAGTAGAAGTGGCGGTAAAACACCAAGGTGAAATTGTGGATACCCAAACAGTGGAACATGGTATTCGCACCTATGAATTCACAGCCAATCAGGGCTTCTTCATGAACGGTCGTCCCATGAAATTAACCGGTTGGGGACAACGCCCAACGAATGAGTGGGCAGGAGTAGGGGCAGCGTTTCCGGACTGGATGCATACCCATATTCATGAATTGATGAAAGAAGCCGGTGGAAACTTTATCCGTTGGGGACATTCCGCGGGAGCGCCCGCTGACATCCGTGCTTCCGATCGACTGGGTTTAATTGCGGTTCAACCGGGCGTCGATGGTGAGGGAAGTACTATCGGTGGCGTTTATAGCGAAGAATCCTATCAAATCCGAATCAAGGCATTCCGTGACCTGATTATTTATTTCCGGAACAGTCCTTCAATTTTCGTATGGGAAGCAGGCAACCAGAGTGTGCCCGAAAATGAAGCCATTGCTTTTCAAGAACTGCATCGGCAGTGGGATCCGCATGGGAAACGCCCGTTAGCCTACCGTCGAATGGGAGCGGAAACCGCCCCGTACGCCGATCTTTCGATCGGGACGGAAGGTAGCTGGGAAATGCGTAGTAAAGGATTCGCAATTATCGAAGGCGAGTATAACCGTGAAGAAGGCGCAAGGCGTGTGTGGGATCGTTACACCGAAGGATATGAGGATTACCATACCACACCGGGTTCAGCTTATGACCTGACGTCTGAGGACTTGGCAAAAAACCAGGCAAAACATTATAAAAAAATCAGCAATCCTGCCCATTGTGGCGGTGCAAACTGGATTTTTTCTGACTCAACCAGTCATGGTCGGGTGTATTCAGAAGTATCCCGCGTCAGTGGTCAAGTTGACGGGGTAATGTTACCGAAAGAGTCTTATTATGCTACACGTGCTATTTTCCGCCAGGATCCACAACTCCATATCATCGGTCACTGGAATTATCCCCAAGGAACAGTGAAAGATGTGTATGTCATGGCGAACTGTGAGTCAGTGGAACTGTATATCAATGACAAATTGGTTGGTGAAGGCGAGCGTAGTGACAGTTATTTGTTTATTTTCAAAAAAATAAACTTTGTAGAAGGAATGATAAGGGCAGTGGGTTACGACGCAGACGGTCAGGTCGTTATTTCGCAGAAAAAAGAAACAACGGGCGAAGCCCATCATCTGGTATTGACGCCTATGCATGGTGCAGAAGGGTTGAAAGCGGATGGGGCTGATTACCTCCATATTGATGTGGAAGCGGTCGATATAAAAGGCAGACGCGTGCCGACGTTTGAAGGGAAAGTGGTGTTTACATTGGATGGCCCGGCGATATGGCGGGGTGGCTACAATAGTGGTAGCGAGGGAACCATCAACAAACACGAACTGTATCTGGAAGCGGGAATTAACCGTGTGGCTATTCGATCGACTTTGGAAGCAGGCGACATTCGCTTGTTTGTGAAGTCGGCAGAGATTGGTAGAGCAGAAATAACTGTCACAAGTAAAACAGTATCGATTGAAAATGGATTAAGTCAGGACTTCTCGGTTAAAGAGCAGGTTCCATTGGGTGAATACCCCGGATTGGGCGAAGGTCCGGTTTCGGATCAAGATTTAGTGGCAATGGAAGATGAGAGTGCGTTTTATTTCACTGATTTCTCTTACTCGGGTATCCACGAAGTCGGCCCTACAACGCGTAATTTGATTAATGGGGATTTGGCTTTTGCTGATGAAGAGGCGGAATTTCGTTTCTTGCCCGAATTTTTGATTGAAGGTGAGGCGTTGTGTCTGCCGAATGCTGACCGTAATTACAAGGCACTCGATTTAATTCATGTAACGATTAATAAAGATGCGGATGTGTTTGTGGCGCATGATATTAATCTGGAAAAACCAGAATGGTTGCTGGAGGAATTCGAGCCAACGAATCATAAAATGATTATCAACAATTGGGGGCATGCTCTCTATAAAAAAACGGTTAAAGCGGGGACGACATTGACCCTGGGTGGGAATCTGGATGAAGCAAGTACCGAAACCGGCAACATGTATCTCGTTTTTGCGACAGAAGTGGATGCTGACCAGGACGACGATGGTTCGTTCTGGGAACGTAAAAACATTGATTGGTCACAGCCGTTTGTGCTCGGATAAAAAAGAAGCAGTGACTGGGTTTCGGCCCAGTCAACTCCTTCAATTTAACAAAGCCATTTGAGTCAATTTTATCCATCGAATAGCCAGATGAGCTATTCAATGAGAGATATGAAAACGGTTAAAATTAAGCCAAGTTAAAAAATGGTAACGGTTTATTGAAAAGCCGTAAACAGAAAAGGAGAATGATTATGGCATCATATGAAGGTACAGATGTTGCAGTTGCGGAAAAACGCCCGTTTGGGAAAAGAGATGTAGTGGGTTACTTTTTCGGGGATTTAGGTTGTAACTTTAGTTTTGACTTAGTCACTATGTACATGTTTCTTTATTTCACCCAACACGTTGGTATTCGTCTAGAGCACTATTCACTTATTATTCTGATTTCGAAAATATTGGATGGGATTAATGATCCGATTATCGGGGCGATTATTGACCGAGCCAAACCAAAAGAAACAGGTCTCTTCCCTGGCAAATTCAAGCCCTGGATTTTACGTTTTACACCATTCTTGGCATTCGTTGCCGGGGTTATGTTCTTTGATACAGCAGGCATGAGTTATACTGCCAAGATTCTTTTCTGTGGTGGGGGTTACATTCTTTGGGACTTGTTCTACTCTTTTGTAAACGTTCCCTATGGTTCCTTGAGCTCTGTTATGACTACCAAACAATCCGAACGGACCACATTATCCACGGCGCGTAGTATTGGTGGATTCGTTCCGAATATCGTTTATGGAATTTTTATTCCACAATTGATTTACCGTTCAAAAACAGTTGATGGGGTAGCACAAAGTATTTTCCAAGGGGAATACCTATTCCCAATCGCTATGATTACTGGCGTATTTGCGCTGATTTCCATCTTCATTATGTTGTATAATGTAGAGGAACGTGTGCAACAGAAAGAAAAAACTGCAGAACAAATTGAAAATTATAGTTTCTTCCAAACTTTAAAAGAGACATTGAAAAATCGCGCGATGCTTGGTCTAGTTTTGACAGCGCTTGCTCAAATCATTTTCGTTAATGGCTCATCCCAATTGACAAGCTTGACTTACCAATTGTACTTTGGTGATGGTAGTCTGAACTCGTTAAGTATTTTTGCAACAATGGTTCCGATGGTTATCGGTGCTACTGTGGGGAGTAAGTTAGTTCGACGCTTTGGGACACGCGAAATCAGTAGTTATCCCTTGGTTATTGCAATGGCAGCATTTGTATTCTTGCGCTTTGCACCGATATCAAATCCATATGTATGGTGGGGCGTATTGATGTTCGGTAATATCTTTGCCTTTGGTCTATCCATCTACACTTGGGCTATGGTATCAGACGTTATTGACTACCAAGAATATCAAACGGGTGAAAGAAATGAAGCAACCGTTTATTCCATCTTTTCCATGATCAGAAAAATCGGTCAAGGCGTTGGTCAAGCCTTGGTTCCGCTAATTATCGCTTTTGCAATTCCTGGTATCGACTTGAGTGATGCGGGTACTTGGACAGCGGAGCGCGTTGTTGAAATTAAAAACCTATCTGTTACAATGCCTTTGGTAGGAATGGTATTAATCTTGTTGGCTATGCATTTTGTATACCCATTAAGTAAGAAGAAAATTGAAGAAGTTCAAGTAGCGTTAGGCAGAACAGAATAAAAGGAGCTAGACTGGCATGACCACTCGTCCAAATGAATATGATATTTTCGGGATTACCCATCAAACGGGTTTGACTGGAAAGGTTGTTTTCCACACCCACATACAATACGAAATCTTCGTTCTGCATAGTGGTAATGTTAAGTATTTCCTGGGAAACCGCATTGCTGAATTGGAACCAGGTGACATTATTGTAATGGACGGGACGGTCATGCACAGGCCTTTTATCGAAGGTGATGCGCGTGCTTATGATCGCAGCATTGTTCAGTTTTCAAAACACTGGCTTTTACCCGCTTTGAAGGCAATGAAACTGGAGAAGTTACTGCTTCCATTTGAAGAGGAACATTTCCAGGTGATTCGGACCGAGAGTAATGAGGTATTGGCTGATATCATGGGACACATCGAAAGTATCGCGGTCCTTTTCCAAAGTGCTAAAGAGACTTATGCAGAGGAAAGAATGATGCTTCACGTGATGCAATTGCTATTGACTTTGTCACAGTTGAAAACAAAAGAAGCCATCTCATTCAGTGATGAGGTGGATGAGCGGTATGAATATGTCCAACAGACAATCCGTTTTGTGGAAAACCATTACCAAGAGAAGCTGACTTTGGCTGATGTTGCCGACGAGCTTAACATGAGTAAGTCCTACTTGGTGCATCTGTTCAAAAATCTGACGGGCAGTACTATTATGGAATACATCATGAACTACCGTTTGAAGCAAGCCATGCATCAACTCCAGCTTTTTCCCGAGTTGACTAATCAGGAAGTGGGTTCCCGCTGCGGCTTTGAAAATGCCTCTCACTTTAGTCGTTTTTTCAAACAGACAACAGGCGTGACACCGCGCGATTTCAGAAAACTAAATACAATGAAGACTTCAGAACAGGACTAATTCTTGTTCTGATTTTTTTATTTCGCGGATATGGTGGTGCTCGGAAGAAGATAGTGCTATATTGCCGACTTTTTTCAAAACTCGGAAGAAGAAATATATTTGGCGATTATAGTGCCGAGTTCTAAAAAAAGTCGGCACTATATCAAAAATAAAGTCGTTTTAATGCCGAGTTTTGTTATATAACAGAATAGGATGTGTCATTTCTGTTTTAAGACAAATTTTATTGCGCTGTCCATTGCTTATGAGGTCGCGCGGTGCTAAAATTAAGACAATTTTTCAATTCTATCCAAAGGGGAAAGGGATTATAAAAATGACAAGAGATATCAGAGAAAAAATTCTAAAAATGATTGAAAAAAATAGTCGTTTGACAAACGTTGATATTGCTGTGATGCTGGATTTGGATCCAACTGAAGTAGCGACAACGTTAAAAGAAATGGAAGAAGAGAAAGTAATTTGCGGGTACCATACTTTAGTGAATTGGGATAAAGCGGGCGATGATGAAGTTTCAGCTGTGATAGAACTGAAAGTGAATCCGCAACGCGGAGCAGGTTTTGATAAAATTGCGGAACGCGTGTATCAGTATCCGGAAGTGGATGCGGTTTACTTGATGTCAGGTGCGTATGATTTACTCGTAGAAATGCGTAAAGCGCCAATGAAGGAAATCGCTGGATTTGTCGCTAATCGTCTTTCTACGATTGATGAAGTCCAATCGACTGCAACACACTTTATTTTAAAACGTTATAAAGATCACGGGACGTTATTTGTTTCGGAAGATCGTGATAAACGGATGGTGGTTTCCCCATGAGAAACCCCTTGAACAAAAAAGTACAGGACATCAAACCTTCGGGTATCCGCCGTTTTTTTGAAATAGCTAATGAAATCCCAGGGGTAATTTCTTTGGGGGTTGGGGAGCCGGACTTTGACACGCCATGGTTAGTGCGTGAAGAAGGGATGTATACGTTGCAAAAAGGCTTTACCTTTTATACGGCAAATGCCGGTTTGATGGAATTACGTGAAGAAATCAGTAATTATTTATACCGTAAATATGATTTATCCTATGGTGCCAAAGATGAAGTATTGGTGACAGTAGGGGGTAGTGAGGCCATTGATCTGGCTTTGCGGGCGATGCTGGATCCGGGTGATGAAGTTATTGTTCCCGAACCAAGTTATGTTTCCTATGTTCCGTGTGTGGCTTTGGCGGATGGTGTACCCGTAACGATTGATTTACAAGAAGCAAATCAGTTCCGTTTGATGCCGGAAGAATTGGAAGCAGCGATTACCCCGAAAACTAAGGTTATCGTTTTGTCTTATCCAAACAATCCGACAGGTGCCATCATGGAAAAAGCAGACCTGGATGCAATCGCGAAAGTTATTATTGAGCATGATTTATTTGTCATTAGTGATGAAATCTATAGTGAATTGTCTTATCATGAAGAACACGTCAGTATTGCATCCTTACCAGGCATGCGCGAACGCACAATTGTAATTAATGGTTTTTCCAAGGCTTTTGCAATGACCGGGTGGCGGCTTGGTTACGCAGCTGGTCCAAGATTGATTTTGCAGGAAATGACTAAAATCCATCAATTCGCGATTATGGCTGCGCCGACTTCCAGTCAATATGCTGGTATTGTGGCTTTGCGTGATTGTGAACGTGAAGTAGGAGAAATGCGTGAAAGTTACAATCAACGCCGCCGTTATTTGATGAATGCGTTGAAGGAACTGAATTTACCATGCTTTGAGCCGTACGGTGCCTTTTATATTTTCCCGAATATTTCTGAATTTGGGATGACTTCGGAAGAATTTGCGACACAACTGGTTCTGGAAGAAAAAGTTGCGGTTGTACCTGGTAGCGCGTTTGGTGCTCCCGGTGAAGGTTTCATCCGTATTTCTTATGCTTATTCGATTGAAGAATTGCGAGAAGCTTTTTTACGACTAGGGAAATTTATTGAAAGACTCCGTAATAAATAAAAAAAAGAGAATGTGATGAGAAAAGACTTATAAATCATCACATTCTCTTTTTTTTTTTCTTAATAGGGACTAAAATAGATAAGAGTGTAAACTATGACTTTGGGAAGTCAATTGATAATGGAGGTTAATAGTGTGAATCTTCAAGAAATACTGTTTCAATTCTTGGGTGGTTTGGGGATTTTTTTGTTTGGGCTAAACTTTATGGGTGACGGATTACAGAAATCAGCGGGTGATAATTTACGTGCAATTTTAAATTCATTTACTTCCACACCCTTTCGTTCTATTTTAGCTGGTATTGTCGTTACGGTTTTAATTCAAAGTAGCTCGGCAACGACTGTGCTGACAGTTGGTTTAGTAAGTGCGGGCTTTATGTCTTTAAAACAAGCAATTGGTGTTGTGATGGGCGCAAATATAGGGACTACAATTACAGCCTTTATTATTGGAGTGGATATTGGAGCCTACGCGTTACCGATTATTGCAATTGGATCATTTTTGATATTCTTCTCCAAAAAACATATGGTTAAAAATATCGGGGAAGTTATTTTTGGTTTTGGTGCACTATTTTTAGGCCTTGAATTAATGGGTACTGGTTTGGCACCTTTAGAGGATCTTGATCAGTTTAGAGAATTAATGATAAAATTGTCTGTCAATCCATCCCTGGGTGTAATCGTTGGAACAGCTTTTACTTTGATCGTTCAGAGTTCAAGTGCATTGATCGGGATTCTGCAAGAAATGTACTCTCATGGATCAATGTCCCTATCCGCAGCTTTGCCAATCTTATTTGGTTCAAATATCGGAACGACGATTACCGCGATTTTGGCTGCGATTGGAGCGAGCCTTTCAGCGCGAAGAACTGCTGCGGCGCATGTCATATTTAATGTTATTGGGACACTTATCGTGATGCTATTCTTTAATCCATTCCTCGCTGTTATTGAAATGATGACGATGAGACTTGATTTAAATCCTGCAATGCAAATCGCATTCTCACATGGTCTATTTAATATCGCAAATGTCTTGAT
This sequence comes from Jeotgalibaca sp. A127, assembly GCF_052266745.1. Classification (NCBI taxonomy): domain Bacteria; kingdom Bacillati; phylum Bacillota; class Bacilli; order Lactobacillales; family Carnobacteriaceae; genus Jeotgalibaca; species Jeotgalibaca sp. A127. Next base: position 210,109 of record NZ_JBQPRC010000002.1, read on the forward strand.
TCAAATGTGGTTTATAAGTCAAATTGCTGCAATCGTGAAACGTATAGTACCGGGTAAAGAGATAATTATTGGTTATGATGCCTCACGTCTTGACCACTCATTGGTACAGTCTTCACCAAATATGGCTTTGAATCAGACTAAGGTTGAAATAGGAGAAATGGGAAATGTTGTCCTAGAAGAGTATGGTACAGTTTTTGATTATTTCAAAAATAGAGATGAGAAATCCTATGAAAAAGCCTTACAACTGGAAGAAGTAGTCAATGATATTGATATGAAATTGACCGAGTATTTGATGCTAATAGTTGCGGAAGAATTATCCCCAGCGGAATCTAATGAGCATGCCATAATGGTGGATGTGACCAAATATCTGGAGCGAATTGGGGACCATGGAGAAAGTATTTTAGATAATATCAAAGAAGGTAACCAATTAGCGAAAAAATCGCGTCCTAATAATGACAAAAATGCTTTCCTGTACGATGAAGATTTGGTAGAAATGTTTGCTTTGGTAGAGAAAAATATTGCAGAGGCAGTTGAGTCCTTTACCTCAAATAGTTATCGACTAGCTGGTAGTGTCATTAAACGAGAAAAAGAAATAAATTCACTCGAGGCACATTTGCGTGGTAAATATTTAGATCTTTTGAACCAAGGGGTAGGACGCCCAAGTGATGGTGTCATGTTCGTGGATATCGTTTCAAATCTCGAACGTATGAGTGACCATGCAGTCAAAATTGCGAAGCATGCACTCGGTTTTCGGTATCCGTTCTTAAATGTTACAGGTTCTAAAATAGGCACATCGATTGAAAAATAAATTTGATTGATTCAGAGTATTTTTGTTTGTTCTTATGATGGCGTATAATAGTAGCAGAAAGGACGGTTGCAATGAAAAAAGTATTGATCACAGGTGTAAGAGGGTACCAGAAACATATATCCCCCTTATTTCCTCCAAGCTGCCGCTATTATCCGACCTGCTCAACTTATATGATTCAAGCAATTGAAAAACATGGTGCCGCCAAAGGAACCTTGATGGGAACGGCCCGAATCTTAAGGTGCCAACCCATGGCAAAAGGTGGCTTTGATCCAGTTCCCAAAAAGTTTACCTTGCGAAGAAATCCTGATTCTGACGAACAGTTACAAGCCATGCGCGAAGAGTTACAGACACGAGTTAATGGCGATTTAAATAAGATGTCTTGAATGGACTAGAGGAGGTCTGCTAGACCTCCTCTAGTTTTTTTATACCATAATGGCTAAATTCAAAGTGAGGATTTATCCCTTGCGTGCAATGTAAACGCTTTAAAGTGAAGGTATAATGAATATATCAGAGACAGAATGGAGGTTTTATAAGTGAGGAAAATGAACTTATTAACTCAGATTGTTATCATGACAATTTTGGGTGTTGTGGTTGGATCATTATTTGGGGAACAGGTTGGATTCCTGAGCATCATTGGTACTTTGTTTTTGCGCTTAATTCAGATGTCCATTGTCCTTTTAGTGATGGGCCAAATTATTGAGGCCGTTGGGGAGCTGAATCCTAAAACGCTGGGAACAATGGGGATAAAGACTTTTACCGTCTTTCTCTTGTCGTCCGTTCTTGCCGGGGCAATGGGGGTCATGTTTGGAGTCCTTTTCCAGCCCGGAGCCGGAATCGACAGTGCATCCATATCTGGTGAAGGTGTTGAAGTTGTTGAGGTGGCTGCTTTATCCCTTGGCGAAACAATATTAAACTTTTTCCCAACAAATATCATGCAAGCCTTATCAGAAGGAAACGTCGTTCACGTTATTGTGTTCTCGGTTCTGTTTGGATTGGCTCTGAGCTATGTCAGAGTGGAGGATGGAGATAATAACATTCTTGATATTGTCAAACACTTCAATAGTATAATCTTACGCTTGGTTGGAATGGTCATGATTATAGCACCGATTGGTATTTTTGCCCTTATCGCATCTACCATTGCCAATATGGGCTTGCAAGTCATCATGCCTTTATTGAAATACTTGGGTGTTTACGCCTTGGGAACGCTAATATACTTAATTATCTGGTTATTATTGACAGCCGTTTTCTGTCGCGTCAACTTTATCCGATTGGTTATCAACTTATCACAAATCGCAATCATGGCATTAGTAACCACATCATCAGCAGTTACATTACCAACGGCCCTGAAAGATGCACGTGAAAAATTGGGTATCGAAGAGCGCGTTTCGAAACTTGTTTTACCGCTGGGTATGACGTTGAACAGTAACGGTTCTGCGATGCACATGGCTATCACTGTTGTAACCATTTCACAAATTTATGGGGTTGAGTATAGTTTAACGAATTATATTTACATCGCATTTTTGGCAGCCCTGGCTTCTTTAGCCAATGCGGTTGTTCCCGGAGCGGGATTGGTGTCATTGGCAATCGTTGTGCCACAAATGAACTTGCCAATTGAGAGTATTGCACTTTTCGCTGGGGTGGAATGGTTTGTAGGAATGTTACGGACAATCCTGAACGTTACTGCGGATACGACTACTGCCTTACTAGTAGCGAAAACAGAGGATGCCATTGATTATAATATTTTCAATCATGGTGTGCAGGAAGTGGGTTAATAATTATAGCATATTTGAAACGAACAGAAGAGGGTTGGACAGTTGTCCCGCCCTCTTCTGTTCGTTTATTTTTTTGCTGCTGCGCGGTCATTGCGGATGTTTCGTATTGAGGTTTGAATCGTTTTGAACATACCTGCATCAGAGTAGATTAATACATTCGACCGGTACAGCATCAATGATATGAAAGTTATCAAAATAGTGAACGCCAGCATGGCTACGACGGATATCCAAATTTCGGAAATCGAAACCGTGTCGGCCGCAATTCTGAATGGCATGATAAACGGTGTAAAGGGCGGAATGTGTGAACCGATTTTGATAATGGGATGAGTTGTGTTTACAAAAGCGAACATGCCACCGTAGAAGCCAATCAGGGCAATGAAAACAATGGGTGTGACGGCTTTGGAAACGTCTTCGATTTTCGAAACCAAGGAACCTAGGAAAGCGGCGATAACAGCATACAAGAAAATCCCCATAATGAAATAGTACATGGAGACGCCGATGATGGCGCTGAGCGTTTCAAAAATGTTGATTCCTTCAGGTAACAAATCGGTCACAATGTCGAACTGTAATGCAATCACAATCATAACCGCATAAAAGGCAACTTGAGTGAGGCAGATTAGGAAAATTGCCGTTAATTTACCAAAGAAGTGCGTGGTTGAATTGACGCTAGACAAGATGACTTCCATGATACGCGTACCTTTTTCGGAAGCAATTTCCTCCGCAATGATGCTGGAGTAAGTCATAATAAACGTAAAAATGGCAATACTGATTGCGTAAGCAGCACCTATTTTCACATTTTGTTCCGTTTGATCGCCATAGGTTGCTTGTCCATCATCGAAAGAAATGGTATTGGTTTCAATGATAGGTGGCGTGGATAGAGCGTTTATTTCTTGCGGTGATAAACCTAGTTCTTCAGCTTGTAAATTAATCTGCAAGTTTGACAAAAGGGCACCAAGATAATTAAGGTCAAACGATTGGCTATCGGCCAAATGAACGTAAGAAGCATTAAAAGTCTTATTTTCTTGCGAGACTGTTAAATAACCATCCAAACCGTCCAGCTCCATCAGCTTTTCAGCATCTTCCACGGACTTCACTCCTGCTTCTACCGTGAAACTTTCTTCCTCTTGTTGCAGGATTTCAACGACTGCTTGAGAATCCGAAAACACAGCGATATTTGGAATGGCTGTTTCGATATTTTCTATGTACTTGAAAATGCCGGCGATAATTGCCAAAAGAACAATGGGGCTAAGCATCATCGTAACAAACCCAAGTGATTTCACATTTTTACGATAGACTTGGGAAACAATCACCCAAAATTTACTCATGTATTTCACCTGCTTTCAAACGGAAAATTTCATCCAGTGTTGGTGGTTGTTGGCTGAAAGTCGAGATATAGCCATCTTTCGTAACCTCAGTAAAAATAGCCTGCCCGAAGGAGGCATTTTGTAAGTCGAGTACCTGGAACCCTTCTGAATCGACGGTAACTTTCTCGACGCCCGGCAAGGCTAAGAGTTGGGCTTCGTTCAAATGTGTTTCTAAAAAAAGTTTCGTCCGGCCAAACTGTTCCCGTATCTCAGAGACGACCCCGTTCAAGACGACCGCGCCATCGCGCAACATCACTAAATGATCACAGATATCTTCAACGTTATTCATATTATGGCTGGAAAAAATAACACAAGAGCCCTGGCTGCGTAATTCCTTGATGCCTTCTTGTAACAAACTGGCATTAACCGGATCGAGTCCACTGAACGGCTCGTCCAAGATAACCAGTTTAGGTTCATGTAATAAGGTAGAAATGAGTTGGACTTTTTGCTGGTTTCCTTTAGACAACGTTTTGACTTTGTCGGTTTTTTTGCCTTTGACCTGGAATTTATTCATCCAAAAATCAATTTTACCTTTGGCATCGCTTTTTGACATCCCCCGTAATTGCGCAAAATAGACTAATTGCTCCTCAATGGATACGCGTGGGTATAGACCTCGTTCTTCCGGTAAATAACCGATAACGTTATAGTCATCTTTGGTCAAGGGTTTCCCGTTCCACAACACTTCGCCACTATCGGGTGTCAGGAAATCCAGGATTAATCGGAACGTCGTTGTTTTTCCAGCCCCGTTCTGTCCGATCATGCCCATGATTTCACCATCATGGATGGTAAATGAAACATCGTCCACAGCTTTTAGACTGCCAAATGACTTGTATAGCTGTTTGACCTCTAACATGTATACTCCTCCTTGCTTCTATCATTTCGTGCTACTATCATTATACGATTAATAAGTCTGATAAAAAAATAAAATCCTATACTTCATGTTGAATAAGATTTAATTTTGATGTAAACGTTCTACATTATGAGTAGGCTCTTGTGGTATTATAAATAAAAAGGGGGGACCGTTATGAAACACATACCGAATTTATTGACCTTATTGCGATTATTCATGATTCCTTTTTATTTGCTGGTATTTTATATGGATCACAAAAATGCCATGATGTACGCCTTGTATATCTTTATCGCTGCTAGTTTAACTGATGTATTGGATGGTTATTTAGCACGGAAATACAATGTCGTATCCAAATTCGGGATTGTTGCTGACCCCTTTGCGGACAAAATGATGCAAGTAACGGTCCTCTATACATTGTATGATTACGGATATTTAGAAAGATGGTTCTTCTGGATCATCCTGGTGAAAGAAGTTTTTCAAATTTTATTGGGATTATGGATGGTCAGCCTCAAACCACGCATCATCGTGCCCGCCAATATTTTTGGCAAGACCACAACCGTACTGGTATTCGCAACGATTATTCTGGCAGTATTCCAGTTCCCGGGCATCTATTGGCTTCAAGTCATTGTCGCAGTCCTGGCGACTATTACATTCGTGCAGTATGCTTATCGATTTTACGGAAAATACCAACAAAGAGCAAAATGAAAAACAGGAGAGTGTGAAAAAAGACGTTTAGCCCCGAACCACTGGAACGAATAAGTTAGGATGGTCACAGACCATCTGAGTATTATTCGTTCCAGTGGCGTCGGGGCTGCCTTTTTGAGCACGTTTGCGATAAAGTATTCGTAAATAGATAAAGGGCTGGGAGTTATTTCCCAACTCCCTGTTTTAGTGTGATTGACGGTAGGTGCGGCGTTTAGAAAATAAAAAGTGCAAGAACGCCGCATTTCTGTAAAAAAAGCGGCGTTCAGAAATATAATACTTCCTTAACGCCGCCTTTACGAGCTAAATGCGGCGATGAGCACAACACAGTATCAATGAACGCCGCACTTTTGCAAAAAATGCGGCGTTCTACACCGGCTGATCAGCTAAACGCCGCACAAACCATTTATTTGATTTCCGGATAAGCTTCCGCTACATATTTTGCAATTCGGGAAATAGCTTCTTCCAAATCTTCATTCGACTGCGCGAATGAAATCCGTAAGTATCCTTCGCCCATCGAGCCAAATGCTGAACCTGGTGTGATAGCTACATGCGTGTTTTCCAATAGTTCCATCGCAAATGCTTCGGAAGAGCGACCGAATGCCTGAATATTAGGAAAGGCATAAAAGGCACCTTCTGTTTTGAGGCAATGGAAACCAGGGATGGCATTCAAACCATCGACCACAATGTGGCGACGCTCATCATAAGCCTTTAGATAGTCGCGCACAGTTTGTTGATCAGATTTCAAGGCTTCAACCGCCGCATCTTGGGTGAATGGCGCAACCGCAAAACCAATCCCTTCACGGAATTCAGCCATCACATTAATGGCGTGCTTATTGCCGACCACGTAACCCGCACGCCAACCCGTCATCGCATAAGTTTTTGAAAAACTGTTCACGACAAAATGATTTTCACTCGCACCTGGGATTTGGAACAAGCTAAAATGTTTCTTGCCATCATAAATAATGCTCTCATAAACTTCATCCGATAAAATCGTGATTTTGTGTTTATCCGCCACTGCCAGAATTTCTTCCAGATCTTCTTTTTCCAAAACAGAACCCAGGGGATTATTTGGTGAGTTGATAATCAATAATTTCGTTTTGTCAGTAATAACTGCTTCGATATCGGCAGCCTGCATTTTAAATTTATTTTTTTCATAAACGGGGACATCAACCGCTTTGGCACCAACTGTCATGATTTGTCCCAGGTAATTCGGGTAGTGGGGGTTGGAAACCAACACCTCATCGCCCTCGTTCAAGACGCTCATCATGACCAGTAAAATACCTTCTGTCGCACCAAATGAAGCCATCACATTTTCTGCTTCAAAAGTGAATCCAGTCATGTTTGTATATTTTTCAGCCACGGCTTCCTGAAAATTAGTTTCTCCAACATTCGGGCCGTAGTGCGTACGGTTTTGATTAATTCCCTCGATTGCTGCTTTTTTAATAAACTCTGGCGTTTCGAAGTTCGGTTCGCCCATTGTTAACATAATCGGATTGCCTATTTCACGCGCGCGTTTCGCCATTTTTCGGATACTGGAAGCAGGATAATTCTGGGATAGTGTCGACCATTGATGCATTTATTGTGCCACCTCATATTTCTCATTATTTTCTAACTATCATAACAGGTTATGTGATATGAAGAAAGATTATTTTTTTAACTCTGTGTTCATATTTTACTTGTCCTCTTATGTGCAAACGGTTAAAATAGAACTAGACTATGAAAAGGAGGGTAAGACAATGATTAACATTGTTGCAATGTGCGTTCTAATTGAATACGAAACTACCTCCTTCCACAAAACGATTTGATTGCATCATTTTAAATAAAAATGGGCGTAATCTGTTCTCGGACGGATTACGCTCTTTTTGTGCTTATTTTTAATAAGCTAAATCGTTGGAAGGCAGAAAAGAGGGAAAGCCAGAATGTTTAGTGTCATGTTTAAGTTGAAAGACTTTTTCAAGCAAAATAAGAAAGACTATATTATTTCATTTTTTACGATGATAGGCAGTAATTTGTTTAGTGTATTTATCCCTTATTTAATCGGTCAAATCATCGACAGCATCATCAAAGAGGAGCTTACGGCATCCTTGCTGACTAAATTCGGCGGGGCTTTCTTATTCAGCCTTGTCGCCGCATACTTGCTTGAATTCACCTGGTCCTACTTTCTCTTCACGGGATCAGCCAAATTACAGCGTGATATGCGCAAAAATATCATGGCGCACTTCTTGCGTATGCGCGCTTCCTTTTACGAGAAATTCCGCGTAGGGGACTTGATGGCGCGGGCGACCCAGGATATCCGTGCCATTTCCGATACAGCCGGGTATGGGATGATGGTCTTGATGAATGCGACTTTGTTCCTGGTTACCATCATAACCATGATGGGCGCGACCGTTTCTTGGCGTTTGGCGATTTTCAGCCTGATGCCACTTTTATTCCTGGCTTACGCTTTTGGAAAAGTGGGAAACATCGTGGAGAAACGGTACACCATCGCCCAAGATGCATTTTCTTCCTTAAATAACGACGTGCTTGAAGTCATCGATGGCATCCGCGTCATTCGGGCATACGTGAAAGAAGAAGATTATGTCGAGACGTTTCGTCAAGAAACCGAGAGTATGTTGGCAAAAAACAATAAGGTTGCCGAAGCGAACGCCTTGTTTTCGCCGATGGTTAAATTTTTCATCACCTTCAGTAATATCATTGGTTTCGGTTATGGTGCCTACCTCGTCAGTGACAACGTGCTGACGGTCGGCGACATGGTTGCCTTTCAAATGTATCTGGGCATGATTGTATGGCCCATTATTTCCATTGGTGAGTTGACCAACGTGCTGCGACAAGGTAGCGCCTCAATGATCCGGGTCGAGGAAGTTATGAATGCGGAAGATAATATGGAAGAAAATGGCGTTAAAATTATCGAAACCGCCGATGATATTATCATGCATGGGCTGGATTTCCAATATCCATCCAGTACCGATAAAAACTTGAAGAAGATTGATGTCGTTATCCCGAAAGGGAAAATGCTGGGAATCGTCGGTAAAACAGGTGCCGGGAAGACAACGTTCTTGCGCCAACTCTTGCGTCAGTATCCACTTGGCGAGGGAGAATTCCGTTACGGGGAGAATGACGTCCTCGACTACCAAGGCCGTTATTTCCAAAAACTCATTGGCTACGTTCCGCAAGACCATATTCTTTTCTCGCGTAGCGTCCGGGACAACATTGCCTTTGGAAAAGGGGCAGCAACAGATGAAGAGGTTATGGAGAGCATCCGTATTGCCGCTTTCGAGGATGATTTACTGAAAATGGAAAAAGGACTCGACACGATGATCGGGGAAAAAGGCGTATCCATCTCCGGAGGTCAAAAACAACGGGTCTCGATTGCCCGCGCATTGATCAAGGATCCGGAAATCTTGATTCTAGATGATTCACTGTCCGCTGTTGATGCGAAAACGGAACAAAAAATTATAGCAAATATTCAAAACGTTAGAAAAGGGAAGACGACCATCATTTCAACGCACCGCCTTTCTGCGGTTAAACAAGCCGATGAAATCATTGTTCTGGAGGATGGTGTCATCACTGAAAGAGGCACACATGAATCCTTGATAGAACAAGGTGGCTGGTATTATACCCAATTTCTTCGTCAAGAATTGAAAGAAGGTGACGAAGAATGAAAACCGTCAAACGTCTGTTGTCTTATATGAAATTCGATAAACTGAAGTTCTTGATCGGCTTCACACTCTTGATTGTGGCTGTTGTTTCCGACTTGTCAGCACCGTTGATCGCCCAGCGTGTCATCGATGATGTCATCACCCCGGCAGCAGCGGAAGGTACTTTTTTAACCGACGTCTTACTGCGTTTATTGGTAATTTATGCAGGCTTGATGCTGTTGACGGCGTTGTTGCGGTATATTAGTTTTTTGATTTTGACGAAAGCTGCGAATGGCATTGTGAAACGCATCCGTGATGAAGCGTATCGTCACTTGCAAACCTTGCCGATTCGCTACTTTGACAATTTGCCAGCCGGAAAAGTCGTGTCACGAATTACTAATGATACAGAAGTGCTACGCCAACAGTTTTACGTGGCGACGATCAGCAATGTGTTATTGAACGTTGCTTATGTCGTGGGAACGTACTTTGCAATTGCACGTTTGCACCAAGGGTTGGGAATTGCGCTTCTGGTATTGATCCCTTTGATGTTTACATGGCATAAATTCTACAGTAAATATGCTGGTGCGCTTAGCCGCAAGGAACGGGAATTAAACAGTGACATCAACGGGAAAATTAACGAATCTGTGCAAGGGATGTCTATTATTCAGGCATTTCAGCAAGAAGATCAAATTGCGGAGGAATTTCAGGAAATAAATAAGGAATGGTTTGAAACAGAGCGCAAGTACGTCATTCTTGATTCGGCAGCGCAATTCACACTAGGCGGGTTGTTACGTCATATCGCCTTATTATTGATGATGGTCTATTTCTCAACGCGTTATTTGGATGGGGTTTTGGGGATCTCCATCGGGACATTGTATGTATTCGGGGATTATATCACGCGCTTGTTTGATCCGATTCAGGGGATTATCCAGCAAATGGCATTCGTCCAGCAAGCAATTGCAGCCGGAGAGCGGGTATTCGAACTTGTTGATACCGCTGGCGAAGTGGAAAATGATGCGCAGCTTCCGATAGCGGAAGGCGAGGTTGTTTTTGACCATGTCAGTTTTGGTTATAATGAAGATAAAAAAGTTTTGAAAGATATCCACTTTACAGCGAATCCAGGCGAAACGGTGGCCTTGGTCGGTCATACGGGGTCTGGAAAGAGTTCCATTATGAACCTTTTGTTCCGTTTCTATGATCCTCAAGAAGGTCAAATCAAGGTTGATGGCCATCACACAATGGCTTATTCACGGCAAAGTGTCCGCAAGTCGATGGGTATCGTCCTTCAGGATCCATTCCTGTTTACAGGTACCTTGGAGTCGAATATAACGTTAGGTGATCCAAACATCAGTACTGAAACCGCGCGGCGAGCCCTTGAAGAAGTTGGCGGAGGCCCTATGTTAGCGCATTTCCAAAAAGGCATGCAAGAGCCTGTTGTTGAAAAAGGGGCAACATTGAGCTCTGGACAACGTCAGTTGATTTCCTTTGCCCGTGCACTTGCTTTTGATCCAAAAATCTTGATTCTGGATGAAGCGACTTCCTCCATTGATACCGAAACCGAACAGATTATCCAGCATGCCATGGATGTTTTGAAAGAGGGGCGTACGACCTTTATCATTGCGCATCGTCTGTCAACTATCCAGCATGCCGATCAAATCCTGGTTTTGGATAGCGGTGAAATTGTGGAACGCGGCGGACATCGGGAGTTACTGCAAAAAAACGGCGTTTACGCTCAAATGTACCGCATGCAAAAAGAAGGCTCTTTTGAAACAACCTAATGAGAGAACAGCTTCCGTTTGGAGGCTGTTCTTTTTGCGTTAGAACTTCCTTGACCTGGGTTCTTTTCACCATCCTTACCATCAGTGAGGAAACCAACATAAGTGAAGGAGTAAACAAGAAAGCATTCTTAGTCAATAAAATAAAATTGTAAGCAGTTGCAGTCATTGTTAAAAAGAAAGCGTTTCAGCTATAATTAAATCAAACTTCTGGAAGGGGGAAGAAACATTCCGATTAAATTAAAAGCGGCTTATCGAAAAAAAGGCAAAGTGACACATCTGGATTTCCATGACCAAAAACAATACGAAATGTTTCTTTTCCACTCCGGAAAATGTCGGTATTTAGTAGGGAATCGGATTTATGAACTTCAACCAGGAGACTTGTTGTTGATGGATGGGGGAACCATCCAGCGTGCGCATGTAATCGATGAGAGCAAAAACTATGAAAGAAGTATTATTCATTTTGATTCTGAATGGATTATGCCCTTATTAAAAGATTTGAAGATTGATTATTTACTAAATATGTTCACCGAAAATCGAAATGGCTTGATTCGTATTTTTGAAAAAAATGACGTTGAAAAAATTGAACAGTCATTTTTTATGATTGACCAGATGAACGATTCGAAACATACTTATAAAAACGAAGCCATGCGAAAACTGGTATTAGCAGAGCTTCTATTAAGGATAGAAACGAGTACTTTAAAAGTCGTGGATAAAGATAAGGTATACAAGGAAGAAAAAAGCAAGATTGCTGAAGACGTCCTGACTTTTATTTTCCGCTATTACCGTGATGCCATAAGCATTGAGGACATCGCAAAGGGTCTGGATTTGAGTAAATCTTATATTTCCCATGTCTTTAAGGAAATTACAGGCTACTCAATCATGAATTACTTGATGCGCTATCGCTTAACTGCTTCCACGGATGCTTTGTTGACTGAGCATTCGAAGTCCATCAAGGCAATCGCTTTTGAAAATGGTTTTGAGAGCGATGCCCACTTCAGTCGGTTTTTCAAGAAGAATTTTGGCCAAACACCCAATCGGTATCGTAAAAGTTTCTCGTGCTAACAATGGATAAAAAAAAGAAAGAGATGTGAAGTTGATGCTAAGATCAGCTATTATCGGTTTAGGAACCGTTTCTTCGGTACATGAACAAGCTATTAAAGAAACGCATAACGGCCAACTTGTAGCAGTTTGTGATGTTGATGAAAATATGAAAGAAAATTATCCGGATATTCCCTTTTACACGGATGTAGAAATGATGTTGGCATCAGAGGAGTTGGATATCGTCCATATTTGCTTGCCGCATTACCTTCATTATCCGGTAACTAAAATTTGTGCGGAGTATGGCGTAAATGTCCTTCAGGAAAAACCACTGGCTCTGGACTACCAGGAAGGCCTGTTAACGGCTGAATTGGCAAAAAATGTACCAGGGAAAATCGGGATTTGTTTCCAAAATCGTTATAATGCGACGTTTCAGGCATTGGTACGTTTATTAAAAGAAGAGGATCATGGAAAAGTTAAGGCAGTCAAGGGAATCGTTGCATGGAATCGAGCAGGAACGTATTACAGCGAGAAACCTTGGCGTGGCAAATGGGCCACTGCTGGTGGTGGCACCATCATTAACCAAGCAATCCATACCCTGGATCTGTTGCAACTGCTCGGTGGCGAGTTATTGAAATGCAAGGCTAGCCTGTCCAATATCACCGACTACGATGTGGAAGTTGAAGATACCGCTGTAGCTAATTTCACGTTTGACAACGATGTGACTGGGTTTTATATGTCCACTAATGCTTACGCAACAAACTCAAGTGTGGAGATTGAAGTGGTTACTGAAAAATGTACGTATGTAATAAAAAATAATCAACTATTTGGCATGGATATGGAAGGAAACTTGGTCTCTTTAGCTAAAGATGAGCAAAAACCAGACACAAAATCCTATTACGGACCAAGCCATTCCATCTTGATTCAGCATTTCTACGATGCAGTAGAACAAGATACAGAAGATTATGTTACTGTAGAAGAGGCATTACCATCCATGTTGATGATTGATGCCATGAAGCACTCTACAAAAGTGGGCAGAACCATTGATATGGATGAATTAAAAAAGGATACACCCAGCCACCTCGAAACGAGCATAGGCGTTAACTAAAAAAATAAACAATTGGAAGGGGTCATATTTTGGCATCTAAAGACGGAATGAATTACGCACCTAAAGGAAAAGAAAATAAAGTCGTTAAACCAGGAGAATTTGTAGTTGGGGTAACAGCATTGGATCATGGACATATAAATGGGATGACAAATGGTTTATTGGAAGCTGGTGCTACCATTAAATACGTATACGATCCAGATGCAGAAAAAGTAAAAGCTTATCAAGAACAATTCCCGGATATTCCAGCAGCAGAATCCTTGGAGCAAATCCTGGAAGACCCTGAAGTACAATTAGTGGCAGCGGCGGCAGTTCCGAACTTGCGTAGTGAATTAGGAAACCGTGTTTTACGGGCTGGAAAAGACTACTTCACAGATAAAACAGGTTTTACAACAACGGCACAATTAGAAGAAACAAAACGTGTCGTTAAAGAAACAGGCCGCAAATACTGGGTTTACTTCAGTGAACGTCTGCACGTCGAAGGAGCAGTATTGGCTGGTCAACTGATTGATGAGGGAAAAATCGGACGTGTCATTCAAGTGACTGGCTTTGGTCCGCACCGATTGGACAAAGAAAAACGTCCAGAATGGTTCTTCAAGAAAGAACAGTATGGTGGCATTTTAGCAGATATTGGTAGTCACCAAATTGAACAATTCCTTTATTACACTGGAAACAAAGATGCAAAAGTGTTGCACAGTAAAGTGGGGAACTACAATAACCCGGACACGCCAGAACTTGAAGACTATGGTGATGCAACTGTTTTAGGCGAAAACGGCGCAAGCTTCATCTTCAAAGTGGACTGGTTCACGCCAGATGGATTGGGTACATGGGGAGACGGTCGGACGTTCATTACGGGTACAGAAGGAACGATTGAAATCCGTAAGTACATCAACGTTGCGACAGAGGCAACCGGTGACCACGTGTTCTTGGTAACCAAAGAGGGCGAGGAACATTTCCAAGTGACCGGTGAAGTTGGTTTCCCATTCTTTGGTGAAATGATCTTGGATATTATCAATGGCACTGAAAATGCGATGACACAAGAGCATATCTTTAAAGCACAAGAACTTTGCTTAAAAGCACAAGAACAAGCAATCAATATAACTAAGTAAATGTGTAGCGGAAAAACCTGGACTCTGGTCCGGGTTTTGTTTTCGCGAAAAGACTTTCCCAATTTCATTACAATTTGACTGAGAGGGCTGTTCTTATTTTTGGACGGAACGGGAAAGGCCTTCTTCAAAGAAAGCGATTACGTTGCCGGAAATATCACGTTTTTACAACTTGAAGTCATTATAGTACATTTGCCAAACGGTATATTTAATTGCTATAATTGTAATGTATAAATCAAGGTACGAGAACACTTCCAAACAGGAGAGTTGTAAGCGCATGTCATCTAAAATGGAACAAAATAGTGGTTCAAAAGTTCAATCTATCGATAGGGCGATAAGCATATTGGAAACACTATCCAATTATCCAAGCTTGAGCCTGAATGATTTGAGTGAACAAGTGGATTTGCATAAAGCTACAACACACCGTCTCGTCCAGTCATTGGTCGAAAATGGTTTTGTCGAGCAACTGGGTGATACGAAGCATTATCGTATCTCGCTGCGGATGTTTGAACTTGGCAACAAGCGTGTTCAAAACATTGACTTTGTAAACGTAGCTAAAAGTAATATCAGGCAATTGTCGCAAGACATTAGCCAAACAGTACATCTTGTTATCGAAGATAACAACGAGGTACTTTATATCGATAAAAATGGTGATGACCAAGAATCAAAAATGCGTTCCAAGATTGGTCAAAAAGCACCATTGTATTGTACTGCAGTGGGGAAGGCGATTTTAGCCACGCGGTCGAACCAAGAGGTGGAAGCGTATTGGCATCAGCTTATCCCGGAAGAAAAGACGAATCGGACTATTACCACACTCGATCATTTATTGATTGAGCTAGCTGAAGTTAGAGAACGCGGCTATGCCTTGGATGATGAAGAGTTCGAATATGGCGTCTTTTGTGTTGGGGCTGCCTTTTCAAGTTACAAAGAACCAGCTGCCGGTGCCTTTAGTATCTCATTGCCAATATCCGAGAAACAGAGGCAGGAATTCTATATTAGTAAGGTTTTAGAATGCTCCAAACGCATCACGCAACTGTTGGGCGGCTAGTGGAAAATGAAAAGAGCGGTTAATTGACAGAGTTTTTGTAACAAACTATAATAAGTTCGGAATGCGATATTGCGTTTCACATTATGAAATGCAAACGATGAAATGGAGGAAAAATAATGAGCTTCAAAAGAGATGTCTTGAATCAAATGCAACAAAACTTTCTATTCGCAGTTGTTCGTGGGAAATCCCAAGAAGAAGGATATGAAATTTCTAAAGCAGTCTATAAAGGTGGAATCAAAAACGTTGAAGTAACGTTTTCCACTCCAAACGCAGAACAAGTTATGCGTCGTTTGGCAGATGAATTTGAAGGAACAGACATGGTTGTAGGTGCTGGTACAGTACTTGACGATGTATCTGCAAGACTTGCAATTCTAAATGGTGCGAAGTTTATTGTTAGCCCGAACTTCAATGAAAAAATCGCTAAAATGTGTAACATCTATACAATTCCTTACCTTCCAGGTTGTGGAACTATCACGGAAGTTTCTCATGCATTGGAAGCAGGCTGTGAAGTTGTTAAATTGTTCCCAGGTGGATTATTAGGACCTGGCTTCATTAAAGATTTGCATGGACCTATTCCTTGGGTAGAAGCTATGCCATCAGGTGGCGTATCTTTGGATAACATGGATAAATGGATTGCAAATGGTGCATGGTCTGTAGGTGTCGGAAGTGCCTTGACTAAAGGAATGGCTGAAGGTGGCGTCGCACAAGTTGAAGCAAATGCTAAAGAATTTGCTGACAAACTTGCATCAATCCAAGGTAAATAATTTTCTTAATTAAAAGGGAGGATTTGGCACATGTCTTTTATTCATGACGATTTTATGTTACAGAGCGAAACAGCAAAACACTTGTATCATGATTTTTCAAAAAATATGCCGATATTTGACTACCACTGTCATCTATCACCACAACAAATTGCTGAAGATCATAAATTTGCGAACGTTACAGAATTATGGTTAGGTGGCGACCACTACAAATGGCGTGGTATGCGTGCAATGGGAATCGATGAGAGATTGATTACTGGTGATGCTTCTCCAGAAGAAAAATTCCAAGCTTGGGCTGAAACAGTTCCGAATACATTGGGCAATCCATTGTTCCACTGGACAGCTTTGGAATTGAAGGCGTACTTCAATGTCGATGAGATTTTGAATGGCGACAACTGGAAAGAAATTTATGACCACTGTAACAAAGTGTTGAAAGAACAAAACTTGACTGCTCGTACTTTGATCAAAAATTCAAACGTTGAATATATCGGTACAACAGACAATCCTTATGACACTCTGGAATATCATCGTGCCATTATGGCTGATGAAACATTCGATGTGAAAGTGGCTCCTAGCTTCCGTCCAGACGAAGCATTTGCTGTAGGCGAACAAAAATTTGTTGATTTCCTACCGAAAATGGAAAAAGCTAACGGCATCGTCATCGATTCATTCGCTAAATTGGTTGAGAGTTTGGAAGATCGTATCAAATTCTTCAAGGAAACTGGTTCAAACATTTCTGACCACGGTTTGGCTAAATTGGTTTATGCCAAATCAACACCAGAAGAAATCGAAGCTATTTTCCAAAAAGCTGCTAAAGGCGAAGAAGTTTCAGCACACGAATATGCCCAATTCCAATCAGCTTTGCTGACTGAACTTGGCAAAATCTACCATGCTGAAGGTTTCGTAATGCAGTTGCACTTTGGTGCAATCCGCAACAACTCCGAACGTTTATTCAATCAATTGGGACCAGACGCTGGTTTGGACTCAATCAATGACCAAGCAAGCGTTGCTGAAGCATTGAATGCAATCTTGAATGCATTGGATAGAACAAATCAACTGCCTAAGACCATCATTTATCCATTGAATCCTGGTTACTTTGATTTGGCCGGTACAACTGCTGCCAACTTCCAAGCTAACGATGAAGGAATCAAGAGCCGTATCCAGTTGGGTTCCGGCTGGTGGTTCAATGATACGAAATACGGTATGTTGAAACAATTTATGGCATTGTCTGAAGCAGGTCTATTGATGAACTTCGTAGGTATGTTAACAGATTCCCGTAGTTTCGTTTCTTATACGCGTCATGAATACTTCCGTCGTCTCTTCTGTGACTACATTGGAGATTTGGTAGAGCGTGGCGAAATTCCTAACGATGATGCATTGTTGGAAAAATTGATTAAGAACGTTAGCTACAACAATGCAGTTGAATACTTTGGATTTAAAAAATAAAAAAATCAAAATAAGGAAGTGCTTATCTATGGAAATGTCATTTAGATGGTATGGTCATGAAGACCCAGTTACTTTGAAAAATATTCGCCAAATCCCTGGCATGAAAGGAATCGTTACTGCAGTTTACGATATTCCAGTTGGACAAGCTTGGCCATTGGAACGTATCGAAAAATTGAAAGCAGACGTTGAAGCAGAAGGTATGCATATCTCTGTTATCGAATCTGTTCCAGTTCACGAATCAATCAAATTAGGTCGTCCAGACCGTGACCAATACATCGCTGCTTACAAGGAAACTTTGCGTAACCTTGGTAAAGCTGGTATTCCAGTTGTATGTTACAACTTCATGCCTATCTTTGACTGGACGCGTTCAAACTTGGCTTATGAATTACCAGATGGTTCAAACGCTTTGATCTTCGACGAAGAAGAAGTAAACAAAATGGACCCACGTACACTTTCACTTCCAGGTTGGGACGAAAGCTACTCTTCTGAAGAAATGAATGCTTTGATGGATGAGTACAAAGAAGTTGACGAAGAAAAACTATGGGAAAACCTAGAATACTTCATCAAAGAAATCATGCCTGTTGCTGAAGAAGCTGGCGTGAAAATGGCTATTCACCCTGATGATCCGCCATACTCAATCTTCGGATTGCCTCGTATCATCACAGGCGGCGAAGCATTGAACCGTTTCATCAACTTGTATGATTCAGAATACAACGGTGTAACACTATGTGTTGGTTCTTACGCATCAGATCCTAAGAACGATGCAGTGGCTATCTTGAAAGATATGCTTGCTAAAAAACGCGTTAACTTTGTTCACGCGCGTAACGTTAAATTGGTTGGCGGACGTTCATTCGAAGAATCTGCTCACCTTTCTGAAATGGGTTCAATCGACATGTATGAAGTTGTTAAAGCATGTGTTGAAGCTGGATTCGAAGGCGCAATCCGTCCAGACCACGGCCGTATGATTTGGGGCGAAACTGGTAAACCAGGTTACGGTTTATACGACCGTGCATTGGGAGCAACTTACCTAACAGGTCTAGAAGAAGCTGTTAAGAAAAACTTGAAAGCTCAAAAATAAGAGAAGAAGAGGTAATTAAATATGTCTAATCCATTCGTACATGATTTTACAGATAAAGTAATTGCAGTTACAGGTGCTGGCGGCGTTTTATGTTCAGATTTCGCTAAAGCATTCGCAAAAGCAGGCGCAAAAGTGGCTCTTCTTGACTTAAACGAAGAAGCAGCACAAGGCTATGCAGACGAAATCGTTGCTGCTGGTGGCGTGGCTAAAGCTTACAAATGTAACGTTTTAGACAAAGAGTCAATCGAAGCTGCTAAAGCAGGTATCGACGCTGACTTAGGTACTGTTGACATTTTAGTTAACGGTGCTGGTGGAAATAACGCACGTGCTACTACAGACAATGAATTCCACGAAGCTAATATGCCTGAAGGAACTAAATCTTTCTTCGACTTAGATCAAAGCGGTGTTGAATTTGTATTTAACTTAAACTTCTTGGGAACATTGTTGCCAACACAAGTTTTTGCTAAAGACATGGTTGGCCGTGAGGGAGCAAACATCATCAACATTTCAAGTATGAATGCTTTCACACCACTAACAAAAATCCCTGCATACTCAGGTGCTAAATCTGCTATCTCTAACTTTACACAATGGTTAGCAGTTCACTTCTCTAAAGCAGGTATCCGTTGTAACGCAATCGCACCAGGTTTCTTGGTTTCAAACCAAAACCGCGACTTGTTGTTCGAATCTGACCACGAAACTTTGAAACCTCGTGGACAAAAAATCATCAACAACACACCAATGGGTCGCTTCGGTGATTCTGAAGAACTATTAGGTGGACTAATGTTCTTGGCTGACGAAAAAGCAGCTAGCTTCGTAAACGGTGTAGTATTACCGATCGACGGTGGATTCAGCGCTTACTCTGGCGTTTAATAAGATTAACTAATCAGGAGAGGGGAAAGGTAGAAAAATACTTCATTCGAAGAGGATTCTATCTACCCCTCTTTTTTTCTGGGAGGAAAAATTAATGACAACTTTTACTAAACAAAAAGATTTCTTGGTTTGTGTGGATTCTGACGGATGTGCAATGGACACGATGAACGTAAAACATGAACGTTTCTTCGGACCTATTTCCGCTGACGTTTTCGGTATCAAAGATCGTGAAACATACTTAAAAGACTGGAACCGTATCAACTTATTCTCAAGCACACGTGGCGTTAACCGTTTCAAAGCGTTGGTAATGACTTTGCAAAACGCTATCGAACGTGGTGAAGAAGTTGGCGACATCGCTAAATTGACTGACTGGGCAGAAACAGCTAGCTCTTTATCAAATGGTTCTTTGGAAGCATTGATTGCTGAAGGAACAAGCGAAGATTTAGAAAAAGCTCTTGACTGGAGTAAAAAAGTTAATCACGGTATTGAAACAGAACTTGCTGGTGACGACCGTCCATTCGATGGCGCTAAAGAAGGTTTGGAACATATCACACAATTAACAGACGTTGCAATCGTAAGTTCTGCTAACAGCGAAGCAATCGATAGCGAATGGAACCGTCATGGTTTGATGGCTTCTGTTGACGTGGTTTACGGACAAGAAAGAGGCAGCAAAGCAGAAGCAATCGCTGACTTGTTAACATACGGCTACGATAAAGAAAACATCCTAATGGTTGGAGATGCTCCTGGGGATGAAGCAGCTGCTGATAAAAACGGCGTATTCTTCTACCCAATCTTATTCGGATCAGAAAAAGCTTCTTGGGATCGTCTAGAGAACGAAGCTCTTCCTAAATTGATGAACGGCGAATTCGCTGGCGAATATCAAGAAATGCTGAAAAAAGAATTCCATGATTTACTAAGTCAATACGACTAAGAAAAGAAAAGGGAGCGATAAAATAGTGGCTAAATTAGTAGACTTAACAAAGAAGCCTTATAACTTGAATTCTGATCAAATCAAATGGGTGGAAGATACGATTGCATCCATGACTGACGAGGAAAAAATAGGGCAACTTTTTGTTAACTTGTTCTTCCCGGGGAAAGACGAGTACAGTGGTAATGCATTGACAAACGAACAAATTGTTCAGAAATATCACATTGGTGGGGCACGTTATAAAGGCCAAGATTCAGAACAAGTACAAAACTTGTTGAACGAATTGCAGTCATACAGTAAAATTCCTTTGCTTGTCGCTGCAAACTGTGACGCGGGTGGTAACGGTGCAACGAACGATGGTACTTACATCGCTTCTGGTGCACAAGCCGAAGCGGCTGGAGATACGTCTGTTGCTTACAATGCTGGATATGTTTCCGGCGTTGAAGCGACTGCATTAGGTGTTAATACGAACTTCGACCCATGTGTAGATATTTTAATGAACTGGCGCAATACCATCGTAAACACACGTGCTTACGGTACCAACGCAGACAGTGTAATCAAATATACAAATGCATACTTGGAAGGTTTAACGCAAAGTGAAATCATCCAATGTATCAAACACTGGCCAGGAGACGGTACTGAAGAACGTGACCAACATTTGGTTTTAGGTGTTAACGAATTGTCCGTTGACGAATGGGAAGATTCATTTGGCCGCGTTTATCGCAACCACATCGAAAACGGTGTTGAAATGATCATGGCAGGTCACATCGCGTTGCCTGAATACCAAAAACAATTAGATCCTTCATTGAAAGATGAAGAGATCTTGCCTGCAACATTGGCTCCTGAATTGATTAACGGTTTGTTAAAAACTAATCTAGACTTTAACGGTATGGTTATTACTGATGCTGCTCACATGTTGGGTATGACGTCAGCAATGCGCCGTGAAGACTATGTACCACAATCCATCGCAGCAGGTTGTGACATGTTCCTGTTCTTCAATGATATTGAAGAAGACTTCATGTTCATGATGAACGGCTATAAAAATGGTGTCATCACTGAAGAGCGTATGACAGATGCATTGCGTCGTATCCTCGGTTTGAAAGCTAAATTGAACCTACATGTGAAACAAGCAGAAGGTACTTTGTTGAAAGACAAATCCGAACTTGAAGTCATTGGTTCTGAAAAACATTTGCAAATGCGTGCAGATGCAGCTGACAAAGGAATTACATTGGTTAAGGACACACAAAACAACTTGCCAATCAGCCCGGAAACACACCGCCGAGTGCGTTTGTATTACTTAGAAGGCGAAAAAGCGATGAACGTAGCAACAGAGGATAACGCTTTGGAGTTCTTTGTTGAGGAATTAAAGCGTCGCGGTTACGAAGTTACAGTCAACGATGGAAATACACGTGTCAAAGGTAAAACTTTGGAATACCGTGAAAATGTTGACTTAGCTTTGACTGTTTCAAATGTTGCTGGTTATGGTGCACAAAACAACTACCGTATCCAATGGAAGACAGCAATGTCCAATGAAGTTCCTTGGTATGTCTGGGAAGTTCCAACCGTATTTGTTTCATTGAACTTCACGACACACTTGCATGATGCAACAATGGTTAAGACATTCGTGAATGCTTACCACAATAACGAAGAAACAATTCGTCAAGTAATTGACAAACTGGAAGGCAAATCCGAATTTAAAGGAACGCCTAACGAGAATGTTTGGGCGAACAAATGGCAAGCTAAACTATAATGGTTGGCAAGCAAGAGAGGAGCTGGGGCTATTGTCCTGGCTTCTTTGCTTTCTTTTAAAATAAGCAGTAAAATTGCTTTTTTCGACTACCCTTGCTATGATTTTAGAAGCACTATCAGTAGAGGAAGGAGAATTCATGAAGACTTTAGTCATCGTTTCACATCCCGAATTAAGGGAGTCGCACACACAGCGGTTTTTATGGGAAAGTTTGCCAACAGAAAATATCACGTGGCATCATTTAGAAGAGAAATACCCGGATGGCATCATCGATGTGAACCAGGAACAAAACTTGTTAAAAGCACATGACCGAATCGTATTTCAATTTCCTCTTTACTGGTACAGTTCGCCACCATTATTAAAGAAATGGCAAGATTCGGTTTTAACGGAGGGCTTTGCATATGGTCGTTATGGTAGTCAGCTTGCAAGTAAAGAACTCTTGCTGGTCATTGCTACTGGGGTCCCTGAAAAAGCCTACCAACCGGGTGAATCTGAAGATTTCACCCTTCCAGAACTATTACGGCCCTTTCAAGCTATGGCAACAAAATGCGAGCTGGTATATTTGCCGGTATTTGTCATTTCACAATTTGATTACATGAGTGAAAGTGAACGCCGCAAGTTATTGATTCGTTATCGTCAAGCTTTAACAGGTCCAGCGAAAATGACGTTGGAAGAGCGGGAAATGTGGTTTGAACGGGAGCTATTGATACTTGGAAAAGAAATGTTACCAGCCGAAGACCGTACATTGGTTGATTTGTTAATTGATCAAATGCAAACCAACCGTGAATATTTGAATGACTTGAACTGGACACTTCAGGAAATGAAGGAGTAAGCGATGGAACAAAAGGAATGGATGCTTTCTCAAATTAACTATTTAAAAGAAATAAGTAAAGATTACCGCCAGATTGCCTTGTATCAGGAATTCGCCGAACTCATTCAGGAACAGTATAAACGAATTGAACAAGCTGAAGGTGAAATTGATGGGCGTTCTTGGAGTCCGAAAGAGTGGGGCAACTAGATGATGAGAGGGGAAAAATGAATGACAACACCTAAATTTACTTTTATTGAACCAGAAACAAATGAAGTACCCGCAGGGATGTTCTGTGATCCTGTTACAGGATTATGTGGACCAGTGCTTGAAACAAACGACGAAGCTGAAGAAAAGAGTGAAGCTGATGAATAAAGTTGATTTGTATTACGCAACGGATCCTTTGTGTTCATTTTGTTGGGCATTTGAGCCCACGTTACGAAAATTTCGTTATCAATATGCTTCCTATTTCAATAAAGATGTAACCGTAATGGGTGGCATGATTGAGAAATGGGAAAAATTTGGGGGCGATAGTGGTAACGGTATTAACACAGCGGCTGATGTAGCGCAACACTGGCGTGAAATTGGCGATTACTCGCGCATGGTCATTGATGGCCGTATATGGTTAGATGAACCGATTGATTCATCTTTCCCGAGTTCCCAAGCGTACCAAATTGTGCGCCGTGATTTCCCGGAAAAAGCGAGTCCTTTTTTACGTAAATTACGCGAAAACGTCATGGTCTGGAACCAGGATATTTCCAAACGTGATGTTCTGGCTTCGATTCTGGATGAGATGGGTCTCGATTCAGTTAAAATTTTGGATGATGCGGATTCTTTTGAAGGACGCACACTTCTTAATAGTGATTTGGGCTTGTCACAAGCATTGACAGCCACTGGTTTCCCGACCATTGTATTGGTTAACCAAGAAAACCAAGGGGTTAAAATTGTCGGTGCTCAACCGTATGAAGCATTGGAAAACGCCTTGAAACAAGTCTTGGGCGTGGATGAATTGATTCAGACACCAGTTCCGAGCCTGGATATCGTGATGCAAACCACACCGTTCCTTTTAAATCGGGAAATTGAAGTCCTGTATAATCTGGAAGAATCAGAAGTGCCGACCTTTGTAGATATGATTATGGGGAAAGAAAATGTTCAAAAGGGCGAAGTACTGGGACAAAACTATTATAAAAGGTTGACGTCTGTATGAATTTAAAGGAAAAAGAAAATCTTTTTCAAGCTTTATTCGTCGTTTTGATAGTTATTTTGAAGCGGAATTTTGGTGAGATACTGGGTGATTATGAGAACATCATATTTGTCTTTGTTGCCGCCCTGGGGCTTTTTTCCGTCAATTGGGTATTGAAGCGCCTGGATAAAAGTGGCAGTGAAGGTGATAATTGGGAAGATAAATGGGATTTTGTAACATTTATCTTTTACGGAATCGCATTGTTGGTGCTGCACTGGTTGCATGTCACCAATATCTGGATAATGGTCATTGTGGGTGTGTTGGTTATTGGCATCAACGTTGTCATCAAATTAAAAAGAAGAGAAATCAAAAAGAACGAGAGTGGGACAAAAGGCGTTTAGCCCCGAATCACTGGAACGAATAATGTTCAGATGGTCGCAGACCATCTGAGCATTATTTCGTGAAGTGACGTCGGGGCTGCCTTTTGGAACACGTTTACGGGGCAGATGTACGTATACAGGAAAGAGGCTGGGAGTTTTGTCCCAGCCTCTTTCCTACGTTTAGTGGATGCTAAGGCGGTAGACGAAATCGTCCATCACGTAGCCGCCACCGATATCGGAAACGACTGCATCGATGCGTTCAAAGCCTATTTTTTCATAGAAGGCGATGGAGGCATCGTTGTATTTGTTTACAGTCAGTTCAATTGCACCGAGATGACGGTTTTTAGCCATTTCAATTAATTGTTGCAAAATCACATAGGCATTACCTTGTCCGCGTGCTTCTTTCAAAAGATAGAGCTTGCTCAGGAAAAGTGCATCTTCGTGCCATTCGATAGCGACGTAGCCACTATCGCTTACCCCAACTTCCACGATAAAATACTCGGCTTTACTGTCTGCAATATCTTGGATCATTTTGGCTTCAGATTGCAAATGGGTCAGCATATAGTTGACTTGGTCTTCGCCTAAAATGGGTGTGTAATATTCGCGCCAGATGATATCTGCCATCTGGGCAATGTCTTCGACTTGAAGCGTGTCTTTTACCGCAACGAGTTTAGTCATCCCTTACACCAGTTTCACAAGGAAGTATTTTTTCTTACCGCGACGGACGATGATGAAGCGGCCTTCAAATGAATTTTCTTTGGTAATGACGAAATCCAAATCAGTAACTTTGTCACCGTTGATGGTAATAGCGCCGTTTTGAATATCTTCACGTGATTGACGTCGGGATGGTTCGATCCCCAAGTCTACCAACCACGTTACCAATTCTTGTTCTGTCAAATCGGATTCGAAGGTAGGCATGTTTTTGAAGCCTTGTTCGATTTCATTGGCGTTGAGCTCCTTCACGTTTCCTGTGAAAAGAGCTTCGGTAATTTTCAAGGCATCCTTCAAAGCTTGTTCACCGTGGACAAATTTTGTCATTTCCGCAGCAAGTGTTTTTTGTGCCTCACGTTTATGCGGTTCTGTTTCTACTTTTTCAGCCAAGGCGTTGATTTCTTCTTGTGTCAGGAAAGTAAAGTATTTCAAGTATTTAATGACATCGCGGTCGTCCTGGTTTACCCAGAATTGGTAAAATTCGTAAGGTGTAGTCATTTCAGCATCCAGCCAAACTGCGCCTCCTGCTGTTTTACCGAATTTTGTTCCATCAGCTTTTAACATCAAAGGAATGGTTAAGCCAAATGCTTCTGCTTCCGTGCCTTCTTTTTTACGGATTAATTCCAAACCGGCTGTGATATTTCCCCATTGATCGGCACCACCGACTTGCAATTGTACATCCAGGTTACGGTATAAGTGAAGGAAGTCCATGGACTGCAGAATTTGGTAAGAGAATTCAGTAAAGGAAATTCCCGTTTCCAACCGGCTGGCCACGATATCTTTTGCCAGCATGGTATTTAAGTTGAAGTTTTTACCGAAGTCACGCAAAAAGTCCAAAAGTGTAAGGTTTTTCGTCCAATCAAGGTTGTTTACCAAACGTATTTGGGAATCTGCTTCCCCAGCCTTGAATAGTTTTTGCATTTGCTCGGTAATTTTTTGAGCGTTGTAAGCAACCGTTTCTTCAGATTGCAACACACGTTCTTCCGATTTTCCACTTGGATCCCCGATTGAACCTGTAGCTGCCCCAATCAGGATAACCGGTTTGTGACCAGCGAGCTGGAATCTTTTCAGGATCATAAAAGGAATCAAATGGCCGATGTGCATACTTGCGCCTGTAGCATCAATACCGCAGTATAGACCAATGCTTTTCTTTTCAATTAATTTTACTAATCCTTCAGCGTCTGTTTGTTGATTGATGGCGCCGCGCCATTCTAAATCTTCAATAATATTCATATCACTATCTCCTCCGTTTTATAAGAATAAAAAAAGCCCCTGACATTGCTGTCAGGGACGATAATTTACCGTGGTACCACCCAGATTGCTTCTCCGCAAGGAAGAAACCTCTTGTGCATGTAACGTATGCTCAACGCTTGTTTAAGAAAGTTCGGGAGTGTAATTCAGTTTAAGGTTGTACCGGTTCCCACCTGCCACCGGCTCTCTAAGTATCGCAAAACCTTATCCCTACTGGATTCCGTCATAACTTTTTATATTCTTTTGATTGCAATAATTATAACGGTCGGAAATAGTTCCGTCAACTAATTAAAGCGTTTTCAAACAAAAGTCGCTGATTGTTACAGGACTATTACAAAAAAAATACAAGTTGTCGAAAAACGATTTTTTACTACTTAACTGTGCTATGATTTCATCACTGACAAAAATAATTAATTTTATATAAATTATAGATGATAAAAACCGGGGGTACTAACTTGAAGAAGAAACTTGCCACATTACTATTAACAAGTTCCATGCTTGCATCAACAATGCTAGCACCTATCACAGCTTCCGCAGATGAATTAGTAGATAAAATTGAAGAACAAGAATCAAAACTAGAAGAAATCAAGGTTGAGGTTTCCTCAGCTCAAGAAGCTTTGTCCGCAGTTCAAGCAGAAATTGCTTCTGCAGAAACGCGTTCAAATGAGTTGCTTGATCAACGTGTAACGGCACAAGATGAAGTAAATACATTAGCTGAAGAAATTGCGAAATTACAAACAATCATTGAACAACGTGAAGGTCAATTAAAAGAACAAGCTCGTTCTGTACAAGTGAACGGCTCTAATACAAACTACATGAACTTCATTTTTGCATCAGAATCTTTAACAGATTTATTTGCACGTGTTGATGTTGTAACAACAATGGTTTCTGCTAATAAAGAAATGGTTGAACAACAAGTAGCCGACCAAGAAGCTGTTGAAGCAAAAAAACAAACTTCTGAAGAAAAACTTCAAGAAATTATCAGTATGTCTACTGAGTTGGAACAACTAAAAGCGGACTTACATATTAAAAAGATTGAAGAAGAAAGCGCGATTGCTGGCTTGAATGCTGAAAAAGCAACGGTTCAAGCAGACCGTGATAAATTCATGGCTCAAAAAGAAGAAGCAGACCGTCGTGCAGCTGAAGAAGCCGCAGCTATTGCCGCAGCAGAAGCTGCAGCTGTCGCAGCCGCTGAAGAAGCAGCGCGCGTTGCTGAAGCCGCAGCAGAAGAAGTAGTGGAAGTTGCATCTGTTGCAACGACTGCCCCTACAGCAGCAAACAACGCACCTGTTGCTCAAACTGTTGTTAACGCGCCACAACCAACACCAGCACCAGTAGTTCAAGAAGAAGTGGAAGAAGTTGTAGAAGTTGTAGAAGTGGCAGAAACACCAGTTTCTACACCAGCTCCTACTCCGGCTCCTACACCAGCACCAGCTCCAGCGCCATCTTACACAGGTGATGCAGTCAGCGAAGCTTACAAATATCTGGGAGTTCCTTATGTTTGGGGTGGTAAGTCACCATCAGGATTTGACTGTTCAGGACTTACTTACTATGTATTCCAACAAGTTTATGGAATGAACATTGGCTACAACACAGTTGCTCAAGAAAGTGCTGGAACAAAAATCAGCGTTTCTGAAGCACAAGCAGGCGACTTATTATTCTGGGGTAGTCCAGGAAGTACTTATCACGTAGCGATTTCTTTAGGTGGTGGCGCATATATCCATGCTCCATACGAAGGCCGTACAGTTGAAGTTAACTATACACAATACTTCACACCACAATTTGCAGTACGTGTAAACTAATACTGAATATGACAAGACAGTCCGAGAGGGCTGTCTTTTTTTGGTCGTTGGATGCGGCGTTAAAAAAATATATAGGTTGGGAACGCCGCACTTTCTTCATAAATGCGGCGTTCAGTGAAAATGCTGGACCTTAACGCCGCATTTTTGGTTAAAAAGCGGCGTTCCGCACTCGCAAGAAATTTAATCGCCGCACTTACGAGTTAAAAAGCGGCGATTAAAAATTATGGGAAACACGAACGCCGCACCTGACCAACAATACGGTTCGAAAGATATTTTTTGACTTTTGGTATTTCCCGCTTGACCTTGACGCAACGTAAAGGTTTAGTATAGAGATACGAGGAGGGACGCAGATGGAATACAGCATCAAAAAATTAGGGGAACTCGCAGGAGTCAGTAGCCGCACACTGCGTTATTACGACACAATTGGCTTACTGAAGCCGAAGCGAATTAATTCCTCAGGATACAGAATTTATGGACAAGCCGAAGTTGATCGGCTCCAACAAATCTTATTTTTCCGGGAATTTGAAATCCCGCTTGAAGAAATAAAAAGTTACCTGGATGATCCGGAATTTAAAAACAGTGAAGCCCTGACTAATCATCGCCAGCAACTCCTG
This sequence comes from Jeotgalibaca sp. A127, assembly GCF_052266745.1. NCBI lineage: Bacteria > Bacillati > Bacillota > Bacilli > Lactobacillales > Carnobacteriaceae > Jeotgalibaca > Jeotgalibaca sp. A127. Next base: position 238,900 of record NZ_JBQPRC010000002.1, read on the forward strand.
GCCAAAAGGGAGCGTCTGGACCATCTGTTAAAAACCATCGACAAGACGATACAACATATAAAAGGAGAGAGTGGCATGACTGATAAAGAAAAATTCGAAGGCTTCAAACAAAAACAATTAGATGAAAACGAACAAAAATACGGGAACGAAATCCGTGAGAAATATGGGAAAGACACCATCGAGAAAGCCAATAAGAAATTTGGAAACCTTAGTGAAGACCAATATAATCAACTCCAAGAAATGGCTAGCCAAATCCTGAACGATTTACAAGCAGCCATGAAAACGAATGACCCTAGTGGAGAAGAAGCACAAGCAGTGGCCGCTCTGCATAAAGAATGGTTGGCATTCACATGGCCAAGCTACTCCAAAGAAGCACATCGTGGTTTGGCAGATATGTACGTCGTGGATGAACGCTTTAAGAACTATTATGATGGGCCAGCCGGTGAAGGCGCAGCACAGTTTTTACGGGATGCGATTCGTATATTTGCGGCGGAATAGATTTTGTAAATAAACACGCATGAATGTCAATTCTGTGGTAGAATGGATTCTGCATATATAGAACTAGAATTTCTAAGGAGGCACTCATTCGTGTTTAAAGAAAAGGAAACATTTTACATCACGACCCCGATCTATTACCCAAGTGGTCAATTGCATATCGGGAATTCATACACCACGATTGCTTGTGATGTTATGGCACGTTATAAACGACTGCAAGGGTTCGACGTTTTCTATTTAACGGGAACGGACGAACATGGACAAAAGATTGAAAAGAAAGCCGCTGAACTTGGCGTTTCACCAAAAGAATATGTTGATAAAATGGCAGAAGATATTCAATCTTTATGGAAGAAACTGGATATTTCCCATGACTACTTTGTACGTACGACGGACGAAAACCATGTTAAAGCTGTTCAAATGATGTTTGAAAAATTAGTTGAACAAGGTGACATTTATCTAGGTGAATACGAAGGTTGGTATTCTGTATCTGATGAGGAATTCTTCACGGAAACACAACTGGCTGAAGTATACAAAGATGAGAATGGTAAAGTTATCGGTGGAGTGGCTCCAAGTGGTCACGAAGTCGAACTTGTTAAAGAAGAATCTTATTTCTTCCGCATGAGTAAATACGCCGATCGTCTATTGAAATATTATGAGGATCATCCAGGATTTATTCAACCAGAATCTCGTAAAAATGAAATGATCAACAACTTCATCAAACCAGGTCTTGAAGATCTTGCTGTATCACGGACAACTTTCTCATGGGGTATTCCGGTGAAGAGTAATCCAAAACACGTTGTGTACGTGTGGATTGATGCATTGGCAAACTATATCACGGCACTGGGCTATGGGTCGGATGATGATTCGCTTTACCAAAAATATTGGCCAGCCAATGTTCATATGGTCGGTAAAGAAATCGTGCGTTTCCATACTATTTATTGGCCAATCATGTTGATGGCTTTGGATATTCCATTGCCAGACAAAATTTTTGGTCATGGTTGGTTACAAATGAAAGACGGCAAGATGTCCAAATCTAAAGGAAACGTTGTCTACCCTGAACCATTGGTGGAACGCTATGGTTTAGATGCCCTACGTTATTACTTAATGCGTGAAGTAAGTTTTGGTAGTGATGGTATCTTTACGCCGGAAGATTACATCAACCGCATTAACTTTGATTTGGCAAATGATCTGGGGAACTTGTTGAACCGGACGATTGCCATGATCAATAAATACTTCGATGGTGCAATCCCGGCATGGGCAGATCATAAGACTGCTTTTGATGCAGACTTGGAAGCAACTGCAAATGCTGTTATTGAAAAATATTCCAAAGAAATGGATAACATGCAATTCAGTGTGGCACTTGCTGAGGTATGGCGTTTGATTTCCCGTTCGAATAAATACATCGACGAAACAGAACCATGGGTATTGGCTAAAGATGAATCCCGTAAAGAAGAATTGGGTAGCGTGATGGTTCATTTGGCGGAAGTATTACGCATTACGGCAATCTTGCTTTCTCCATTCTTGACAACATCACCAGCTAAAATCTTTGAACAATTGGGCTTGGATTTTGAAACTGATGCAGCGTGGGAGAACTTGGCATTCGGCCAGTTCCCAGCCGGCACAAACGTTGTTAAAAAAGGTACACCGATTTTCCCACGTTTGGACCAAGAAGAAGAAGTTGCGTTTTTAAAAGAACAAATCGCTGCCACTGGAACGCCTCAAGCGGAAGAAGAAGCAGCTTTTGATCCGAGTGAAACAAAACTTGTTTCTGAAAAAGAAAAACAAATTAAATATGATGATTTCGATAAAGTGGAATTAAAAGTAGCAGAAGTAATGGACTGTCAAAAAGTCGAAGGGGCTGACAAGCTATTGAAATTCCGTCTGGATGCTGGTGATGCAGGTCATCGCCAAATCCTTTCCGGTATTGCGGAATGGTATTCAGATCCATCTTATTTCATCGGTAAAAAAGTAGTCATCGTTGCGAACTTGAAAGCACGTAAGATGAAGGGTGAAGTAAGTCAAGGCATGATTTTGTCCGCTGAAAAAGATGGCAAGTTACAAGTTATTTTGGCACCGCAAGAAGCAGAAAACGGCTCAACGGTAGCATAATGAAAATGTGGGTTGGCGCTTAGGCTCCAACCCTATTTTCATGTATAATAGACCTAAATATTGTTGAGAGAGGAAGATGAAGCGCGTGTTGTTTGATACACATTGTCATTTGAATGTTGATGCTTTTGCAGATGATGTCGAAGCCGCCATTGAGCGTGCCAAAGAAGTTGGTGTGGAGCGCTTCGCTGTGGTTGGTTTTGATGCGGCCACAATCAAAAAATCACTGTCCCTTAGCGCTGCTCACCCTGAAATCTATAGTATCATTGGCTGGCATCCAACCGAGGCCGGCAGTTATACCTTGGATGTGGAAGAGGCGTTAATTCCCCTTTTGAAAAACGAGCGTGTGGTCGCGATGGGGGAAATGGGTCTGGATTACTATTGGATGGAAGATTCCAAAGAAGTCCAGGAACATGTTTTCCGTCGCCAAATTCAAATCGCCAAGGAACTCGATTTACCGATTTCGATTCATATGCGAGACGCTATTGAAGACACCTATCGTATTTTAAAAGACGAAGGTGTGTCGGAAATTGGTGGTATTATGCATAGCTACAGTGGGGACGTTTCTTACATGGAGAAGTTTTTGGACTTGGGCATGCATATCTCCCTTAGTGGGGTCGTTACTTTTAAGAAAGCGACAGAAGTCCATGAAGTCGCAAAAGCAGTTCCTTTGGATAAATTGTTGATCGAGACCGATGCCCCTTATTTGGCCCCTGTTCCTTACCGCGGTAAACGGAATGAACCAAGTTATGTGAAATACGTAGCCGAAAAAATTGCCGAATTACGTGGAATGACAACCGAAGAAATTGCGACAATCACAATGCAAAATGCAAATAAGCTTTTTAGATTGGATCAAATATGAAAATTAAAGAAATAATTGTTGTGGAAGGCAAGGACGATTCCGTACGTATCAAAATGGCTGTAGAAGCAGACACCATCGAAACCAACGGGTCGGCGCTGGATGAAGCAACCATTTTACAAGTGGAAAAGGCGCAAGCGTCACGTGGCGTTATTGTTTTGACTGACCCTGATTTTCCGGGTGGAAAGATCCGTGAAACCTTGACGCAACGGATTCCAGGAATCAAACATGCTTTTATCCGGAAACAGGATTGTCAATCGCCTGTAGGTGGAAGCTTGGGCGTTGAACACGCCTCAGTCGCAGTTATAAGGCAAGCTTTGGAAAATATCCAAACACCTTATCTGAATGCACCCACTGAAAATTTAAAACCTTTTTTCCTGGAAGCTGGATTATTGGGACAACCTCACTCCGCAATTTATCGGGAAAAGCTGGGCGATGAATTGGGGATTGGGCATACCAACGGGAAACAATTTGTCAAAAAAGTACACATGTTTCAAATAACAAAACAAGAAATCATTGCCGCTATGGAAAAAATCGGACTTCCGATTCCAACGGCACAAGGACAGGAGTGGGTTGATGATGAATAAAGACATCGCGACACCAAGCAGAACGAAACAAATTATTAAGAAATATGGTCTGACCATGAAAAAAAGTTTGGGTCAAAACTTTCTGATTGAACCAAACATTTTAACCAAAATGTTGGCAGCCGGGGAAATTGATAAAGATACAGTTGTAATCGAAATAGGACCTGGGATTGGAGCCTTGACTGAACGCTTGGCACAGTCTGCTAAACAAGTCATCGCTTTTGAAGTGGATAGAAGGTTGGAGCCGATTTTGAAAACAGAATTAGCGCCTTACGATAATGTCGAAATTATTTTCCAGGATATTCTGGAAGCGAATCTACCGGAATTATTCGCCAGCCGCTTCGAAGCGACTGACAGAATTGTTGTAGCCGCAAACTTGCCTTACTACATCACGACACCTATCATCATGAACTTCATCGAGGCTAATTTGCCAGTTGATACTTATGTCATGATGATGCAAAAAGAAGTCGCACAACGAATGACCGCATCGCCAAATTCAAAGAATTATGGTTCATTGACCATTGCTATTGATTACTATACCGAAGCTGAAATATCATTTATCGTGCCAAAAACGGTGTTTGTACCACAACCGAATGTAGACTCTGCGGTATTGCGATTAAAACGCCGAGAAACCCCAAAAGTTGTCGTAACCAATGAAGATTTTTATTTCCGCTTGACTCGCGGTGCCTTTCAACATCGCCGTAAAACCTTGTGGAATAATTTAATGGCTATCTTTGGTAAATCTGATGAAGCCAAAGAAGCGCTCCGTGTTGGTTTGGAAGCAGTTGGTATTGAAGCCAGTCGCCGTGCTGAGACACTTTCGATTGAAGAATTCGCAGAGTTGGCCAATGAATTATTTAAATCGGATGTTTTGAAAAACGCATAGGTTAGGATTCAACTAGCCAGGAGGTCGCTTATGCTCTATCTGGATTCGTTTAATTTTCCGAATCGTGAAGCGGAATTTGATTTTTTCATTGAAATAAAGCGTACTGTTTATGATACTTTCTATCCCTTCCAGGTTTTATCAAATCAAGGCCTGGACAGAATTGACTGTGCTCCTATCACCATTCTATATGGGGGTAATGGGTCCGGGAAAACGACGGCTTTAAATGTGATTGCGGAAAAATTGGCTTTGCGTAGGCAAGCAAAATACAACCGTTCAAATTTCTATGAAGACTATTTGAAGTTTTGCACGGCAACCTATCAAACTACCGTTCCTGAACATAGCCGTATCATTACGAGTGATGATGTATTTGACTATATTTTGAATATTCGAACGGTAAATGAGGGAATCGATGAAAAACGGGAAGAAATGTTTGAAGAATATTTGAGTCTTAAACATTCCAAGTTTCAATTACGTTCACTTGATGATTATGAGCAACTCCGTCAAGTGGTCGAGGCACGTCGAAAAACGCAATCCCGTTATGTGCGTCAAGAAATGCCAGGTAACGTGCGTGAATATTCCAACGGTGAAAATGCTTTTCGTTATTTTACGAACCAGATAGAAGAAAATGGTTTGTATTTATTGGATGAGCCAGAAAACAGTTTGTCTCCCGCCAGACAATTGGAATTGATGCAGTTTATAGAGGATTCTGCCCGATTTTTTGGTTGCCAGTTCATCATCTCCACCCACTCACCATTCCTGTTGGCTTTGAAAGAAGCACGTATCTACGATTTGGATACCAATCCGGTTTCGGTAAAGAGATGGACTGAATTAGCTAATGTCCGGACATATTATGATTTTTTTCGGAAGCATCAAGACGATTTTAAATAAAAGTGAAAAGGAAAGATGCGTGTCTGGCATCTTTCCTTTTTATCTCTACCGCCATTTACGGGCCTACTAGAACGAAGTTCGATTTGAAGCATCAATTTTTTCAGAAAACATCTAAAAAATATAAAATTAGTATTGTCAAGAAATACGTCCTATGATATACTTGAAAATTTTATAATAATGTGGTACAATAATCCTCAGTGAGGTGAAGAGCATGCCAGAAAGTTTGATGGATATTAAAGAAGAACTTGACAGTCGCTTAGGTAAAAAAGTGTTGTTGACAGCTCAAGCAGGTAGAAAGCGTAAAACGGAAAGAAAAGGAATCTTACGTGAAACTTACCATTCCGTTTTTGTCGTGGATTTAGATCAAGAAGAGAATGCATTTGAACGTGTTTCATATAGTTATGCCGATGTGCTAACATCTTCCGTTGAAATTTCCTTCTACGATGAAGAAACGAGTCAATACGCATAACCACTCGCATTAGTAATTATAGAATACATAGCAAAGATCAAAATCCTTAATTGGGATTTTGATCTTTTTTTCTTTCTAAAACCCTGATTATCATGTAGTATTAATAGAAAAGGGGGAGTATTCGGATGGAATGGATTGAACGTGCGCCTGCGAAGATTAATCTGACGCTAGACGTCTTGTTTAAACGTGAAGATGATTACCACGAACTGGAGATGATTATGTCGTCGGTTGATCTTGCCGATTACTTAACGTTTACTCCCCTAGTCGAGAACAAAATAGAGGTGTATACTAATAAAGCTTTTTTACCGGTTGACCGTCGCAATCATGTTTACCAAATCATCAAGTTAGTAAAAGATCGTTTCGGTATCCGCGAGGGAATGTTGGTGGAGATAGAGAAGAAAATACCAGTAGCTGCAGGGTTAGGTGGCGGCAGTACGGACGCTGCGGCGACCTTGCGGGCTTTGAACAAGATATGGAACTTGAATATGAGCACGGATGAGATGATTGAGTTGGGGATGAGAGTTGGAACGGATGTTCCTTACTCGATCATGGGTGGAACAGCCTTTGTATCTGGTAGAGGAGAAAAAGTTCAGCCTATTAAACCAATGCCTCCCTGCTGGGTAGTATTGGCGAAACCGCGCATAAGTGTTTCTACCAAGACTGTTTTTCGGGCTTTGGAAGTTGAACAACTGAATTACACACCTAAATCCCGCATCGTGGCGGAAGCAATCAATGATGGCGACTACTATAAGATGGTCAATAATCTCAGCAATACCTTGGAGGCAGTCACTTTTGAACGGCATCCCAAGCTTAAACAACTGAGTGAGCGGATGGAGCGCTATGGATTGGATGGGGTAACCATGAGTGGGAGCGGTCCCACGATTATTGGCTTCAGCCAAAATTATTCCCGGGCCAAACGGGTTTACAATAGTCTGAGAGGATTTTGCGAAGAAGTGTATATTACCCGAACTTTAAAATAACGAGCTATGCCAAATAATGGCACGGCTCGTTTATTTTATTCACCGCAGTTGATCTTTATAAGCTGAAATGATAAAAGTAAATATATTGACAATGTATCATGAATAGGAATTCATACGTTTGGAACTTTCTTAACACTGATATTAAAAGAATTTATAAAAAACGCCAAATTTAATAAAAGCAATATATCTAAAGCAACAAATATATTGACGACTCTGCAAAGCTTATGCTAAAGTAATTTAGTTCCCAAATAGGAATCATTTCGATTTACAAAATTTACAAAAGGAAGGGGAATTATTTATGAACCTATTTAAGAAATTATTACCACTACTTGCGGTAGTGTTGGTTGCTTGCGGAGCACCAAATGCCGATCAGGCAACTAACGATGATTTAAATGTTGTTACCACTTTTTATCCTATGTATAATTTTACGCAAAATGTAGTAGGGGAAAATGGCACTGTGACTGCCTTGTTAGAAGCGGGTCAAGATACCCATAGCTATGAACCGACTCCAAAAGATATGGCTGCAGTTGCAGAAGCAGATGTGTTTGTTTACAGCAGTGAATATATGGAAACATGGGTGCCAGCGGTATTGGATACTTTGGTAGACAGCGATGTAACAATTATAAACGCATCTGAAGGCATTCCTTTTTATGAAGGGGATAGTCATGATGAAGACGAGAGTCATGACGAGGATGAAGAAGAACACTATGAAGGTGATGGTCATAACCATGCGGTTGACCCACATGTGTGGTTGGACCCTGTCTATGCTAAACAAATGGTGGAAACTATTTCTTCAGGTATCCAGGAAGTGGATGCAGAAAATGCAGCAGCATACCAATCCAACACGGAGGAATATGTAAAAGAACTGGAAGCATTGAACCAGGAATTTCAAACTGCATTCGCGGATGCTGAGAATCGCGTTTTTGTAGTACAGCATGCAGCTTTTGGCTATTTGGCAAGACGCTATGAATTAGAAGAGGTTTCCATTTCTGCGCTGACATCCAATCAAGAAGTGAGTCCGGCAAAATTGGCGGAAATTGGAAAATACATCAATGAAAATGATATAGAAGTCATTTATTACCAAGATTCTGGCAATAATAATTTGGCTCAAACTTTGGCAAATGAAACAGGTATAGAGCTGGGTGTTTTGAGTGCAATCGAGGGTATAACAGCTGAGGACCAAGCAGCGGGTGTTGATTATTTGACGACTATGCGCGATAATTTGGAAGCTCTAAAACTGACAATTAACTAAAAAGGAGGAAGCCTAATGGACTATATTACCGTCGAGAATCTATCATTTTCATATGATGATGAACCGGTTTTGCAGGACATAAACTTTACTGTCAAACCGGGAGAATTTGTCATCTTGACTGGAGAGAATGGGGCGGCAAAATCGACATTGTTAAAAAGTGTTCTGGGCCTCCTCACACCACAAGAAGGCTCTGCAACTATTTCACCGACGAATGAACGTGGTAGCAAGTTGATGGTAGGTTATGCACCACAACAAATTTCTTCATTTAACATTGGTTTCCCAAGTAAAGTGCTTGAATTTGTTCAATCTGGACGTTACCAAAACAATCGCTGGTTTAAACGATTGGATGCGGAAGATCACGAACACGTTAAAAAAGCATTGGAATCAGTGGGAATGTGGGAATTACGCAATAAAAAAATTGGCGAGCTTTCCGGTGGACAAAAACAAAGAATCGCATTAGCGCGTATCTTTGCGACAGATCCAGATTTGTTTGTGCTGGATGAACCAACAACAGGGATGGATAAGGAATCACGGGAACGTTTCTATCGTTTGCTGCGTCACAATTCCAGGGTCCATAATAAAGCAATTTTGATGGTAACCCATGAACATGAAGATATTAAAGATTACATGGACCGTCAAATTACTTTAAGAAGAAAGGAGGATTCGCCATGGAGATGTTTTTCTATGGATTCATGCAACGGGCATTCCAAGCATCAACACTGATTGCGATTATTGCCCCGATACTTGGCCTAACCCTAATTTTACGTCGACAATCTTTATTGGCGGATACTCTTTCACACGTGTCTTTGGCGGGTATTGCACTAGGATTCCTGATTGGAGTGAACCCGACACTGACGACAGTCTTTGTTGTTATTTTAGTAGCCATTGGGATTGAGTATTTACAGGATGTTTTCCGGGGGTATTCGGAAATTTCTATCGCCATTTTAATGTCAACGGGTATGGCAGTTGCTTTGGTATTGATGAGTTTCGTCTCGGGCCAACAAACGAAGAGTATCGAACAATTCTTGTTTGGATCTATCGTAACGATTGATGAACAACAAATCTGGACGCTTTTAATTTTAACGATTCTTATTGTAGCCTTGTTTGTTATTTTCAGACGTCCCCTTTATGTTTTGCTTTTCGATGAGGACACAGCTGCAACTGCAGGTTTGCCTGTACGTGGTATTTCCTTGTTCATTTCCATCATTACTGGTGTAGCAATTAGCTTGATTATGCCAATTACAGGGTCCTTACTTGTTTCAGCCATCCTGGTTCTTCCAGCGGCTATCGCCATGCGCTTGGTAACAAGTTTTAAAACTGTTATCTGGGTAGGTACAATCATTGCCTTATTAGGTATGTACGGTGGGCTTTTCGCATCCTACGAACTAGGGACACCACCGGGAGCAACCATTACGTTGATGTTTGCCACACTATTCATTATCAGTAGCGTCGTAAAATCATTTACAAAAAACCGAAGATTAAGATAAAACATAATATTGTGAACAAGTATCGTGCTTCGATGCTTGTTTTTTTAAATTAAATTTTCAAAAGCGAACAATAAGCTAAAAAAGACTTTCATTTTTAAGTAATTCTCGTTATACTATCCGTAATTAATTTTTAGGGGGATTGTCAACTGATGAAAATTAAACGTAGTGATCGTTTAGTAGATATGACACATTATTTATTAAACCACCCACATACATTGGTTTCTTTAACTTATTTTTCAAAAAAATATGAATCTGCAAAATCTTCTATTAGTGAAGACTTAACGATTGTTAAACGTGCATTTGAAGAGAATGGTTTCGGGATTGTAGAGACTTTGCCAGGAGCAGCAGGTGGTGTTAAATATATTCCTTCTGTGGGAAACAAGGATGCTCAAGAATTCATTGAAAATATTTGTCGTAAAATGGATTCAAAGGAGCGCATTTTACCAGGCGGGTATGTGTATCTTTCAGATTTATTAGGCGACCCACAAGTTTTGAACCAAGTTGGACGCATGATTGCTTCCCAGTATAAAGAAGAAAAAGTAACAGCAGTTATGACTGTGGCGACAAAAGGTGTTCCAATAGCGCAGGCTGTTGCAACGTATTTAAACGTTCCCTTTGTAATTGTTCGCCGTGATTCTAAAGTAACAGAAGGTTCGACTGTAAGTATCAACTATGTGTCTGGGTCATCTGATCGTGTTGAAAAAATGGAACTTTCAAAACGTAGCTTGCCAAGCGGTTCCCGCGTTCTGGTTGTGGATGATTTCATGAAGGGCGGCGGTACGGTAAACGGTATGCGCAGTATCATTGAAGAATTCGATTCAGAAATTGCTGGTGTGACAGTTTTTGCTGAAGCCGCTTATACAGCAAAAGAAACCGAAAACTACACGTCACTCATTCGCGTGAACGAAGTGGATATGCGTAATCGCACCATGTCAGTGGGATTAGGCAGTTATTTTGACTAAAAAATGGAGACTGGGGCAGGTTGCTCAGTCTTTTTTTGAATTTCCCTTGTAAGTGTAGGGATGAATATGAGAAAATAAGGAAAAATACGTATCTAAGCCCTTACAATAGTTGCGGGATTATTGAATTTCGGGTACGATTATTTTTGTGTGATTTCATAAGAGAGCGAAGGAGAAACTAAAAAATGGCTAATCGTTTTGCAGTAGTTCTTGCTGCCGGTCAAGGCACAAGAATGAAAAGTAAGTTGTACAAAGTTCTGCACAAAGTTTGCGGTAAAGCAATGGTTGAGCATGTCATTGATCAAGTGGAAGAAGCTGGTTTTGATCACGTTGTGACAATTGTGGGTCATGGCGCGGAAGCTGTCAAAGAAGTCATCGGGGATCGTTCTGAATATGTTCTGCAAGAGGAACAATTAGGGACAGGTCATGCGGTACTTCAAGCGCAAGAAGCGTTAGGTGGAAAAGCTGGTACAACCCTTGTTATTTGTGGCGATACACCTTTGTTGACGAGTGAAACACTTGCGGCTTTAGTGAAACATCATGAAACTGAATCTGCAAAGGCAACCATTTTGACTGCTCATGCGGAAAATCCATTTGGTTATGGACGTATTATTCGCAACGCTGAAAATCTAGTTGAAAAAATTGTTGAGCAAAAAGATGCTTCTGAAACAGAAGCAGCAGTACAGGAAATCAATACCGGAACTTATGTTTTTGACAACAAGGCTTTATTCGAAGTGTTGGCTTTGGTTAAAAATGATAATTCCCAAGGTGAGTACTATTTACCGGATGTTATTGAAATTTTGAAAAACCAGGGTGAAATTGTCACAGCTTATCAAATGGCTGATATGGCCGAAGCTTTGGGAGTTAACGACCGTGTTGCTTTAGCGGAAGCAAGCACAACTATGAAGAAACGTATCAATGAAATGCATATGCGTAATGGTGTAACGATGTTGGATCCAGAAAACACATACATCGAATCAACAGTAGTTATCGGATCGGATACAATTGTTGAGCCAGGTGTTGTCCTAAAGGGCATGACCCGAATTGGTGAAGATTGCTTCATCGGGGCAAACTCTGAAATCCGCGATGCCATCATTGGCAACCGCGTACGCGTTACAAGTTCAAATATTGAAGAATCAACAATGGCAGACGATAGCAACATTGGTCCTTACAGCCATTTACGTCCCAATAGTACGGTAGGCGAAAAAGTTCATATCGGAAACTTTGTTGAAATTAAAAATTCCAACCTTGGTAAAGATACGAAAGTAGGTCATTTAACATATGTTGGTGATGCTGATTTAGGCGAAAACATCAATGTAGGTTGCGGGACTATTTTCGTAAACTACGACGGCAAGAACAAACATCGTGCTACAGTGGGTGACAATAGTTTCATCGGTTGTAATGTAAATTTGATTGCGCCAGTTAACGTAGGGAAAAATGCTTTCTTGGCTGCTGGATCTACCATTACAAAAGATGTGCCAGAGGAAGCAATGGGGATTGCACGTTGCCGTCAAGAAAATAAAGATGGCTATTGGGATAAATTACCACCATCAAAAAATAAGTAATTCTTTTATTGAAATAAATGAATAAATGCCTAAAATATTAGGTGAGAGTATGTACGTAAAAAAAACAGATTGGTGAGTGGAAAAAATATGACTACAGAACACTACAAAGACCCGAAATTGAAAATTTTTTCTCTAAGTTCCAACCGTCCATTGGCAGAAAAAATTGCAGCGGAAGTTGGCGTAGAACTTGGAATTGTGTCTTCTACACAATTCAGTGATGGCGAAATCAAAATCAATATCGATGAAAGTATCCGTGGAGCTCATGTATACGTCATCCAATCAACAAGTTTCCCAGTAAACGACCATTTGATGGAATTGTTGATTATGATTGATGCTTTGAAACGTGCGAGTGCTAAAACAATCAATGTGGTTATTCCTTACTATGGATATGCACGTCAAGATCGTAAAGCACAATCACGTGAACCTATCACAGCTAAATTGGTTGCAAACATGATTACAGATGCAGGTGCTGACCGCGTGTTGGCTCTTGATTTGCATGCACCGCAAATCCAAGGTTTCTTCGATATTCCAGTTGACCACTTGTTGGGTGCGCCATTATTGGCAAACTACTTCTTGGATAATGAAATGCTTCAAAATGACATCGTTGTTGTTTCACCAGACCACGGTGGGGTAACACGTGCACGTAAATTGGCTGAATTTATCCATGCACCGATTGCTATTATCGACAAACGTCGTCCAAAAGCAAACGTGGCAGAAGTTATGAACATCATCGGTGATGTAAAAGGCAAGAAAGCAATTCTGATTGACGATATGATCGATACAGCCGGAACAATTACTCTAGCAGCTCAAGCATTACAAGATGCTGGCGCAACTGCAGTTTTTGCTTGCTGTACACATGCAGTTCTTTCAGGACCAGCAATCGAACGTCTGGAAAATTCTGTTATCCAAGAAGTAATCGTAACAGATTCCATTCAGTTACCAGAAGAAAAAAATAGTAAAAAAATCGTTCAAGTATCTGTATCCCAACTGATTGCTGAAGCAATCAAACGGATCCACGAAAACCGTTCTGTAAGTCCATTGTTCCAAGAAAAATTCACATTGATTGATTAATTAATTCGATTAAAAGAGGTTGAGCATTTAGCGCTCAACCTCTTTTTTGAGTAAAAATAAATGAATGTGAATTAATTAAACCATTTGCCCACTAAATTTAGAGTGAAATGGTTTAATAATGAACAATTAAACCATTTGAAGTAGAAAATTGTAATGAAATGGTTTAATTCTGCTCAATTAAACCATTTAAAGAAAATAATGAGATTCAAATGGTTTAATTCCAAGAGCTCAAAAAGAACGGCCCAGGAAACTGGGCCGTTCATATCTGATTACTCTTACGCATCCAAATTCGCAAATGAATCTTCGATTACTTTTCTCAAAGTATCAGCTGATAGTTGCATGTTGACTTGTTCGACTTCATTCAATGGAATTTCGATAACCCCACGGACGCCTTCACGGTTAATGATAGCCGGTACACCAATGAAAACATCTTTTTGTTTATATTCTCCCGCTAAATGAACGGATAGCGGTAAAATCGCATTTTCATCATTGAAGATAGCTTTCGTAATGCGAACCAGTGAGGCAGCAATACCATAGTAAGTTGCGCCTTTTTTCTCAATGATACGGTAAGCAGCATCGCGAACCGAATAAAAGGCGTCAATTAATGCTTCTTCATCAACAGCTGTGCCATTTTGTTTGATCCATTCATACATTTGCAAACCACCAACATTTGCGTGTGACCAAACTGGAAATTCAGTGTCGCCGTGTTCACCTAAAATATAGGCATGAACGTTACGCGCATCCACGTTCACCAATTTTGCAATTTCTTGACGGAAACGTGCGCTATCCAACGATGTTCCAGAACCAATGACTTGATTCGTAGGCAAACCAGAGAACTTCCAGGTTGCATAGGTTAGAATATCAACCGGATTCGTTGCTACCAAGAAGATACCATTGAAACCACTTGCCATAACTTGGTCAACGATACTCTTGAAGATTTTTAAGTTTTTGTTGATAAGGTCCAAACGGGTTTCACCAGGTTTTTGAGCAGCACCAGCTGTCAATACAACCAAATCGGCATCCCCACAATCATCGTAAGTAGCTGCATAAATTTTCTTTGGACTTGTATATGCCAACGCATCGGACAAATCGATTGCGTCTCCTTCGGTTTTAGCGGTGTTCATGTCAATGATTCCTAATTCGCGGCCAACATTTTGCGTCACAAGCGCAAAGGCGTAGCTTGATCCAACAGCACCATCACCGATTAAAATGATTTTTTGACCAAACTTTCTTTCTTCTCTTGACATAACATTCCCTCCATTAAACAATTTCTTGAATACTATCTTTATTATAGCATTTATTTCATTCGGACGGACAGCTATGACCATTGTTTTTCCTTTTTGCTTTCAGACCAGATATGATATACTATATTGATGACTGGACGACTTGCGTCCAGCTTTTTCCACTTTCTAGAGAAAAGGTGAAAGAGATGAAAATGATCATTGGATTAGGAAATCCAGGACCGAAGTATAGCGACACCAAACATAATATTGGGTTCATTGCCCTTGATGAATGGGCGCACCAAAATAAAGCAGCCTTTAATAAATCAAAATTCGATGCTTTCTATGCCGAAGAACGCATCAATGGAGAGAAAGTACTCTTTGTAAAACCGATGACGTATATGAATGATTCCGGCCGTGCCGTCAGACCTTTGATGGATTATTACGGCGTAGAAATAGAAGACATAGTAGTGGTATATGATGATATGGATATGCCACCAGGACGTATTCGCCTTCGTCAAAAAGGGAGTGCCGGTGGCCATAACGGAATCAAAAGTTTGATTCAACACCTCGGCACCCAAGACTTTAACCGCATCCGCATTGGGGTTGGGAGACCGGCACCAAATATGACCGTGGTGCAGCACGTATTGAGCCCCTTTCCAAAAGAAGTGCATGAAGATATGTTGTTCGCAGTTAAAGATAGCGTAACGGCAATCGACGATTTCATCCAAAATGATGACTTTTTAAATACGATGAATAAATTTAATCGCAAGAAATAGGTTCAGCCCTGGCTGAGCCTATTTACGCACTATTAAGGAGTACGATATGAGAGATATAGAAAATTATCTGCAGCAGTCACCGGCCATCAAAAAGATAATTGAACAAATTAGTTATGATGGCAATCAATTGGTAACGGGTATCAGCAGTTCATCACGTAACTTGTTAACATCCATTATTTACCGTAATATCAAAAATCCAATTGTCGTTTGGGCGCCCAATTTATTACAGGCGACCCAAATCTATGAGGATTTAACCCAAATTGCAGAAGATTTACCAGTCTTCCTTTTCCCAGTTGAAGAATCCCTGGCCGTTGAACTCGCTTTTTCATCGCCGGAATTCCGTAGCCAACGGGTGGAGGCCATGCATTTCCTGACAACCGGCCAAAAGGGGATTGTGATTATCCCAACGGCAGGGTTCAAGAAATTATTGTCACCGGTTTCCGTCTGGAAAGACCATAACTTGACGTTCAAAATTGGTGATGAACTGGAGTATGACAAGTTACCTGAAAAATTGGTGGCGATGGGCTATGAACGCAAATCGATGGTTGCTTCACCAGGAGAATTCAGTATTCGCGGTGATATCATCGACATTTACGCCTTGAATGAAGAACAGCCGGTTCGAATTGAGTTATTTGATGCAGAAGTGGATCGCATGGCCTTTTTCGAGCCTTCTACTCAGAAATCATTCGAGAACCCGATTGATGAAGTACTTATTCTGCCAGCGCAAGATTCAGTGTTTCCAGCAGCAACCATCACGAAGCGCAGTCTGGAAATCGAGAAGAATATCAAAAAAGCCATTAAATCTGTGAAAGACGAAAGCGTCCGGGACCGACTATCCACGCATTTTACCGATATGGTGGAGAAACTGGAGCTTGGTGATTTACCGGAAAACCCACGTATGTATACATCCCTCCTTTATCAAGAAGAAACAACCATTATGGATTATATTCCTGAAAATGCTTTGTTGATTATGGATGAGTACGGGCGTACTTTGGAATCAGATAAGAATCAAGATATGGAAGCAGCCGATTGGCAAGCCGCTAAACAATATGAAGGAACCATTCTACCCAAACAAAAAATGACAGTAGAAGTACGTGAAGTCGTTAAGAAGAGTAACCACAACAAAATATTTTATTCTTTGTTTCAAAAGGGACTGGGTAATATTCGTTTTACGGATATTCATAACTTGCAGTACCGCGGGATTGTTCAATTCTTTAGTCAAATGAATATGGTTAAAATCGAAATGGAACGTTGGTTGCGGCAGGACATGACAATTTTCACGATTGTTCCCGATCAGGAACGCGCGGAAAAAGTACACCAGACTTTTGCCGATTTCCAAATCGATAGCGTCATTAAAGGACATGATGCCGTTACACCGGGACATGTGAATATCGTTGTCGGTGCCATGGCAAGCGGATTTGAAATGCCGATGGAAAAAGTGGTCTTTATTACAGAAAAAGAATTGTTCAATAAAACAAAGAAAAAACAACCGCGTCGTCAAAAAATGACCAATGCGGAACGTTTGAAGAGTTATACCGAATTATCGCCGGGCGACTACGTCGTACACGTTAACCATGGTATTGGGAAATATACTGGGATGGAAACCATTGTTGTGGATGGGGCCCATCAGGATTACATCTCTATCGTCTACCAGGACGGTGCGAAATTATTCATCCCGGTTACGCAACTGCACTTGGTACAGAAATATGTTTCATCAGAATCCAAAACACCTAAAATCAATAAATTAGGTGGAACAGAGTGGGCGAAGACCAAGAATAAAGTTGCTTCCAAAGTAGAAGATATCGCAGATGAACTGATTGAATTGTATGCGAAACGTGAATCTGAAAAAGGTTATGCTTATCCGCCTGATACCCCGGATCAAATCGATTTTGAAAACCGCTTCCCTTTCACGGAAACCGAAGACCAACTGCGTAGTACGCAGGAAATCAAGGCCGACATGGAAAAAGCGAAACCGATGGATCGTCTCTTGGTTGGTGATGTGGGCTATGGAAAAACAGAAGTAGCGATGCGGGCAATTTTTAAAGCCGTGATCGAAGGCAAACAAGCGGCTTTTCTGGTGCCAACAACCATTCTGGCACAGCAGCACTATGAATCGCTGATGCAGCGGTTCGATGAGTTGCCATTCGAAATTGGCTTGTTGAGTCGTTTCCGAACAAAGAAACAGCAAGAAGAAACCATTAATGGCCTGCGTAAAGGTAGCGTGGATATAGTGGTCGGAACGCACCGTATGTTATCAAAAGACGTGCAGTTTTTGGATTTGGGGCTCTTGGTTGTCGATGAAGAGCAGCGGTTCGGTGTGAAGCACAAAGAGTCATTGAAGAAATTAAAAGCTTCCGTCGATGTGTTGACCTTGACGGCTACACCAATTCCCAGGACTTTGCATATGTCAATGCTGGGTGTCCGCGATTTATCCGTTATCGAAACGCCACCGGCTAACCGTTATCCGGTTCAAACCTACGTCATGGAACAAAATACGGGTGCCATCAAGGATGGCATCGAACGGGAAATGGCACGTGGTGGGCAAACATTCTATGTTTATAACCGGGTTGAAACCATCGAACGTAAAGCGGATGAAATTCGCATGTTGGTCCCGGATGCCCGGGTAGGCATCGCACATGGCCAAATGACTGAAGTCCAATTGGAAAATATCATGATGGATTTCGTGGAAGGTAACTATGATGTCCTTGTGACAACAACGATTATTGAAACGGGTGTAGACATCCCTAATGCCAATACCCTCTTCATAGAGAATTCCGATTACATGGGTCTGTCCCAATTGTATCAATTAAGAGGACGGGTGGGGCGTACGAATCGGATTGCCTATGCGTACTTCATGTATCAACCGAACAAAACCTTGAGTGAAGTGAGTGAAAAGCGTCTGAAAGCCGTCAAAGATTTTACGGAACTCGGTTCTGGGTTCAAAATTGCCATGCGTGACTTGGCAATTCGTGGGGCTGGAAATTTATTGGGGGCCCAACAACACGGCTTCATCGACTCAGTCGGTTTCGATTTGTACTCTGAAATGCTGAGCGAAGCAGTTGAACGTAAACGCGGGGTTGGAACAAAACGGAAACGAATCACTGTCGAGATAGATTTGGGAGTGGATGCTTACATTCCAAACACCTATGTATCAGATGAAAAACAAAAAATTGATTTATATAAACGTATCCAGCAAATTTCCGGTGAAGATAATTACTTCGATATTCTCGATGACTTCCGGGATCGGTTCGGGGAACCACCTGTTGAAGTCACGCAGCTTGCACAAGTGGGTCTGATTAAACATTTTGCCGAACTTGCACAAGTGGAGTCCATTAAGCGTCAAGATGAAGCAGTTGTGGTGACGATGAATGATGCAGCGACAGAACGTCTGCAAGGAGCAGCTATTTTTGAAGCATTGAGCAGTATGCCGTTACGTGCGCAAGTGAACATGAAAAAAGGCAAGTTGGCCATCTCATTGCAAATCCGGAAGTTG
Source organism: Jeotgalibaca sp. A127 (assembly GCF_052266745.1). Taxonomy (NCBI): domain Bacteria; kingdom Bacillati; phylum Bacillota; class Bacilli; order Lactobacillales; family Carnobacteriaceae; genus Jeotgalibaca; species Jeotgalibaca sp. A127. Next base: position 257,993 of record NZ_JBQPRC010000002.1, read on the forward strand.
GAACCGCAAGCATGGATGGATTACGTTAAATTGTTCCTGGAAGCATGTGAAGACAAAAAGGTAGCTGCCGATGAAAAATGAACAACTTAAAACAATGATGAATGGGGCAGTGCTCCTTTCGATTGCCTCTTTGATTGCCAAGGTATTAAGTGCGGTTTATCGCGTGCCTTTTCAAAACATGGTGGGAAATACGGGACTATACGTGTATCAACAGATCTATCCGATTTATGGAATCGGCATGACGTTTGCCTTGTCCGGTTTCCCGGTTTTCTTTTCAAAAACGATTGCCCAGGCTGGCTCCGAAGAGGAGCACCGCCGTCTTATCCGAAACAGTGTGCTGATCCTTACGCTTTTTTCCTTGGTTTTGTTTGCGGGCATTTACGGATTTGCTGGAACAATCGCACAAGCGATGGGAGATGCAGCCTTGATGCCGATCATTAGGGCAGTATCCTGGATGTTCCTCTTCATGCCTGTTTTGGCGACGTTACGGGGTTATTTTCAAGGTACTTACCGGATGCAACCCACCGCTGTTTCACAAGTAGCGGAACAACTGATTCGGGTAGGAATCATTCTCTTGGCGGCGTGGCTATTTACAAAAAACGGCAATAATATGTACGCAATGGGTGCCCAAGCTATGAGTGGCGCAACATGGGGTGCCGTGATGGCGACAGGGATACTGCTGGTTTATTTAAGAAAAAAAGCTGTTCCGCTTTCCCCTTCTTCAAAAGAATTAACACCTTTATCGTTTAAAGAATTGGCGTATCGTTATGCGACGGAAGGAATCACAATCTGTCTGTTGACCTCAATGCTGGTTTTGTTTCAGTTGGTTGATTCCTTTACGCTTTATAAAGGGTTGGTAGAAAACGGGATAGCCGCCGATGCGGCCAAATCCTTGAAAGGTATTTATGACCGCGGCCAGCCATTAGTTCAGTTGGGAATGGTAGTGGGGGCCGGCTTTTCAGCGGGATTCATTCCTCTGATGAGTCGTTCGCACGCCATGGGCCAAATGGAATCTTTTCATCGTGCCGCTAAATCACTCATACGGATGACAGCTGCTTTTTCATTTGCGGCTGTGGCGGGATTGTTGGCTATTTTGCCGGAAGTGAACCAAATGTTGTTTGGCGATAGTAGTGGGAACACCGTTCTATCGGTCTATATTATTGCGATTGCGGTGGCTTCAATCATGATGGCATACCACTCCATTTTTCAAAGTTTTAACCAATATGCTTTAACATTGGTAGCATTGGCCCTTGGTTTAAGCGTTAAATTTATTGCCAATACCATCTTCGTCCCTTGGTGGGATACACTTGGAGCAAGTGTGGCTACAATAGCGGGCTTATTGGCGATGGTGATATTCATGAACGTGCAATTGCCTTTGCCATTAAGAAACGTTTGGAAAAGAGATCGTTTCCTGGTGAAATTAATGGGGGGTGCCGGCATTTTATACATTGGCGCGACGGTTACCAAGCATCTTTTGTGGCTATTGTTGGAACCAGGCAGGACAAATGCAACGGTAGTGGCTTTGGTGACAGTTGGAGTAGGCGTTATATTATTTTTTATTTACATTGTCCGTTTCCAACTTTTTACAACCCGAGAATGGTTGTCCATTCCTTATGGTAAGAAATTAATGAAAAAATTAGTAAATAAAAGGGGTACTTCAGATGGGAAAGATAAAAATTGATGACTTGATTGACGCGTTTCAGATTAATCCCTCAGAAGGACTTCAAGTGATTAGCGGGGAGGAGCTTGATGCAGACCGGCTTGACTTGGGAAGCCACCTCGTGATTATGCACATAAAAGGCGAATTCACGGCCAGTGAAGTGAAGCTTAAGTTGATGGAAAAGTATCCAGACGAGCATAACGTGACCGTTACATCCGGGAATAATGCTACTATTAAGCATATGTCCCTATTTGAAATGGACCAAATGGAAAAGATGGCGTCTGAATTTTATCTCTATGTCCACCCTTTGGAGTTGGATGCAAGAACGAGAAGCTTTGCAACGACCCAATATTATATGGATGCGATTCAAGATGGCGATATGTGGGTACAAGAACAAACCCATGAGAGTTTGATGCCGTACTTGCGGGAAGAAAGCGAAGAAGTAGCAGAAGCAATCGCGAATAAGGATGTCGAAAACCTCATAGAAGAATTAGGGGACGTTTTGCTCCAGGTCATCTACCATGCCGGGCATGCTGAGCAAGAAGGCTATTTTAACCTGGAAGATATACTGGAAACACTCAACCTTAAGCTTCGCCGTCGCCATCCCCATGTTTTCGACGGTTATCCAGTCGAAACGATTGAAGATATCGATGCCATGTGGCAAAAAATCAAGAAGCAGGAAAAGGAGAATAACAATGAGACTTGATAAATTTTTGAAAGTATCCCGTATCATTAAACGTCGTACGGTTGCAAAAGAAGTGAGTGATAAAGGTCGTATTTCCATTAACGGTCGTCAAGCGAAATCAAGTACAGACGTAAAAGTCGGTGATGAAATGACGATTCAATTCGGAAATAAAACACTGGTCGTCAGCATTGATAAAATCGTCGACACCACTAAAAAAGATGAAGCACAAGAGATGTATACCATCATCAGTGAGACTGCAGTCAAACCTGAAGAAGATTGAATAGGAACATTATAAAAAAATTGCGAAATGAAGCGTGACTTTCTCCCAGTTTTCTTCTATACTTAAAACAGTATACGGTCAGCTTGGAGGGATCATACCATGCTAGGAAACAGGAAAAAGAATGAACCGATACAACAAAACATTACGCAAATTTATAATGACTATACGCTTGAAAAAAGTTTAGAGAAACAACAGACAACCTTACAATCCAAAAAAGCCAGAAGAAGAAAAACTGGTTTGGCCATTTTTGCAGCGGGATTATTACTACCATTGGGCTATAACTTGATGGGTAATATTGAACATATTCGCGAAGTGGAAGATCAAATTGCAGTTGCTAAAAAAGAAAAAAAAGCATTGGAAAAAGAAAACCAAAGCTTGAATGTCCAGGTGGGGCTGTTGCAGGATGATGAATACGTTGCTAAATTAGCACGTAGTCGCTATTATTTCAGTAAAGACAATGAAATCATCTTTAGTTTGCCTGAAGACAACCAAAGCAAGGCAGCAAGCCAAGTTGAAGGCGAAAACTGATTTCGCAACTACTATTTAAAGAAGTAACATGCTATAATAAGCATACAAAAATCTAAGGAGGAACACTTTTTTTATGTCAATTGAGGTTGGTACGATTGTAGCAGGGAAAGTAACTGGTATTACAAATTTTGGAGCATTCATCGATTTAGGAGATAGAAAGACAGGACTTGTCCATATCAGTGAAATTTCCGATAGCTACATAAAGGATATTAATGATGTCCTAAGTGTTGGAGATGAAGTAAACGTTAAAGTGTTAACTATTGCACCAGATGGAAAGATTGGATTATCAATTCGCAAGGCGCAAGAAAATACAGAAGAAGGTTCTCAACCACAACGTGAACACAAACCAGCTCCACGCAGCACGTCATCTTATAACAAACCAAGAGAAGACCGTCCTTCATACAATAAAGGAAGAGACTACCGTGATCGTGCACCACAGGCCAAAGAACCTAAAAAAGAAGGCTTTGATTCTTTAATGAGCGCCTTTTTGAAAGAGAGCGACGATCGCTTGACTTCATTGAAACGCAACACTGAAGGTAAACGTGGCGGACGTGGCGGTAGACGTAACTAATTAAGTCTATAACAAGAGGATGAACGAGGGTGAAAGCCTATTTGTTCCGCCTCTTTTTTCTTTTTCAGTAACTGACGAAAGGAAGGTGGGCAGGATGACTCTTACGCAAGTACTTCGAACAGCCAATGCTTTCCATGGTTATTGGCAAGCAGGGGACCAAGTATTGTTGGCTGTTTCCGGTGGTGTGGATTCAATGGCCTTGCTGCATGCCATGCAACAGTTACCATTTAATGAAAGACCGGAAATGACCGTGCTCCATATCCACCATCACTTGCGGACGGAAGCGGAAAAAGATTATCAACTGGTGCACAATTATTGTGAAGAACACCATTTGAAACTTGAAGTCAAACACTGGACTGAGCATCCCGAAAGTAACATCGAAGCAGCAGCGCGGGCATTCCGTTATGAGTTTTTCAAAGAACAAATGGCAACCACAAACAGCAAACTCCTTTTAACCGCACATCATGCGGACGACCAGATGGAAACCATTTTGATGCGACTGGCAAGAGGAAGTACCTTACCGGGCTATGCGGGCATTCAAAGAATTCGTTCTTTTGCGACTGGTCATTTGGTAAGACCTTTACTTGCCTTTGAGAAAAAGGAACTGTATGCGTACTGTGCGGAACATGCGGTTCCATTCCGGGAGGATGAGAGCAATTTCAGCTCGGACTATACCCGCAACCGCTTCCGTAATACCATCGTCCCTTTGTTGAAGCAGGAGAATGAACAGGCTGCGCGCCACTTTGGTGAATTTTCGGATGAATTATCGGATTTACTGAGCGTTGCAACACCAGTTATAAAAGAAGCATCTAAACAACTTTTTCAGAAAAACGGAAAGGATTGGGTGTTATCCATCCAGGCATTCCTTGAGCAACCACCAGCAATGCAGCGCTTGGTTCTCAGTTATTTTTTGACCAATGTGTGGGAAGCGACGACACAACGGCAACATACCCAGCAACTCCTGGATTTGATGGTGGCAGGAAAACCACAAGCGGAAATCGCACTTATTGGTGGTACTGTTCAGAGACGCTATGATTTAATCACTTTTAAATTGACTGAAACGGCTAAATTAAACAAATTACAATTTAATCAAGAATTGGAACTAAATAAATGGTTAGAATTACCATTTAATGGTAAAATAGGTTTGTTTTTATCTTCTACATATGCGTCGGAAAATGGAACCATCGCACGACTAAAAGCAGAAGAAGTGGTACTTCCCTTGATCGTTCGAAATTGGCAGCATGGGGACGCCATTCAACTAAACAAAAAACAGCCTTTTACAAAAAAAATAGCCAGAATTTTCATCGATAACAAAATTCCGAACGAAGATAGGGACCAAGCGTGGGTAGTAACTGATTATAGCGGTAAGATTTTACTCGTACCCGGTTACGCCACCTCAATTTGGCTCCATGAAATCGGCGATTACGACTTAAAAAAATAAATATAAACGAGGTGCGACATGATACATCCAGATATTAAAGAAGTATTATACACAGAAGAAGAAATTGCCAAGGTAACGAAAGAATTAGGGAAGACTTTAACAGAGGAATACAAAGATAAGTACCCTTTGGTTATTGGTATTTTAAAAGGTGCCGTCATGTTCATGACTGATTTGTCCCGTGCGATGGAATGCGATTTGGAATTGGACTTTATGGACGTTACCAGCTACGGTGCAGAAATGGAATCCAGTGGTGATGTTAAAATCATCAAGGATTTGGATACTTCCGTTGAAGGCCGCGATGTTTTGATCGTGGAAGACATTATCGATACTGGCCGTACATTGAGTTATTTAATTGATATTTTCCGTTATCGTAAAGCAAAATCCATTAAAATCGTAACGCTTTTGGACAAGAAAGAGCGCCGTGCTGTTGATTTAGAAGCGGATTGGGTAGGGATTCATGTGCCAAATGAGTTTGTAGTTGGCTACGGTTTGGATTATATCGAAAGATTCAGAAACCTTCCTTATGTAGGTGTATTAAAAGAAGAAGTTTACAAGTAAAATCGATAGTTAAAATAGGTCAGTTATGATATGATGACCTAGATACATTTATAAAGAAATTGAATGATTACAGAAAATTAGATATACGCCTGCTAGGCATAGTATCTGCAAGGAGGGTCAAATGAAAAAAAACAGTAATTTTTTCAAAAGTAGTGGCTTTTGGATTCTAATCTTCCTGGCAGTCATCGGTGTTGTCACAATGATGACCAGAGGTGTCGGGAACCAGACGAACCAAGCAGTCACATCATCGGAATTTATCCGTGATTTAGAAAATGAAGAAATCAAGGACTTCACGATGCAACCAGGTGCCGGTGTTTGGGATATCGTCGGTGAGTATCGCGAAGAGCGAGAAGTGACAAGTGAATCAAGTGCAAGTGACTTGATTTTGTTTGATGATACAAACTTGTCCACGACAACATTCCGTACGCGTGTATTACCGAATGATACAACACTTAGCAAAATCGGTGATTTAGCGGAACAAACGGATACTGATCTTACCATTTTGGAACAAGATCAATCTGGAGCTTGGATCAGCCTTTTATTCACAATTCTACCATTGATTATTTTTGTATTCTTTATGTACATGATGATGGGACAAGGTGGTAACCAAGGTGGCGGTGGACGTAATGTCATGAACTTTGGTAAAACGAAGTCTGAAGATATGTCCAAGAAAAATGTTAAAGTTCGTTTTTCTGATGTTGCTGGTGCCGATGAAGAAAAACAAGAACTTGTTGAAGTTGTTGAGTTCTTGAAAGATCCACGTCGTTTTACCGCTTTGGGAGCGCGTATCCCAGCGGGTGTTCTTTTGGAAGGACCTCCAGGAACTGGTAAAACATTGCTTGCTAAAGCAGTAGCTGGTGAAGCTGGCGTACCTTTCTTCTCAATTTCCGGGTCAGAATTTGTGGAAATGTTCGTTGGTGTCGGTGCGAGCCGTGTCCGTGATTTATTCGAAAATGCTAAAAAAGCTGCTCCAGCCATCATCTTTATTGATGAAATTGATGCAGTGGGTCGTCAACGTGGAGCCGGAATGGGCGGGGGTCATGATGAACGTGAACAAACCCTGAACCAATTGTTGGTGGAGATGGATGGTTTCCAAGGAAATGAAGGAATCATCGTTATTGCCGCAACAAACCGTTCTGATGTTCTGGATCCTGCTTTACTTCGTCCTGGCCGTTTTGACCGTCAAATTTTGGTTGGTCGTCCGGATGTTAAGGGCCGTGAAGCAATACTTAAAGTTCATGCACGTAACAAACCACTAGCAAATGATGTTGATTTGAAAATTGTTGCGCAACAGACACCTGGTTTCTCAGGTGCGGATTTGGAAAACTTGTTGAACGAATCTGCTCTAGTAGCTGCTCGTCGCAACAAAGTGAAAATCGATGCGTTGGATATTGACGAAGCGCATGACCGCGTTATTGCTGGTCCTGCCAAGAAAGACAAAGTCATCAGCAAACGTGAACGTGAGATGGTAGCCTACCATGAAGCGGGTCATACGGTTGTTGGGATGGTCTTGAGCGATGCTCGTACTGTGCATAAGGTTACGATTGTTCCTCGTGGTCGTGCTGGTGGTTATGCCATCATGCTTCCTAAAGAAGACCGTTTCTTAATGACGAAAGAAGAACTGTTTGAACAAGTTGTTGGGTTACTCGGTGGGCGTTTGGCAGAGGAGATTGTTTTCAATGCACAAACAACTGGAGCAAGTAATGACTTCCAACAAGCTACAGCCCTAGTTCGCAGCATGGTAACGGAATATGGAATGAGCGATAAATTAGGTACGGTCCAATATGAAGGCAATAGCCAAGTATTCGTTGGGCGTGATTATGGTTCCAAACGTGCTTACTCAGAAGATATCGCCTACCAAATCGATTCAGAAGTACGCCGTATCATGGGTGAGGCACACGATAAAGCACGTGAACTTATTACTGAACACCGTTCACAACTGAATCTGATTGCTGAAAAACTGCTGGAGCTTGAAACATTGGATGAGAAAACAATCAAGAGTCTTTTTGAAACAGGCGAAATGCCTGCTAAAAACAGCAGTGAAGAATACCCAAGTGAAACAGCAGCATCTTTTGAAGAGACGAAACGTCAACGTGAAAAGAAAGAAGCTGAAAGAGCTGAACACCAAGAAGAAGTGGCTGAAAAACGTGAAGAATTAAGTGAAGAAGCAACTCCTGAGGAAGAAGCAAATTCAGAAGAAAAATAAAAAAGTTGAGAGTGGGAAAAAGGCGTTTAGCCCCGGATCACTGGAGCGAATAATGCTCAGATGGTCGCAGACCATCTGAGCATTATTCGTGAAGTGACGCCGGGGCTGCCTTTTGAGCACGTTTACGAAGCAAATATTCGGTTAAATAGAGGGGGCTGGGAGTTATTTCCCAGCTCCATTTATTTTTGAATCGAGCGGATATGTTTTTTATTTGTTCGGCCTATAGTAAAATAAATATAGAATCGCAATTTTGGAGGTATATAATGTCGGATTATTTAATTAAAGGATTGGCTTACGAAGGTCAATTCCGGGTTTACGCTCTTGACGCAACAGAAACGGTTGCCGAAGCGCAGAGACGCCATGATACGTGGAGTGCATCTTCAGCAGCATTAGGAAGAACAATGGTCGGCTCACTGTTGGTTGCAACAACAGGTTTGAAAGGCGATCAAAAAATGACGGTAATTATTAATGGGAATGGTTTGGGTGGTCGGATCATTGCCGATGCAAATGGTAGTGGTAATGTAAAAGCCTACATCCAAAATCCTCATGTTAGCCTTCCGTTGAACGAAAATGGTAAATTGGATGTACGCGCAGTAGTGGGTACAGAAGGTACGATGACCGTTATCAAAGACTTAGGATTAAAAGAACCTTTCTCTGGCCAAGTACCGATTGTGAGTGGTGAACTTGGTGAAGATTTCACCTATTATATGGCGAACTCGGAACAGATTCCTTCAGCAGTGGGGTTGAGTGTGCTGGTTGATACGGATGATTCCATTAAAGTGGCAGGAGGATTCATGATTCAAGTAATGCCGGATGCATCAGACCAAGCCATTGCATCCATTGAGAAAAACCTTGCTGATTTGCCGCTTGTTTCCCGTTTAATGGAAAAAGGTGCTAAGCCTGAAGACATCCTACACCGTATTGTAGGGGAAGAAAATGTCCATTTCATTGAAAAGATGCCAGTACAATTTAAATGCGATTGCTCACACGAGCGCTTCAAAAATGGCCTTGCTGCGATTGGTAAAGAGGAATTGCAGGTTATTATCGAAGAAGATCATGGTGCAGAAGTTGTTTGTCAATTCTGCGAAACGAAATACAATTATTCTGAAGAAGAGTTGACTGAATTACTGAACGCAAATTAGTAAGGAGGAATTCGGATGGCAGTGATTATCAAGTCTTTGACGTCACAAATTGGCGAAACACCACTTATTCAACTGAAATCGGTTGTACCACAAGGAGCAGCTACTATTTATTTGAAACTGGAGTCCCAAAACCCTGCAGGCAGTTCCAAAGATCGCGTGATGTTGAATTTATTGGAAATAGCTGAAGAAGCAGGGGCAATAGGTCCAGATTCTACTATTGTGGACGCGGTTGATCAGCATGCTGCTATTTCCTTGGCCATGTTGGCTACAACAAAAGGATACCGCAGTATCTTGGTCACGCCGGAAGGATTGAGTCCCGCTATTGAAGCCATCGTCATGAAGTATGGTTCCGAACTTCTGTACACACCCGCTACAGAAGGGATGTCAGGGGCAATCAAAAAAGCTGAAGAAATTGCCAAGAACGAAAATTACTATTATCTAGCTCAGTTTACCAACCAAGGGAATCCGTCGATGCATGAAGCTACCACGGGACCTGAAATTATTGACGCTTTAGGTGCAAAATCGGTGGATGCTTTCGTTGCATCCGTTGGAACCGGCGGCACGTTGACAGGAGTAGGGCGGGCTCTACGTACAGAAAATCCAAATGTGGAAATTTTCGCTGTTGAACCAGAAGAGTCCCAATCACTGAGTGGCGGGGTAGAAGGTGAACATACACTTGTAGGTATGGGGTATGGCTTTATTCCGCCACTATTGGAGTTAACACTTTATAACGGCGTGATTCGCATCAAAGCGGATGAAGCCCACGAGATTGTTGAACGATTGGCCCGAGAAGAAGGGTTGTTGGTTAGTGATGCTACCGGAGCTGCTATTGCAGGTGCCATAGAGATTGCCAAACGACTTGGTCGAGGAAAGACGGTTGTAGCAATTTAAGGAATAGACGGTAAGATGTCGATGGATCAGATTGATTCATCGACATTTTTTCAGTAAAACGGTGATTCACCAAAAAGAATGATGATAATTTTGCCAGACATCTTGCAATTTGAATCATTTCTTGGCAATATAGATTAGACAGAAAACGAAAGTTAGAACGGAGTGACCTTTTTGAGTCAAGAAAAAAATCTCGAAGAAATGAATGACCAATTAATCATCCGCCGTGAAAAAATGCAAAATTTGCGTGAACAAGGGAACGAACCTTTCAGCAATGGTTTCAAACGGACACACTTGTCCCAAGAATTGCATGACACATACGATGGTTTATCAAAAGAAGAAATCGAAGAACAAGACGTGGAAGTGGCTATCGCAGGCCGTATCGTTACAAAACGTGGAAAAGGAAAAGTTGGTTTTGCTCATCTTCAAGATAGCCAAGGCCGCATCCAAATCTATGTCCGTAAAGATACAGTCGGTGAAGCGGACTATGACGTGTTTGACCACGCCGACCTAGGCGATATTGTTGGGGTAGTAGGTCAAGTAATGAAGACAAATACGGGTGAAGTAACTGTTAAACCAACTAAATTTGTTCATTTGACTAAAGCACTGCGTCCACTACCAGATAAATTCCACGGTTTAACAAACGTGGAACAAAAATACCGTCAACGTTACTTAGACTTAATCAGTAATAAAGACAGTTTTGATCGTTTTGTAACACGTAGCCGTGTCATTTCTGAAATCCGTCACTATCTAGATGACCGTGGATACTTGGAAGTTGAAACACCGGTTCTTCACAACTTGGCAGGTGGAGCAACAGCAAAACCATTTATCACACACCATAACGCTTTGGATATGGAATTGTATATGCGTATCGCACTGGAATTGCATTTGAAGCGTCTTGTTATCGGTGGGATGGAAAAAGTTTATGAAATCGGCCGCGTTTTCCGTAATGAAGGAATCGATACAACACACAACCCAGAATTTACAATGATTGAAGTGTATACGGCTTACACGGATTATTATGATGTAATGGAATTGGTAGAAGGTTTGTTCGAAGAAGTTACGCAAACCGTTAAAGGAACAACGAGCATCTCTTATGATGGCATTGAACTGAACATGGCAGGACCTTATGCGCGTAAACACATGGTTGACGCAATTAAAGAACAAACAGGTGTAGACTTCTGGCAAGAAATGACTGATGAGGAAGCACGTGCACTTGCCAAAGAACATAATGTTGAAGTAACTGAACATATGACATTTGGCCACGTAGTCAATGAGTTCTTTGAAATGTTTGTAGAAGATACCTTGGTTCAACCAACATTCGTTTACGGACATCCAACTTCTATTTCACCATTGGCACGTAAAAACGAAGAAGATGGTCGTTTCACTGATCGTTTTGAGTTCTTCATTATGGGTAAAGAATATGGAAATGCCTTTACAGAGCTGACAGATCCAATCGACCAACGCGAACGCTTCGAAGCGCAAGCTGTTGAAAAAGAACAAGGAAACGATGAAGCGCATGGCGTGGATGAGGAATTCCTTGAAGCATTGGAACATGGTATGCCACCGACAGGCGGTTTAGGAATTGGTATCGACCGGATGGTTATGCTGTTAACAGACAGCCAATCAATCCGTGACGTTTTACTATTCCCAACTATGCGTAACATTGAAGGCTAATAGTCACCTTAAAAAGACTGTCACGTGAAGTGGCAGTTTTTTTTGTAAAAAAAGTTTCAGGTTTTGTTGACGAACCTATTTTTTCGTGTTATTATTGCAAAGGTGAATTTATGCGCAGTTTCCTGAAAGCAAACTTCAGTCGTGCTGACTGACGGCATCCATTCACACACACTTGTAAAGTCGAATTTCTATTCGATTATTTATTTTTTAACAAAAATGGACCACCTGGATGTGTGGACCAAGAAAAATTATGAATTGAGGAAGGAGGAAAAATAATGCCTACAATTAATCAATTAGTTCGCAAACCTCGTAAATCTGCTATTGAAAAATCTAACTCTCCTGCTTTGGGAAGAGGATATAATAGCTTCAAGAAATCAGCTACTAACACTAACTCACCTCAAAAACGTGGTGTATGTACGCGTGTTGGTACTATGACTCCTAAGAAACCTAACTCGGCTTTGCGTAAATATGCGCGTGTACGTTTGTCAAACCTTCTAGAAGTGACAGCTTACATTCCAGGTATTGGTCACAACTTACAAGAACATAGCGTGGTACTTATCCGCGGTGGACGTGTAAAAGACTTACCAGGGGTTCGTTACCATATCGTTCGTGGTGCTTTGGATACAGCTGGTGTAAACGGTCGTATGCAATCACGTTCTAAATACGGTGCTAAAAAACCTAAAGCAGCAAAAAAATAATCTAAAAACCTAAAAAATTAATATATTCGAGAAAGGAGGAGTCAGTATGCCTCGTAAAGGTCCAGTCGCTAAACGTGAAGTAATGCCAGATCCAATTTACAACTCTAAATTGGTTACTCGCACAATCAACCGCTTGATGGTTGATGGTAAACGTGGAAAAGCAGCTACTATTTTATATAATGCATTTGACATCATCAAAGAATCAACTGGTAATGAACCAATTGAAGTTTATGAACAAGCTATGAAAAACATCATGCCTGTTTTGGAAGTAAAAGCTCGTCGTGTAGGGGGTTCTAACTACCAAGTGCCTGTTGAAGTTCGTCCAGAACGTCGTACAGCTCTAGCACTACGTTGGTTAGTTAACTACTCTCGTCTACGTGGTGAAGATACCATGGAAGAAAGATTAGCTAAAGAAATCATGGATGCAGCAAACAATACAGGTGCTTCAGTTAAGAAACGTGAAGACACACATAAAATGGCAGACGCTAACAGAGCTTTCGCTCACTATCGTTGGTAATATCTACCCATTTCATGTAAAGTATAGTTTGTAAAATACTAACTGAAAGAGGTGTATGAAGCAGATGGGAAAAAGAGAATTCACTCTTGATAAAACAAGAAACATAGGGATTATGGCTCATATTGACGCTGGTAAAACAACGACAACTGAACGTATCCTTTATTACACTGGTAAAATCCATAAAATTGGTGAAACTCACGATGGTGGGGCGCAAATGGACTGGATGGAACAAGAGCAAGAACGTGGTATTACAATTACTTCTGCTGCAACAACAGCACAATGGAGAGACTATCGTGTAAACATCATCGATACTCCTGGTCACGTGGACTTCACGGTTGAAGTAGAACGTTCTCTACGTGTTCTTGATGGTGCAGTAGCATTGTTGGATGCACAATCTGGTGTTGAACCTCAAACTGAAACAGTTTGGCGTCAAGCAACTACATACGGTGTTCCTCGTGTTGTTTTCATTAACAAAATGGACAAAATTGGTGCTGACTTCTTGTACTCAAATGGTACGCTTCATGAACGTCTACAAGCTAATGCTCACCCAATCCAATTACCTATTGGAGCTGAAGATAACTTCACGGGTATCATTGACTTGGTAGAAATGAAAGCTGAAATTTATGACTCTGAAGATGGTACTGATTACCACGAAGAAGACATTCCAGCTGAGTACCAAGAACTAGCTGAAGAATGGAACCTAAAATTGATCGAAGCTGTTGCAGAAACAGACGAAGAATTGATGGAACGTTACCTTGAAGGTGAAGAGATTTCAATTCCTGAGTTAAAAGCTGCAATCCGTAAAGCAACAATCAATGTTGAGTTCTATCCAGTACTATGTGGATCAGCGTTCAAGAACAAAGGTGTTCAACTATTGTTGGATGCTGTTATTGATTACCTACCAGCACCAACTGATGTTGCTGCTATTACAGGTACAATTCCTGATACTGACGAAGAAATTGCTGTTCATTCAGATGATTCAGAGCCGTTTTCAGCTCTAGCATTTAAAGTTATGACAGACCCATTTGTTGGTCGTCTAACATTCTTCCGTGTTTACTCAGGTACATTGCAATCAGGATCTTACATCCGAAATGCTACAAAAGGTAAACGTGAGCGTGTAGGACGTATCCTACAAATGCATGCGAACAGCCGTAGCGAAATCTCCGAAGTATTCTCCGGTGATATCGCAGCAGCAGTTGGTTTGAAAGATACAACAACTGGTGATACATTGTGTGACGAAAAACGCCCAATTATCCTAGAATCAATGGAATTCCCGGAACCAGTTATCGAAGTTGCTATTGAGCCTAAATCAAAAGCTGACCAAGATAAAATGGGTGTCGCTCTACAAAAACTATCTGAAGAAGATCCTACCTTCCGCGCTTCTACAAACGTAGAAACTGGTCAAACAGTTATCGCTGGTATGGGTGAATTGCATTTGGATATCATTGTGGACCGTATGAAACGTGAATTCAAGGTTGAAGCTACAGTTGGCGCACCACAAGTATCTTACCGTGAAGCATTCCGTAAGAGCGTTCAAGCAGAAGGTAAATTCGTTCGTCAATCAGGTGGTAAAGGACAATTCGGACACGTTTGGATTGAATTTTCACCTAACGAAGAAGGCGCTGGCTTTGAATTCGAAAATGCTATCGTTGGTGGGGTTGTTCCTCGTGAATACATTCCAGCAGTTGAAGCAGGTTTGAAAGACTCAATGGAAAACGGTGTTCTTGCTGGTTATCCATTGGTTGACGTTAAGGCTAAACTATATGATGGTTCTTACCATGACGTCGATTCTTCTGAAACAGCATTTAAGGTTGCTGCTTCCCTAGCATTGCGTAACGCTGCTAAGAAAGCTGACCCTGCTATTTTGGAACCAATGATGGCTGTAGAAGTAACAGTTCCTGAAGAATATTTAGGAGATGTTATGGGACACGTAAGTGCACGTCGTGGACGTATCGAAGGTACGGTTGCACGTGGTAACGCACAAATCGTTAAAGGAACTATTCCTTTGTCAGAAATGTTCGGTTACGCAACAACACTTCGTTCCGCTACACAAGGACGTGGAACATTTACAATGACATTTGATCATTATGAAGCTGTTCCTAAAGCTATACAAGAAGAAATTATTGCTAAAAGTGGTAAAAACGCTGAGTAATCATTTCCTTAACTAGTTTGAAATATTGCAATTTTGGGTCGCAATCGGTATACTTTATATTGTTAGGCGACTCTGAAATTGCAGAAGTCTATAAAAAATAAAAACACCCTTTTCGAGGAGGAAATCAATAATGGCAAAAGAAAAATTTGACCGTTCCAAGCCACACGTTAACGTTGGTACTATTGGACACGTTGACCACGGTAAAACAACTCTAACAGCAGCAATCACAACTGTTTTGGCAAAACACTTCGGTGGAGCAGCAGTTGACTACGCTTCAGTAGACAACGCTCCAGAAGAAAGAGAACGTGGAATCACTATCAACACTTCTCACGTAGAATACGAAACAGCTAACCGTCACTACGCTCACGTGGACTGCCCAGGTCACGCGGACTACGTTAAAAACATGATCACTGGTGCTGCTCAAATGGACGGTGCTATCTTGGTAGTATCTGCTGCTGACGGCCCAATGCCACAAACACGCGAGCATATCCTATTGTCTCGTAACGTTGGTGTTCCATACATCGTTGTTTTCTTGAACAAAATGGATATGGTTGACGACGAAGAATTGCTTGAATTGGTAGAAATGGAAGTTCGTGACCTATTGTCAGAATACGACTTCCCTGGTGATGACACTCCAGTTATCGCAGGTTCTGCTTTGAAAGCTCTTGAAGGCGTTGAAGAATACGAACAAAAAATCTTGGACTTGATGGAAGCTGTAGATACTTACATCCCAACTCCAACTCGTGACACTGACAAACCATTCATGATGCCAGTTGAGGACGTATTCTCAATCACTGGTCGTGGTACTGTTGCTACAGGTCGTGTTGAACGTGGACAAATCAAAGTCGGCGATGAAATCGAAATCGTTGGTATTGAAGAAGAAACTATGAAATCAACTGTAACTGGTGTTGAAATGTTCCGTAAATTGTTGGATTACGCTGAAGCTGGCGACAACATTGGTGCATTGCTACGTGGTGTGCAACGTGATGACATCCAACGTGGTCAAGTACTTGCTAAACCAGGTACAATCACACCTCATACTAACTTCACTGCTGAAGTTTATGTATTGTCTAAAGAAGAAGGTGGACGTCACACTCCATTCTTCACTAACTACCGCCCACAATTCTATTTCCGTACAACTGACGTAACTGGTGTTGTTCAATTGCCAGAAGGCGTGGAAATGGTTATGCCTGGGGATAACGTTAAAATGACTGTAGAATTGATTCACCCAATCGCTATTGAAGACGGAACTCGTTTCTCAATTCGTGAAGGTGGACGTACAGTTGGATCCGGCGTTGTTTCTTCAATCGAAGGATAATTCATTCGCTAATTCCAAAAGAAAGCAAAGAGTTCGCTCTTTGCTTTCTTTTTTTGTGCATTTTTCTATGAAAGCGAAAAGGGTAACTAAGTGGTATCGCTTGCAAACGGAGTCGAATACTCGCTATACTAAAAGTGTTCCAGGAGCTTAAACTTTTAATAACCAAGGAGGTAATCTTCATGAGTAAAAGATTAGTAGGAACGTATGTAAGTGTCGACGAAGCGATGAGGGAAGTCGAAAGGCTAAAAGATCAAGGCTATGGACGTGATGATATCGAAGTCGTAGCGGACAAGGCCGTCAGAAATTCGATACCGTTCACTATGGACGCTGAAGTGGTTTCCACCGAAGAAGCTAAAGAAGAGATGAGGGACGATGAGCGTTCCTTCTGGGAAAAATTAAAAGATGCTTTCACTTTTAATGAGTACACAGATGAAGGCTACAGTGATCCAACTATGGAAGATGTCGATGATCCTTTACAAGAATATCGAAACGACTTAGCTGCTGGCAAGGTTGTGGTATTGGTAGAAGATGATGATGGTAGACATATTCCCCCGACTGATCCAATTCTAAAAGACAATGTGCCGACGGATCCACTTATGAGAAATGATAATATGCGAAATGCAACAACACCGGACCTAACGACGAATGATATGAGAACAGATCCTCCGTTAGAAAATGATGATTTCGTAGACCGCGATCCGCGCAATCTTCCATAATGGATGTTAATACTTGCGTCAGGAATTTATTCTTCCTGATGCTTTTTAGATAAAGGGTTATTATTTCATTTTCATTTATTTTTTCGTTACAATAAACTTGTATTAAGTATTTATTAAAATTATTTAAGGAGGAAGAAAGCCATGAATCAATTTACAAATTCATTGGAAGGTATCTGGACATCATTTGTTGCATTTCTCCCGAGTATATTAGGCGCCATTTTGCTACTTGTACTAGCTTGGGTTCTTGCTACTTTAGTAAAAAAAGGTGTTACTAAAGGATTGCACGCCATCAACTTTAATCAGAAATTGATGAAGTGGGGTGTAGTAAATACATCTGATGATGGTGATCGGATGATTGAGTCAATCGGTTTAGTTCTTTATTATCTGATTTGGTTATTCTTTATTCCAGGTATCCTCGCTCGAATCGGACTATCCAACATCGCTGTTCCGATCACGAACATGTTTGATGGCTTCTTGGCATTCTTGCCTAAGCTATTCGCCGCAATTGTCATTTTGGCTATCGGGTACTTTGTTGCTAAGTTCGTTAAAGAACTTGTCCAAAATCTGTTGGAAACAGTCAACATCGACCGTTATTTGAAAAAGTATGTTGAAAAAACAGGTCAAACGTCTGTTGCTGAAGTAGAAAGCAATCGTTTCACGATTGCCCGCGTTTTGGCCAATACAGTATTTGTGGTAATTCTTATACCAGTTATTACAATTGCGCTTGAAACATTGGAAATTAGATCAATTTCCGAACCAATTGTAAATGTCTTAAATCAAGTTTTAGCAGCAATACCTAACGTTCTCGTTGCGATCATCTTATTGATTGCCGGAGGATTAATTGCCAAATTGTTAGGTGATTTACTAGAAGGCCTGTTGGCGAGTTCCGGTATCAATAAGTACTCTAGATATTTATCTAAAAATTCGCCACAGATGCAGTTATCAACAATCATTACGCGCATCGTTCAAACAGTTTTAATGATATTCTTCGTTGTTGAAGCGTTGAACGTTCTGAACCTTGAGATTCTCAATAGAATCGGTATTGCGATCATTGCATATCTACCATCCGTTTTGATTGCCATCGTGATTTTAGGGATTGGAATCTTCGGAGGAAATGCATTATCGTCCTTCATCAAGGATTCAACTGGAAGCCAATTGACTGGTGAAATCGTTAAATACATCGTTTATGTGATGGCAGTTTTCATGACACTTGATCAATTAGAATTTGCATCAAGTATTGTCAACACAGCTTTCCTATTTGTTATCGGTGGTTTGGCAGTCGCTTTCGCTTTAGCATTTGGTTTAGGCGGACGGGACTTTGCTAAACACCAATTGGATCGTTTTGACCGCAAAATCCAAGAAGAAGCAAACAAGATGCCAGGTACAGCAAACAAAACGGAAGCAGAGAAAAAAATGGATCCGTTCCAATAATTGTCACATTTTTACAAAACCCCAACGAAAATGTTGGGGTTTTTCTTTAACTTCATTTTTAAATTTGTTATAGTAAAAACAGATATAGAAAACGCTACCATACTTTATGTGAAGGAGGTTGATGAAATAATGAAGATTCATTTCAGCTTCATGCGAAAGCAGGCAGGTATTTTTCCTGAGGAGAGAAAGAAAACAACCGAAAATAAACCAATTGAAAAAGCAAAAGTTCCTGAGATTTTGATTTTCCCCTTAGCGATGCACATAGGTAAACCAGCAGAACCAATAGTGGAAATCGGGGATAAAGTTAAAATAGGGACACTTTTAGCTAAAGCGCAGGATGGTATTTCCGCACATGTTATTTCTTCTGTTTCTGGTGAGGTTGTTGCGATTTCCACGCGTGAAACGATGCGTGGACCTGGTGAGTGTATAATCATTAAGAATGATTACCAAGACGCTAGAGAAGAAGCTATTAATGTTAGTCAAGATGAACTCACAACTGAGGATAAATTATCTATCATTCAAAAAGCGGGTATAGTGGGGATGGGCGGTGCGACATTTCCTACCCATTTCAAGGCAAAGCCCAATAAAACAAAACCTATTGACACCATCATAATCAATGGAGCGGAATGTGAGATTTATTCTACTAGTGACCATCGTTTAATGATCGAGCATGCGGAAGGCATTGTTGAAGGAGCAAAAATCGTTCAGGATATTATGAGTGCCAAAAATGTATTTATCGCACTGGAAGCTGACACACCTGACTGCGAGACAGCTTTAATCGAAAAAATGAAAAAATATCCGCATATGACTTTAATAGTCCTCCCAACCATGTATCCACAAGGTGCAGAAAAAGTGTTAATAGAAAATATCACCGGTCGGGAGGTTCCATCAGGTGGATTACCAGCAGATGTACGCACGTTCGTTACGAATGTTGCGACAACTAATGCGATTTATGAAGCTGTCCATCTTGGTAAACCGTTGACAGAACGAATTACCACGGTAACAGGTCACTCGCTCCAAATTCCCAAGAACTTAAGAGTACGTATTGGTACACCCATTAACGCTTTGATTGAAGAATGTGGTGGCTTTATTTCACAGCCAGGTAAAATGTTGCACGGTGGTCCGATGATGGGGATAGCATTAAAATCAGCCGAGGTTCCCATCACGAAAGGATCGTCAGTAATTACTTTTCTGGAACCGGAAGAGGCCATCAGGGAGAACCAAACTGATTGTATTCGATGCTCGGAGTGCTTAAATGTTTGCCCTGTTTCTTTACAACCCATACTTATAAATAATGCCTTTGAACGGGGAGACATAGAGGAAGCAGAACGTTTAGGAGCCATGGACTGTATTGAATGTGGCAATTGCTCCTTCATTTGTCCATCCAAGATTCCATTATTGGATAATATCCGTAGTGCAAAGATTGCTATTAAAGCAAGGAATACGGGGTGAGAGAAATGACCACTGTGACAAAAAACGGTTTATCCGAATTAAAGAGAAATCCATCTCCGCATTTATATGTAAGTCGCACCTCGCAATGGATAATGAATCAAGTTCTTATAGCATTGTTGTTCCCACTGGTGGCTGGTGTGTATTTCTTTGGTTGGCGAGTCCTTTTGATGGCTATGGTAGGTATTGCTACTTCAATTCTGGCAGAGTATATTTACCAAAAAGCAACTAACAAAAAGATAACTATCAACGATAATAGTGCAGCCGTAACGGGTTTGTTGATTGCGCTCAGTTTACCGGTCACCGCCCCATTATGGACAATAGTGATAGGGTGTTTGTTTGCAATTATCTTTGTTAAGCAGCTACCAGGTGGTATCGGACGGAATATATTGAATCCGGCTGTTGCTGCAAGGGTAATGTTAAAATTGTTCTTCTCACCCTGGATAACGAACTGGGTGCTGCCTGGACCGGATTTAATTTCAACTGCGACACCATTATCGTTCATAGGGAATTTTAGTAACACGGTTCCAGGGGATGTCCCTGAATTAGGGAAGTTATTTCTGGGGATTGATTTGGGGGGACCGGTAGGGGAGACTTCCAAGTTGATGATAATAATGGGCATGCTATATTTGATAGGTCGCAGAATTATATCACCGTACCTACCGATTATATACATAATGTCATTGGCTACTGTGACTGCGGTTTATGGAGATTTTAGTTTTACATATTTTATGACCCATGTATTGTCAGGAACAGCGATCTTTGCAGCAACATATATGGTAACAGATTATAGTTCGCAACCATTAACTCCTGATGGAAAAATTGTTTTTGCCATAGGTGCGGGTTTGCTAACGGGAATCATCCGTATTGTGTTTAGTTTTCCGGGCGGAGTAGGATTTGCTATTCTGATAATGAATGCTTGCTCGCCACTGATTGATCGTCATCTTGCCCCCCGCATATATGGCCACCGAAGCAGGTTGAAAAATAATACTCCAATTCGTCAAAAAGTGACAAAAGGATAAAGCATAACTTATATAAATAGGAAGAGATTATTTCTAGTGGTAGAAAATAGTCTCTTTTTTGTTGGAAAACTAACAAAATCTGTTACTCGCAAAAAAATAAAAAAATATAGGATTTTTTTCAGAAAATGACTTGCATTTATTTTCAGGAACCTGTATACTAATCAAGTGTGAAATTGCAGAAGCAATAACACATGGGTACCCTGTATAAGGGACCTAGCTAAGAAACGAGAGGTTGCGACACGCCCGGACGCTTTGCCACGGCGGGTGAGGCCGGAAATTTTCGTGGAGCTAGTCTTATGATTTACATTTGACGAAGGAGGGAAATAACATGGCAAAACAAAAGATTCGTATTCGTTTGAAAGCTTACGAGCATCGTGCACTAGATCAATCAGCAGATAAAATCGTGGAAACGGCAAAAAGAACAGGAGCGTCTGTTTCAGGTCCAATTCCATTGCCGACTGAAAGAAACTTGTACACAGTAATTCGTTCACCACATAAATACAAAGATTCTCGTGAACAATTCGAAATGCGTACTCATAAACGTTTGATCGACATCATTAACCCAACAAGCAAAACTGTTGATGCTTTGATGAAATTGGATCTACCATCTGGCGTAGACATCGAAATCAAACTATAATTTATCGTTAACCCAAATAATAAAAAAACTAATAAAACAACGGAGGTGTTACCATGACCAAAGGAATCTTAGGCAAAAAAGTAGGTATGACACAATTCTTTACTGAAAATGGTGAATTAGTACCAGTAACAGTTATTGAAGCTACTCCTAACGTAGTTCTACAAGTTAAAACTGTAGAAACTGACGGATACGAAGCAGTTCAATTAGGTTACCAAGACAAACGTGAAGTATTGTCAAACAAACCTGCTAAGGGTCATGCAGCAAAAGCAAAAACTGCTCCTAAGCGCTTCATTAAGGAATTCAAAGATGTTGAGCTGGGAGAGTACGAAGTAGGGAAAGAAATTACAGTAGATGTATTTCAAGCAGGCGACATCATTGATGTCACTGGTACATCTAAAGGACACGGTTTCCAAGGCGTAATCAAACGTCACGGACAATCTCGTGGACCAATGTCTCACGGTTCTCGTTACCACCGTCGTCCTGGTTCAATGGGATCTGCTTCTGATGCGTCACGCGTATTCAAAGGCAAAAAATTGGCTGGACAAATGGGTGGGGATCGTATTACAATCCAAAACCTTGAAATTGTTAAAGTCGACCTAGAGAAAAACGTAATCCTTATTAAAGGAAACGTACCTGGATCTAAAAAATCATTGATTGAAATTCGTTCAGCTCGTAAAGCTGCTAAATAAGTATCATAGAAAGGAGGAACGAGAAATATGCCTAACGTAAGCCTATTTAAACAAGATGGAACAACAATTGGCGAAGTAACTTTAAACGAAGAAATCTTCGGAATTGAAACAAACGAAAGTGTTGTATTTGATGCAATCATTATGCAACGTGCTTCATTAAGACAAGGAACACACGCTGTTAAAAACCGTAGTGCAGTTCGCGGTGGCGGTCGTAAACCTTGGCGTCAAAAAGGAACAGGTCGTGCTCGTCAAGGATCTATCCGTTCACCACAATGGGTTGGCGGTGGAGTGGTTTTTGGACCAACACCTCGTTCTTACAAATATAAACTAAACAAGAAAGTTCGTCGCTTAGCTCTTAAATCAGTTCTTTCAGAAAAAGTTGCTGAAGGAAACTTGATTGTAGTTGACCAATTAGCTTTCGATGCACCAAAAACAAAAGAATTCGCAAAAGTGTTAACTAACTTAAATGTTGACTCCAAAGTATTGGTAGTTCTAGAAAACGACAACGACTTCGCAGCATTGGCTGCACGTAATCTTCCAACTGTAAAAGTTATCGGAGAAGACGGATTGAATGTCTTGGATATCGTATCTTACAACAAAGTGGTTCTAACACAAGCTGCTCTTTCTAAAGTAGAGGAGGCACTTCAATAATGGAATTACATGATATTATTCTACGTCCAGTGATTACTGAGGCTTCAATGCTGGTAATGGACGACAAGAAATATACTTTTGAAGTAGATGTTCGTGCTAACAAAACTCACGTAAAACAAGCAATTGAAAAATTGTTTGATGTAGAAGTTGAGAAAGTTAACATTATGAACGTTCGCGGTAAACTTAAACGTATGGGCCGTTACTCCGGTTATACTAAAAAACGCCGTAAAGCAATTGTGACTTTGACTGAAAAATCAAACGCAATTCAATTATTCGACGAAGAATAAGAACCATTTAAAAACCCACATTAATATATAGGAGGGAAAACAACGTGGCGATCAAGAAATACAAACCTACCACAAACGGCCGTCGTAATATGACAGGTTCTGATTTCGCAGAAATTACGAAAACAACACCTGAAAAAACTTTGTTGGAAAAAAACAACAAACACGCTGGTCGTAACAACCAAGGTAAAATCACAGTGCGTCACCAAGCTGGTGGACACAAACGTGCATACCGTATTATCGATTTCAAACGTAACACTGACGGACTAGTTGGAACTGTTGCTGCTATCGAGTACGATCCAAACCGTACAGCTAACATTGCACTAATCCATTATACAAACGGTGTTAAAACTTACATCATCGCACCTAAAGGCATTCAAGTTGGCCAAAAAATTGAATCAGGGGACAATGTTGATATCCAAGTAGGGAATGCTTTACCATTGAAAAACATTCCAGTTGGTACTTTCATCCACAACATTGAAATGAAACCAGGCAAAGGCGGTCAATTGATCCGTTCAGCTGGTACTTCTGCTCAAGTTTTAGGACAAGAAGAAAAATACACGCTAGTTCGTTTGAACTCAGGCGAAGTTCGTATGATTCTTTCAACTTGCCGTGCAACAATCGGTACAGTAGGTAATGAACAACACGAATTGATTAACATTGGTAAAGCAGGACGTAACCGCTGGTTAGGTAAAAGACCTACAGTTCGTGGTTCTGTAATGAACCCTAACGATCACCCACACGGTGGTGGTGAAGGTAAAGCACCAATCGGACGTAAATCACCTATGACTCCATGGGGTAAACCTGCACTTGGCTTGAAAACTCGTAACAAGAAAGCTAAATCAAGCAAGTTAATCGTACGTGGACGTAAAAAATAATCATTAAATTAGACATGAAACCGAAGAGATTCGAAAGGAGGCTTCACCATGAGTCGTAGCTTGAAAAAAGGACCTTTCGTCGATGAGCATCTTATGAAAAAAGTGGAAGTTGCATCTAAGAGCGAGAAAAAACAAGTTATCAAAACTTGGTCACGTCGTTCTACAATCTTCCCACAATTCATCGGCCAAACAATCGCAGTATATGACGGAAGAAAACACGTTCCAGTTTATATTCAAGAAGATATGGTTGGACACAAATTAGGGGAGTTCGCTCCTACAAGAACATACCGCGGACACGCGGCAGACGATAAGAAAACAGGACGTCGTTAATTACGAGGGGAGGAATAATAATGGCAGAACAAATCACAGCTGCGAAAGCAACTGCTAATACTGTTCGCATCGCACCTCGTAAGGTTCGTCTTGTAGTCGATCTTATCAGAGGCAAGAGCATTGGAGAAGCAATCTCCATCTTGAAATTCACACCACGTGCTGCTTCACCAGCAGTAGAAAAAGTGTTAATGTCAGCTATTGCGAATGCAGAACATAACTATGATTTAGACATCGAAAACTTGGTAGTAAGCGAAGCTTATGTTAACGAAGGACCAACAATGAAACGGTTCCGTCCTCGTGCAAAAGGATCTGCTTCACCAATCTTAAAACGTACGAGCCACATCACTATCGTGGTATCAGAAAAGAAGGAGGGATAATCTGTGGGTCAAAAAATTAATCCAATCGGAATGCGTGTAGGCATTATCCGCGACTGGGATGCTAAATGGTACGCAGAAAAAGATTTCGCTGATTTCTTGCATGAAGATTTGAAAATCCGTGAATATATCGCTAAAAACCTAAGCGAAGCTTCAGTTTCTCGTGTAGAAATTGAACGTGCAGCTAGCCGTGTTAACGTATCTGTTCACACTGCAAAACCTGGTATGGTTATCGGTAAAGGTGGTTCCGAAGTTGAAAAACTACGTAAAAACCTTAACGCTTTAACTAACAAACGTGTTCACATCAACATCGTAGAAATTAAAAGAGCTGATTTGGACGCTAAACTTGTTGCTGAAGGAATTGCAAAACAATTGGAAAATCGTGTTGCTTTCCGTCGTGCACAAAAACAAGCTATCCAACGTACAATGAGAGCTGGAGCACATGGTATCAAAACTATGGTTTCAGGTCGTTTGAACGGTGCAGATATGGCTCGTAAAGAAATCCATTCAGAAGGAACTGTTCCATTGCATACATTGCGTGCGGACATTGACTATGCATGGGAAGAAGCTGATACAACTTACGGAAAACTAGGCGTTAAAGTTTGGATTTCTCGTGGAGAGGTATTACCAGCTCGTAAAGAATCAGAGAAAGGAGGGAAATAACCAATGTTAGTACCTAAACGTGTAAAACACCGTCGTGAATTCCGTGGAAAAATGCGCGGAGAAGCTAAAGGCGGAAAAGAAATCGTCTTCGGCGAATATGGTTTGCAAGCAGTTGATTCAAAATGGATCACTAACCGTCAAATCGAAGCAGCTCGTATTGCTATGACTCGTTACATGAAACGTGGTGGGAAAGTTTGGATTAAAATCTTCCCTCACAAATCTTACACATCCAAAGCTATCGGCGTTCGTATGGGTAAAGGTAAAGGGGCACCTGAAGGTTGGGTATCTCCAGTAAAACGCGGCAAAATCATGTTTGAAGTTGGCGGCGTTCCTGAGGAAGTAGCACGCGAAGCTTTGCGTTTGGCATCACACAAATTGCCAATCAAAACTAAAATCGTAAAACGTACAGAAATTGGTGGTGAATCGAATGAAGGCTAATGAAATCAAAGAATTATCCACTGCTGAAATGATTGAAAAGGAACAAGCTTTTAAAGAAGAGCTTTTCAATCTACGATTCCAACTTGCTACAGGGCAACTTGAAAATACTGCCCGCCTTAAAGAAGTTCGCAAATCAATTGCGCGCATTAAAACAGTATTGCGTCAGCAAGAATTGCAAAATCAGTAATTCAGCAAAGGAGGAGACTTATAAATGACTGAACAACGTAATCAACGTAAAGTCTACCAAGGAAAAGTTGTTTCCGATAAAATGGATAAAACAATTGTTGTAGAAGTATCTACATACAAAACACATCCTACATACGGCAAACGTGTGCGTTACTCTAAAAAGTACAAAGCACATGATGAAAACAATCAAGCTAAACTTGGTGATATCGTTAAAATTATGGAAACTCGTCCGTTGTCAGCAACGAAACATTTCCGTTTGCTGGATATCGTTGAAGAATCCGTAATTATCTAATAAAATAAGAAATTATTCCTGATCCGGAAGGAGGAAACTGAAGTGATACAAACAGAATCTCGTTTGAAAGTTGCTGATAACTCTGGTGCGAAAGAAGTTCTAGCTATTAAAGTACTAGGTGGTTCAGGCCGCAAGTTTGCTAGCATCGGCGACGTAATTGTCGCAACAGTTAAACAAGCTACACCCGGTGGTGTTGTCAAAAAAGGTGAAGTTGTTAAAGCCGTTATCGTGCGTACTAAATCTGGTGCACACCGTAAAGATGGTTCATACATTAAATTTGATGAAAATGCATGTGTAATCATCCGTGACGACAAGAGCCCACGTGGAACACGTATCTTTGGACCTGTTGCCCGTGAATTGCGTGACAACAACTACATGAAGATTGTTTCCCTTGCTCCAGAAGTGTTATAACAAACCGTATTATTGAAGGAGGTGCAACAACTCATGCACGTAAAAACTGGCGATAAAGTTAAAATCATTACTGGTAAAGACAAAGGTAAAGAAGGCGTTGTCCTAAAAACTTTGCCTAAGAAAGACCGTGTCATCGTAGAAGGCATCAACATTGTTAAGAAGCACCGTAAAGCTTCACAAACAAATTTGACTGGTGGCATTCTTGAAGAAGAAGCTTCCGTTCACGTATCAAACGTGATGCTAATCGACCCTAAAACTGGTGAACCTACTAAAGTTGGTTACAAAGTTGAAGACGGTAAAAAAGTTCGCTTCGCTAAGAAGACTGGCGAAATTATCGACTAATTATTGAAGAAGGGAGGATTTCGTTAAATGAACCGATTGAAAGAAAAATACACTAAAGAAATTACACCATCATTGATGGAAAAATTTGAATATACTTCAGTGATGCAAGTACCTAAAGTTGAAAAGATTGTTATCAACATGGGTGTTGGTGATGCAGTTGCTAACGCTAAAACTTTAGAAAAAGCTGTTGAAGAACTAACATTGATCTCTGGTCAAAAACCAGTTATCACTCACGCGAAAAAATCAATCGCTGCATTCCGTCTACGTGAAGGTATGGCTATTGGAACAAAAGTTACTCTACGTGGCGAAAGAATGTACGATTTCCTAGACAAACTAGTTACTGTTTCATTACCACGTGTACGTGACTTCCGTGGTATCAGCAAACGTTCTTTTGATGGACGTGGAAACTACACACTAGGCGTTAAAGAACAATTGATTTTCCCAGAAATCGACTATGATAGAGTTGATAAAGTTCGCGGTATGGATATTGTTATCGTAACAACTGCAAAATCTGATGAAGAATCAAAAGAATTATTGACACAACTTGGAATGCCATTCCAAAAATAAGCGAAGGGAGCAAAGATAAGTGGCTAAGAAATCAATGATCGCAAAAAACAAACGTCCAGCTAAGTTCTCAACTCAAGAGTATACACGCTGTGAACGTTGTGGCCGTCCACATTCTGTTTACCGCAAGTTCAAATTGTGCCGTATTTGTTTGCGTGAACTAGCTTATAAAGGACAAATCCCTGGCATGAAGAAAGCAAGCTGGTAATCAGCCATACCCGTAAGAAGGAGGTAAAAGTTAATGGTTATGACAGACCCAATCGCAGATTTCCTAACTCGTATTCGTAACGCTAACATGGTTCGCCATGCAAGCTTGGAAGTTCCTGCTTCTAACATGAAATTGGAAATTGCTAAAATCCTTAAAAATGAAGGATTTATCAAAAACTACGAAGTTATCGAAGATGACAAACAAAACGTTATCCGTGTTTTCTTGAAATACGGTGCTAACAACGAACGCGTTATCACAGGCTTGAAACGCATCTCTAAACCAGGTTTGCGTGTTTTCGCTAAAACTGGCGAAGTTCCCCGTGTATTGAACGGACTAGGAATCGCTATCGTATCTACATCAGAAGGTGTAGTAACTGATAAAGAAGCAAGAGCTAAAAACGTTGGTGGAGAAGTATTAGCTTACGTTTGGTAATACAAATTTCTACTATATTCTAAAAACTAAAGGAGGTGCAGCCCTGTGAGTCGTATTGGTAATAAACTAGTCGAAATCCCAGCTGGCGTAACCGTAACTCAAGAGGGAAACACTGTATCAGTTAAAGGTCCTAAAGGCGAATTAACTCAAACATTCAGTGACTTGATTACAATGAATATCGAAGGCAATATCGCAACTTTCTCTCGTTCTAACGAAGAAAAGTTCACAAAATCTATTCATGGTACAACACGTGCTTTGTTCAGCAACATGGTTGTTGGTGTATCTGAAGGATTCAAAAAAGAACTTGATCTAGTCGGTGTTGGTTACCGTGCTCAACTACAAGGAAACAAACTTGTATTGAACGTTGGTTACTCTCATCCAGTAGAGTTCACTCCAGAAGAAGGCGTAACTGTTGAAGTTCCTTCAAATACGAAAATTATCGTATCTGGTTACAACAAAGAACACGTTGGCGCATTAGCAGCTAACATTCGTGGCGTACGTCCACCAGAGCCATACAAAGGCAAAGGTATTAAATACTCTAACGAAATCATCCGCCGCAAAGAAGGTAAAACTGGTAAATAATAACCAGTTATTCCTTTTTGCAGCATAACCAATCCATATAAAGAGGTGACAATTGTGATTAATAAACCAGATAAAAATAAAACACGTCAGTCCAGACATGCACGTGTAAGAAGAAAAATTTCTGGAACTGCAGAGTGCCCACGCTTGAACGTATTCCGTTCTAACAAACACATCTACGCTCAATTAATTGATGACGTAGCGGGTGTGACGCTGGCAAGTGCCTCTAGCAAAAAAGATGTAACTGAAAATGTTACTAAATCAGACAGTGCAGCAGTTGTAGGTAAATTGATTGCTGAACGCGGTCTTGAAAAAGGTTTGAAGAAAGTCGTATTTGACCGTGGTGGATATCTATACCATGGCCGTGTACAAGCATTAGCTGAAGCTGCACGTGAAAATGGACTAGATTTCTAGGAAAAGGAGGATAACCACACATGGTATTTATTGACCCAACTAATTTAGAATTAGAAGATCGCGTTGTTGCGATTAATCGTGTTACTAAAGTTGTTAAAGGTGGACGTCGTTTACGTTTCGCTGCTTTAGTAGTAGTCGGAGATAAAAACGGACACGTTGGTTTTGGTACTGGTAAAGCAAACGAAGTTCCTGAAGCAATTCGTAAAGCTATCGAATCTGCTAAGAAAAACTTGATTGAAGTTCCTATTACTGGAACAACAATCCCTCACCACGTTATTGGTCGTTTCAACGGCGGTAACGTAATGTTGAAACCAGCTCTATCCGGTTCTGGAGTTTCTGCGGGTGGTCCTGTACGTGCTATCATCGAATTGGCAGGTATTGCGGACATTACATCTAAATCTCTAGGATCAAGCACGCCAATCAACATGGTTCGCGCTACTGTTGATGGTTTGACACAATTGAAAAAAGCTGAGGATGTTGCTGCATTACGTGGCAAGTCCGTAGAAGAAATCTTAGGTTAAGGAGGATACACATAATGGCAGAATTAAAGATCACTTTAAAGCGTAGCTTGATTGGACGTCCTCAAAACCAAAAAGATACTGCAAAAGCTTTGGGTTTGACTAAAATCAATAAATCAGTTGTTAAACCAGCTAACGAAGCTATCAACGGTATGGTTAATACAATCAGCCACTTAATTGAAGTAGAAGAAGTTAAATAATAGAATCAAAAATGAAGGAGGTGCCCATTTAATATGAAACTTCATGAATTGCAACCTACAGAAGGTTCTCGTAAAGTACGCAACCGCGTTGGCCGTGGTTCTTCATCCGGTAATGGTAAAACTGCTGGACGTGGACACAAAGGTCAAAAAGCTCGTTCAGGTGGTGGAGTTAGACTAGGTTTTGAAGGTGGACAACAACCATTGTTCCGTCGTATTCCAAAACGTGGTTTCTCAAACATCAACCGTAAAGACTACGCAGTTGTTAACTTGGATACATTGAACCGTTTCGAAGAAGGTACAGAAGTTACACCAGCTTTGCTTGTTGAAAGCGGAGTTGTTCGCAACGAAAAATCCGGCATCAAAGTTCTTGCTAAAGGTGCGGTAGAGAAGAAATTGACTGTTAAAGCTCATAAATTCTCCGAAGCAGCGAAAGAAGCTATTGAAGCTGCAGGTGGAACTGTTGAGGTGATCTAATGTTTAAACTTCTGAAAGAAGCATTTCAGACAAAAGACATTAGAAGCCGAATTTTCTTCACTTTGGCAATGTTGATTGTATTCCGTATCGGAACACACATCACCGTTCCAGGTGTTGACGCGGCAGCCATTCAAAATCTAGCATCAACCGGATTGTTCAGCTTGCTGAACACATTCGGTGGTGGAGCGCTGAGTCAGTATTCGATTTTCGCTTTGGGTGTCTCGCCATATATTACTGCTTCTATCGTAGTTCAACTATTGCAAATGGACATTATTCCGAAATTCACGGAATGGTCCAAGCAAGGGGAAGTCGGTAGAAGAAAGTTGAATCAAGTAACTAAATACTTGGCTGTATTTCTTGCATTCGTGCAATCAATTGGTATTTCGATCGGTTTCAATCAATTGTCCAATTTGGGCTTGATCAGAGACCCGGGAATCACAACTTATCTCATTATCGCTTTGATAATGACTGCTGGTTCAATGTTTGTCATCTTCATTGGTGACTCCATTACGCAGCACGGGATTGGAAATGGGACTTCTCTTATTATCTTTTCCGGTATTGTTGCTCGTATTCCTGCTGATTTGGTGACATTCTACCAAGATCGATTTGCTGATGCAGGAGATAAGCTAACCTCAAACATTATCTTCGCAGTAGCGTTGCTAATCGCAATGGTATTGCTGGTAATTTTTGTTGTGTTTATTCAACAAGCGGAACGCAGAATTCCGATCCAATATTCAAAAAGAGCTACTGGTTCCAATCAAGCGGCGCATTTACCATTAAAGATTAACTCTGCTGGAGTTATTCCGGTAATATTCGCCAGCTCCTTCATGATGACGCCGCAGACAATCCTTGGATTTTTTGCAGCGAACCATAGTGAAGCGACTTGGTATAACGTGTTAAATACATTATTTAACTTCCGTGAGCCAATCGGTGCTGTAATCTATACAATCTTGATTGTAACCTTTACGTATTTCTATGCTTTGATTCAGATTAATCCTGAAAAAATGGCAGAAAATTTACAAAAATCTGGAGCTTACATCCCAAGTGTAAGACCCGGAAAAGGTACAGAAGATTACATTACGGGTATGCTGATGCGTTTAAGTACAGTTGGTGCTTTGTTCCTCGGCTTGATTGCCCTGTTGCCTATCATTGCTTCGGCATTATGGAATCTCCCAGACTCACTAGCTCTAGGGGGAACAAGCCTTCTCATCGTTGTTGGTACCGCATTGGATACTGCTAAACAAGTTGAAGGTCGAATGGTGAAACGCAATTATCAAGGATTTATTCAAAAGTAAGCTGTATGTGGGGTTTTTCCCCACAAGCATCTTGCGCTTGCATAAGGAGACGAGGACATGAAGAAGAACCTAATTATTACTGGACTTCCCGGTGCTGGGAAAGGAACACAAGCAGAGCGTATTATTGAGAAATATGGGGTTCCCCACATTTCGACTGGTGATATGTTCCGTTCAGCAATCAAAAATGAAACGCAATTAGGACTTGAAGCTAAATCCTTTATGGATAAAGGCGAGTTAGTTCCTGATGAAGTGACAAACGGGATTGTTAAAGAACGTTTGCAAGAAGAAGATACAAAAAATGGCTTTTTACTTGATGGATTTCCAAGAACAATGGACCAAGCTGATGCTTTGGATCAAATTATGACTGACTTAGGTCGTGAGATCGACGCGGTCATTAACATTGATGTGAATCCCGAAGTACTAATGTCTCGTTTGACAGGTCGTATTATTTGCCGTAATTGTGGCGCTACTTATCACAAAGTAAATCATCCACCAAAAGTGGAAGGTGTTTGCGATAAATGCGGCAGTACAGATTTGTACCAAAGAGAAGATGACAAACCTGAAACAGTGGAAAATCGTATTCGCATCAACCAAGAACAATCTGCACCAATATTAGCGTATTACTCTAATAAAGGATTGCTTCACACTGTAGATGGTGAAATTGGAATTGAGAACGTGTTTTCTGAAGTCCAAAACATCATCGATTGATCTGAAAAAAGTACTTGTTTTATATAAGTATTTTCTTTGCAAAAGCTTGTCGTTATGGTATAATGTAGCAGTTAGTGTAAAATAAATGCAAAGACAAGTCATACTCAATCAGGTCAGCAGAATGTGAGGAGGTATATAGATGGCGAAAGATGATGTCATTGAAATTGAAGGAATAGTCGCTGAAACTTTGCCAAACGCAATGTTTAAGGTAGAACTTGAAAACGGCCATATTGTGCTCGCGCATGTATCAGGCAAAATCCGGATGAACTACATCCGCATTCTACCAGGTGATAAAGTAACGGTTGAATTATCACCGTACGATTTAACACGCGGCCGTATCACATATCGTTTCAAATAATGCCACTCCATCATTTAAAAGGAGGAATTTTAGAATGAAAGTTAGAGCATCAGTAAAGCCTATTTGCGAGAAATGTAAAGTCATTCGCAGAAACGGCCGTGTTATGGTGATTTGCGAAAATCCTAAACACAAACAACGCCAAGGATAATAACAAGGAGGTGCCAATTTATGGCTCGTATCGCTGGGGTAGATATTCCGCGTGATAAACGCATCGTTATCTCATTAACTTATATTTTCGGAATCGGTAGTACAACTGCTAAGCAAGTACTTGCATCTGCAGAAGTTTCTGAAGAAACACGTGTACGCGATTTAACAAACGATGAATTAGATCGTATCCGTGCAGAAGTTGACAAATTAAAAATCGAAGGTGACCTACGTCGTGAAGTGAATTTGAACATCAAACGTTTGATGGAAATCGGTTCATACAGAGGAATTCGTCACCGTCGTGGATTGCCTGTTCGTGGTCAAAATACTAAGAACAACGCTCGCACTCGTAAGGGACGCGCAAAAGCAATCGCTGGTAAGAAAAAATAATAATTAAGTGAAGGAGGTTAAAACTTCATGGCTAAAAAAGTATCACGTAAACGTCGTGTGAAAAAGAATATTGAATCCGGAGTAGCACATATCCGTTCTACATTTAATAATACAATTGTTATGATTACTGATGTTCATGGAAATGCTATCTCATGGTCTTCTGCTGGTGCATTAGGTTTTAGAGGTTCTCGTAAATCAACACCTTTTGCTGCTCAAATGGCTGCAGAAGCTGCTGCTAAAGTTTCTATGGAACACGGAATGAAATCTGTTGAAGTTTCAGTTAAAGGTCCTGGTTCAGGACGTGAAGCTGCAATCCGTTCTCTACAAGCAGCTGGTTTGGAAGTTAGCGCAATTCGTGACGTTACTCCTATTCCTCACAATGGATGCCGTCCACCAAAACGTCGTCGGGTATAATTTTTATATCTTGATGTTGTTGTAACGCAATGGCCTCACTAGGATGAACGAACCGTTTTGAAAGGGGTAAATTGACATATGATCGAAATTGAAAAACCAAGAATTGAAACGATTGAGATCAGCGAGGATGCTACATTCGGCAAATTCGTTGTGGAACCACTTGAACGGGGATATGGGACAACGCTTGGTAACTCATTACGTCGTATTCTATTGTCTTCACTTCCAGGTACAGCTGTAACTACACTTCAAATCGATGGTGTACTACACGAATTTTCAGCAATTGAAGGTGTTTTAGAAGACGTTACTCAAATCGTCCTAAACATTAAACAATTGGCTTTGAAATTCTTCTCCGAAGAAGATAAAACAATCGAAATCGATGTGAAAGGTCCTGCAGTCGTAACTGCTGCAGACATCAATCATGATAGTGATGTAGAAGTTTTAAACCCTGATTTATATATTTGTACAGTAGCTGAAGGTGCACATTTCCACGTGCGCATGGACGCAAAGAACGGCCGCGGTTACGTTCGCTCTGAACACAACAAAACGGAAAATATGCCAATTGGTGTTATTCCAGTCGATTCGATTTTCACTCCTGTTAACAAAGTTAACTACCAAGTTGAAAATACACGTATCGGTCAAAAAAATATATATGACAAATTAACATTGGATGTTTGGACAGATGGTTCTGTCAGTCCGGAAGAAGCAGTCAGCTTGGCAGCTAAAATCCTTACTGAACATTTGAACATTTTCGTTAACCTGACTGACGAAGCTCGCAAGGCTGAAGTTATGGTTGAAAAAGAGGAAACTCAAAAAGAGAAAATGCTTGAAATGACAATCGAAGAACTTGATCTTTCTGTTCGTTCATACAACTGTTTGAAACGCGCAGGAATCAACACAATCCAAGAACTGACTGAAAAGTCAGAAGCAGAAATGATAAAAGTACGTAATCTGGGACGTAAATCTCTAGAGGAAGTTAAAAACAAACTTTCTGACCTAGAGCTATCCTTACGTCAAGATGACTAGTACTGCAACAAAGGAGGATTACCAGAAATGGCTTATCGTAAATTAGGACGTTCAAGTTCACAAAGAAAAGCTATGCTCCGCGATTTGACTACTGACCTAATCATTAACGAACGTATCGTGACAACTGAAGCTCGCGCTAAAGAAATCCGTAAAACGACTGAGAAAATGATTACACTAGGAAAACGTGGCGACTTAGCAGCACGCCGTTTGGCAGCAGAATATGTTCGTAACGAAGTAGCAGATGTACGTGAAGATGGCGAAGCAATCGTTGTTGAAACTGCATTGCAAAAACTTTTCAGTGGCTTGGCTGAGCGTTATGCTGAACGTCAAGGTGGATACACTCGTATTCTTAAAACAGAACCACGCCGCGGTGACGCAGCTCCAATGGTTATCATTGAATTAGTTTAATTAACAACCATTTTCAGATGAAAAGAGCGCTATGATGGTTGTTTCTCCCGCAAGGTAGAGAAACTAGTCTAGCTCGTGGACCCTTACGGAAATTTCCGATTTCCGTAAGCGGCTCACCATTTGTTTATGCGAAGAGATGAACACTGAAGTTCAGCTCTATTTTTTTTTCTAAGCACCAAATACCGTTCAAATAGGTTTCATTTAAGAGGCGTAGGCCTCTTTTTTTTGTGTTTAATTAGGGTTCTTGGTTATCTGGTGTTGGTGAAGGAAATGCCTTTCGGCTAGCGTGTTTGCTTGTGTACTGCCGTGGGACCGCCCTGAGCCTGTAGTCTCCGGGCTTGCATCCTTGACCCGGCCACAAGAACCCCACCGTCCTGCGGGATTTCCGAGAAGAATACCTACCAATACCATAAATAATAGAACCTTAATGAGAGACAGGGTGATTACTCAGACGCATTTTCCGGTCTGAGTAATCACTTTTTCCATCAAAGTGATTACTCAGCGAATAATATCGACTTGAGTAATCGTTTTTCAACCTAATGTGATTACTCAAGAAGGAAATTCAATCTGAGTAATCACTTGCGTAATATTTTTCTACAATGAGAAGGCGAAATTGTCCCATCGCACCACTTCGAAAGAGTGAAACCTGATAATACCTGATCGGGAAACAACAGTTTAAACTCATCGATTGCCGACTTAATTGCTGTGCGGTTCCTCCCCTTATAATTGCATGATTGACAATGATAGATGCGTTGCGAAAATCGAACCGCTAGTTCCCCACACTGCTCACACCGCAAACCCTTCCTCAGCGCTTCGAAACTATACTCTGGAATCATTTTTGTAAACGGTGGGGGATCCATCGTCCTTTTAGGTAATACTTGTGCCAAATTAGCTAACTGCTCTGAAATGGGATATTGATAGCTATTCAACTTCGCCAAATGATCAGCGATCTGGGTAGGTAACACCACATTCCGATTATCTGGTGCTTGCAATAACGTAAAATTCTTTCCGATGTGAAGGACGACTGCTTCAACCGTTATATGGGAATAGCCCATTTCACGCAACAAAATTTTGAAGTTGTTTTTTGTCCGTGCTGATTGGATCAACGGATTGGACCTTTCCATATTGCCTTGTCGATAAACTTCTTCACCATAAGTCCACACACCCGAATAATTCTTAACTTCATAAACGATAATCGAATTTCCAATTAACAGCAAAAAGTCAATCTGTATCGCGCCTGAGAATTTTGGTTCAAAATACAAATCATGTAATAGTAAATGTGGAGACTTCAATGACTCCATCAATACCCCAAACTCACATTCACCTTCGTAACCATTCCGCATATTCTGCAAATATATAACACATTCTTTATCAAGCACCATCCGATCAGCCAAAGCTTCCATCATTCTCAACGTTATAGGTTTCATTTGGAAACCTCCTCTCACATATATATACGCAAAAAATCCTTAAAAGCTTTAAATATGTTAAAATTATTTTTAAGGAGTGATTGTATGACACAAATCTTGGGACATCATCACATTTCGATGCGAACCAAATCAGGAGACGATAATACGCGTTTTTACCGGGATATCCTTGGTTTAAAACGCGTCAAAGTCAGCGTAAACCAAAACGATCCCTATCAATACCACCTGTTTTACGGTGATAATACCGGAAGTCCAGGTTTCGACCTGACCTTTTTTGAAAACCAGCGTCTAGGGAATACCAAACGAGGAACGAATGCCATTACGACTGTGGGTCTATTACTTGAAAATGAAGACAGCTTCCCATATTGGCAAAAACGACTAACCGATTACAAAATTAAATACGAGGTTGGTATGTACGCTAATTATTCTGCTATCCTTTTTCAGGACAACGACACGGTCCAATTGGCACTTATTGCCAGCAACGGGACACATGCACCATTTTTCGAACCATGGCCAGATTCACCGATTCCATTGGATCAACAAATCAAAGGGATGGGGCCTGTTGAATTTGTCGTCCGTGATTTAGCTGAATCCAAAAAAACACTCGTAGACCTTTTCAACTATCATGAAGTTTACAACAACGGCAAAGAAGCCCTCTACCAAGCCGTAGAAGGCGACCAAACGGGTGAAATTCTCGTTACGGAAAAAGAAGGGCCAAAAGAACGTCCCGGGCGTGGCAGCACCCACCACCTTGCCATTCGCGTAGCGGACCATGAAGCTTTAAATGAGTGGCATGAAAAAATAACCCAACACGGCTACGAAGTCGTCGCACGACACGATCGCTATTACTTCGAAAGTTTATATTTCCGGGACCATAACGACATCATGTTCGAATTGGCAACTGATGGTCCGGGCTTTACCGTCGACCAAAAACCGGAGGAATTAGGTACAATCCTCGATTTACCGCCGTTTCTTGAACCACAACGCGATGAAATAATGGGGAAATTAAACCCACTTAAAGGCATAAAAGAAGACTAGGATTAATCTCCTAGTCTTTTTGTCATCACGAAATCGGTTTGTTCGTCATCACCCATGAAAAATGAATGCGCACCGGTCTGTTCGAATCCCAATGATTTATAAAAAGCCAATGCCTTATCATTATGTTCCCAAACACCTAACCAAATTGCTTGTTTATTCAACTCACGTGCTGTTTCAATAGCGAAATCAATCAACTGTTTTCCTAAACCACGGCGCTTGAATGCTGTCCGCACATAAATGCGTTCAACTTCAAGAGACTCAGCTCCCATTTCCTCAGTCTGGGCTAAACCTGTATTCAACTTCAAGTATCCAGCCAGATTTCCATCCATATAAATAAAATAGAAAAAAGAGTTTGGATTTTTTAATTCCGTCAACAACTGTTCCTTGTTGTACGCGCGATCTAAATAGGTTTTTAAATCTTCTGGGGTATTGTCCGCCGCAAACGTATCAGAAAACGTCTCGATGCTAATTTCTCGGAGTGCTTCTAAATCCTTTAATTCACATTTATGCATTATCATTTTTTATCCCATCCATCCATTTAAATAATTCCACCAATTCACCGTCCCAAAAATCCCAATTGTGAGTGCCGGGTCGTTCCTTGTATACTAAATCAAAAGGCTCCAGCAACTTTTTAAACAATCGGTTATTTTCTATCAAAAAATCTTCGGTCCCACATGATTGGTAAAAAGACGGCAAAACGTCCTCAGGTGAGAGCTTCTCAATTAAAGCAACTAAGTCATCATCGGAGCCCCGTAAAGCCTCCAAGGACCCAAAAGAGAGCGTGAAGGTTTGATTGCGGTTGGTGTCGGCTTCCCATAGTGAAACAATATCCACTGCACCTGAAAAAGAGGCCGCACCGCGGAAACGTTCCGGATGACGTAGACCTAATTTAAACGCCCCATAGCCACCCATCGACAAGCCCGCCACAAAATTTTCTTCCCGTTTATCTGACAAACGAAACATGTGATGTAACTTCTGGGGAAATTCCTCACTGATAAATGTCCAGTAATTTCCGCCAGACACCATATCAGTATAAAAACTCAAATGTACTTGTGGCATGAATACCGCCAGATTACGCTCCCCTAAATATCGTGTCAATCCTGTGTTATAAAGCCAAGCATGTTGATCATCAGAATGACCATGTAACAGATAAAGAACCTCATAAGGTCCCTTGATTCCTTCCGGTAAAACGGCTGTGTATCCAACCTTCATCCCCAGAGCATCCGACCACATCGTTCCATTCACGACGCCCATTCTCATTCCTCCATTTCCTAAAAAAGTGTCAAGACACCTAATGCAATTTCACTCTATTTCAAGTATACTAGATAAGTGACAAAATCATTGTCAACCATGCACTTTTATATATTAAAATATTTGATTATCATATAATAAGCTTAAGTGAAGTTCGAAGGAAGTAGGGTTATTTATGGAAGAAATGGTTCAATTAAAAAACATCTCATTTACATATTCTGAAGATGACATCCGCCCAGCCCTTAATGACGTTTCGCTTTCAATCAACAAAGGAGAATGGATTGCCGTTATTGGCCCAAATGGTTCAGGGAAATCCACACTTGCTAAAACCATCAATGGTTTGATTGAAGCAGATGCAGGGGAAGTTATCATCGGTGGCACAAAATTAACTGAAGAAACAGTATGGGATGTCCGTCGCAAAGTCGGTATGGTTTTCCAAAATCCGGACAACCAGTTTGTTGGTTCAACCGTTCAGGACGACGTGGCATTTGGTTTGGAAAACATTGGTGTTCCGCGTGAGGAAATGCATGAACGTGTGGCTAGTGCCGTCAAAGCCGTTAACATGCACGATTTCATGGATAAGGAACCCGCACGTCTATCGGGTGGTCAAAAACAACGGGTTGCGATTGCCGGGATCATTGCCTTGGCTCCAGGTATCATTATTTTGGATGAAGCGACAACGATGCTGGATCCGAAAGGCCGGAAAGAAGTAATCGAAACAATCCGCCAATTGAAAAAAGAACGCGATTTAACTGTTATTTCCATCACGCATGACATTGACGAGGCGGCACAAGCAAACCGCATTTTCGTAATGCAGGCCGGGGAACTGAAACGCATCGGAACACCCGAAGAAATTTTCTCCGTCGGTGCAGAAATCATCGATATGGGCTTGGATATCCCGTTCCCTGAAAAATTGAAGTTCCAGTTATCTCGTCAAGGACTGGAAGTTCCAGCCGAATACTTAACCGAAGAAAGGATGGTGGAATGGCTATGGACATTATTCTCAAAGATGTAGGGTATTCATACGGAGCCGGCACACCATTCGAAAGCCGGGCCCTCTATGATGTCAACCTGGCTATTCCGGAAGGCAGCTACACGGCTCTAATCGGCCATACCGGCAGCGGTAAATCAACCGTTACCCAACACTTGAATGCCTTGTTGAAACCGACCACGGGGACCGTAACCATCGGCGACCGTGTCATTGACAACAAAACCAACAATAAAAATCTTAAATTCATCCGTAAAAAAGTGGGGATTGTTTTCCAATTTCCGGAATCACAGTTGTTTGAAGAAACAATTGCTAAAGACATCGCTTTTGGACCGATGAACTTCGGTGTTTCAGAAGAAGAAGCGCTCGCTTTGGCCAAAGAAACATTACCGCTAGTCGGCCTGGATGAAACATTCATGGACCGCTCACCGTTCGATTTATCCGGAGGGCAGATGCGCCGGGTTGCGATTGCGGGTGTATTGGCAATGAAACCCGAAGTCTTGATTCTAGATGAACCGACAGCCGGACTTGATCCAGCAGGACGTCGCGAAATCATGACCATGTTTAATAACTTACACGAACAACAGGGGATTTCCATCGTTTTGGTTACGCACCAAATGGATGATGTGGCAACTTATGCAGACCACGTCATCATTATGGAAAAAGGAACGGTTGTGAAAATGGGATCACCGGCAGAAATTTTCCTTGATGCAGAATGGCTACAAGAAAAACAACTGGGTCTACCAGCATCTCTGCAATTTCTACAGGAATTTTCACAAAAAACAGGCATCGACTTTGGTGACGAGCGTCCGCTTGGAACCTCACGTTTAGCTGCTGCAATCATTCAAAAGCTGAAAGAAGGTGGCTTGGATGCTTGAGAAATTACTGTTCGGTCGTTACATTCAAGGTGATTCCTTCATCCATAAAATGGATCCGCGTGCTAAATTGATTGGTGCCTTTTACTTTATCGTCATTATCTTTTTGGCAAATAACTGGTGGACCTATTTGGCAATGACACTCTTTACCATCTTGTGTGTTTACTTGTCCGATATTCCATTGAAAGTATTTATTAACGGGGTTAAACCACTGATTTGGTTGATTTCATTCACTGTGATTTTACAAATTTTATTTACAACAGGTGGGGAAACCTACTTCAGTTTTGGGATCATTCGTGTGACCTCATTTGGATTAATCAATGGGGCCTTTATCTTCATGCGTTTTGTCTTGATCATTTTTATGTCGACGTTATTGACGTTGACGACGATGCCTTTATCTTTGACGGATGCCATTGAGTCCTTGTTGGGACCTTTGAAACGCTTCAAAGTACCCGTCCATGAATTGGCTTTGATGCTATCCATTGCTTTACGTTTTGTACCAACGTTGATGGATGAAGCTTCCAAAATCATGAATGCACAACGTGCGCGTGGGGTCGACTTTGGTGAGGGAAATATCGTTCAGCAAATGAAGGCTGTCACACCGATTCTGGTCCCGTTGTTTGTAAGTTCCTTTAACCGTGCCGATGAACTGGCAAATGCCATGGAAGCACGTGGGTATCAAGGGGGCGAGGGGCGGACGAAGTATCGGGAATTGAACTGGCAAGCACGCGATACCATCGCGATGGTTACATTTCTGGCTTTAACGCTGCTTTTGATTTTCCTAAGAAATTAATAATTTGAAAGGTAGGTGGATAATGCTTACACAACGCTATAAATGCATTGTCCAGTATGACGGGACGAATTACGTCGGCTACCAAGTGCAAACAAACGGCAACAGCATTCAAACGGAACTTGAAAAAGCCTTGAAAAAGATGATGAAAGGCCAGACCATCAAAATCGATGCGTCTGGCCGAACTGATTCCGGCGTCCATGCTTTGGGCCAGGTGATTCACTTCAACTTGCCGATTCAGATTAAGCCCGAATCATTGCGATTGGCCCTGAACAGTATGTTACCGGCTGATATTTCCATCAAACAGGTAGAGAAAGTTTCTGATGATTTCCACGCCCGCTATTCGGCGGTGGGGAAGAAATATGTGTACCGGGTGGATTTGAACCGCTTTGCGGATCCCTTTAAACGGTTCTACACGTTGCATCATCCTTACCGAATGAACTTGGTTGCTCTGAAAGAGTCCTTAGATAAGTTAATCGGGGAACACGATTTTACCAGTTTTTGTTCCACCAAAACGGATAAAGAAAACTTAGTGCGGACCGTGTATGTCGCGAAATATGAGATAGACGAAGCAGCGAATGAGCTCGTGTTTACCTTTATCGGAAACGGTTTTTTATACAACCAGATTCGTATTTTCGTCGGGACCTGTTTACAGATTGCGGATGGTTTGAAAAAGCCGGAAGAAATCGATCGCCTGCTTGAAGTAAAGGATCGTAACGAAGCTGGTCCGACCGCATCAGGTAAAGGTTTGTACTTAGTAGATGTCTATTACGACAACACATTCAAAGAAAAATTTGACCGCTTATAAAAAGCGGTTATTTTTTTCAAAAAAATTTGACAAACGCTCGGGGGTGTTGTATTATATAAGACGGTATTGTTTGCCCCACAAGAGCCCCGGAAACTCAGATGGATCAAACATTCAGATAAGAATATGGAGGAAAAGAACGTGCGTACAACATACATGGCTAAAACCAACGAAATCGAACGCAAATGGTACGTTATCGATGCAACAGATGTTCCTATGGGACGTATTTCATCAATCGCTGCATCAATCTTGCGTGGAAAAAACAAACCAACTTACACACCACATGTGGATACTGGTGACTTCGTTATTATTATTAATGCAGACAAAGTTAAATTGACAGGTAAAAAAGCATCAGACAAAATCTATTCTCGCCACTCAGGCTATATCGGTGGTCTAAAACAGGTTACTGCTGGAGAATTGCGTGCTAAGAACTCTCGTCGTCTAATGGAATACTCAATCAAAGGTATGCTTCCAAAAGGTGCACTAGGTTCTGACCAATTCAGAAAACTACATGTTTACGGTGAAGCAACTCACCCACATGCAGCTCAAAAACCAGAAGTTTTAGATATCACTAACCTAATTTAAGGAGGGAATAACATTGGCACAAGCACAATATATCGGCACTGGTCGCCGTAAAAACTCAACTGCTCGCGTACGTTTAGTACCCGGAACAGGTAAAATTGTCTTCAACAAGAAAGACATGGAAGATTACATTCCATTCCCTTACTTGTACGAAGTAATCAAACAACCATTGAACATTACAGACACTCTAGGAAGCTATGACATCTACGTTAACGTTAACGGCGGTGGCTTCACTGGACAAGCTGGAGCAGCTCGTCACGGAATTTCTCGCGCTCTACTTTCAGTAGACCCAGATTTCCGCGCACCTCTAAAAGCTGCTGGACTTCTTACTCGTGACCCTCGTATGGTTGAACGTAAGAAACCAGGTTTGAAGAAAGCGCGTAAAGCAGCTCAATTCTCAAAACGTTAATATATTACATATCAATGTTTCAGGACACTTCTCACTTATATGGGAAGTGTCTTTTTTTGAAAGAAGAAAGAAGGTAAGAAGATGAATGCAAAAGAAAAAATGATGGAAATCATCAAAAACAAACAATCAGGCGGAAAATCCGACCAAAAAACAGTCGCAAAAAACGACGGTAAGTTTATGCGTCCAAGACCGGTATTGCATAAGTAGCAGATAGTAAAGACATTTTCCGAGTTGGAGATGTCTTTTTTTATTTGCGGAGGTGGTATACTAAAAGCGATAAAACCGTTACTTCCCTTATGAGAGGAGTCCTGGTGATGGAAAATAAAACTCATGGAAGAGTTGACACTGTCTCAAAAGTTATCGCTGCCGCACCGCATATTCTCTATGAAGCCTACATGAATCCAAATGCACTGGTACAGTGGTTACCACCTGAAGGGATGACGGGCGAAATATGCCGTTTTGAGCCACATGTCGGGGGGAGGTATGAACTTACCCTCACTTACAACGAAAAAGACACCAACGCTGGAAAAACGACCGCTGACACTGATACAATTTGTGGGACATTCTTGGAGTTGATTCCAAATCAGAAAATCGCAGAGGCGGGCATTTTTGATTCCGAGGATGCTTCTTTTGCCGGAGAAATGATCATGATTTGGTATTTCGAAGAAGTATTGGAAGGAACAAAAGTGTCGATTATTGCGGAAAACGTACCCGAAGGAATCCGTAAGAGCGATCATATTGATGGATTAAGCTCCACCTTAGAAAATCTTGCGAGTTTTGTAGAGACGAGATAGGGAAATGAAAAAAGAGACGAAATCCACCTACTTTAGGTGTTTATCGTCTCTTTATTTAGGTCAATTTTAGTTATAAAGCTTAAATTGGTGCAATGAAGAATCGGACTTTGCGTTTTTGAAAATATCCTTAATGACTAAAAATCCAAGTGCAGCTCCGAGTGTATTCACCACTATATCGGCTACATCCGCGCCTCGCCAACCACCCAAGAAGTAGTTTGTCAGAAACTGTAGAAATTCAATCGCAAAACTGAGAATAAAACCTAATCTAACGGTTTTTAGTAGTGATGCGTTCTCGTTCATCAAGTAATAGTAAACTGCCAGAGGTGCGAGCATCAGCAAATTAGGTAGGGCGGATAAATCAAGAACAGGATCAAAATTAATTCGACTTTGCCAAGATGTTTGGTTCGCATATATCCCAGTTTGAATCTGGAAAGGGAAGAATGTTAGGTATATGACTGCAAAACCATAAAAAATACAAGAAACAACTGTTATTTTCTGTAAGGCAGAAAGGTTGTCACTCGCTTTATATTTCATGACATAAAATACTGTCAGTAAAAAAAGAGGAATCAAAATAAGTCCGGATAGGGTAGTTTGCATGTAATAGACCTTCTTTC
This sequence comes from Jeotgalibaca sp. A127, assembly GCF_052266745.1. Classification (NCBI taxonomy): domain Bacteria; kingdom Bacillati; phylum Bacillota; class Bacilli; order Lactobacillales; family Carnobacteriaceae; genus Jeotgalibaca; species Jeotgalibaca sp. A127. Next base: position 302,806 of record NZ_JBQPRC010000002.1, read on the forward strand.
GTATAATGTATCGAAATTTTACCGTTGTTGGTCAAAATTTGAATCGGCCCTGGGATGTATTTGCACCGAAGCTAACGAAATCTATAATGTTACTCAATTTTATCTATTCAGCAAATTAATCAACGAAAAAACGTTTACAGTCAAAAAGTATGCAAACAACACACGGGTAGTCATGGTTATGGAAGCGGTTAAAATATATAATTGAGATAGTATGGTGAGATTCACGCAGCAACTGGAAAGAGGACATAAATTTAAACGGTTTTTTTTTCGATATCATGTATAGAGGTGGATACAGTGAATAAAAAAAATAATAGTAAAAAACACTGGCTCGTGGTGGCGATATTGTGTGGTTTAATCGCCAGTTTTAGTATTCCCATAAACTTGGGTGGGGTATTTTTATCCCCCGTGGCAATCGATCTTGGGTTTCAACGCGGTGATTTCTCGCTGCATACAACGCTCACGTTATTTATTTCCGCTATTGTCGCTTTATATGTTCCGAGGTTAATGGAAAAGTATCATTTTAAGTATCTCTTGTTAGCTGCAGCGCTTTTGACCAGTGTTCCGAATATCATGATGGGGTTTTCCCATCACTTATGGCAGTTTAATTTATGGGGCAGTATCAGAGGCGTTGGGGCCGGGCTTATTTCGATGGTTCCCATTGCCATTGTCATCAATCATTGGTTTCACAAGCATCATGGGTTGGTGACGAGTATCATAGTAAGTTTTACTGGCTTATCAGGCGCCTTGCTCACGCCTATTTTTGCTGGTTTGATTGGACAAGTGGGTTGGCGATATAGTTATTTTATATCTGGTGCTTTAATTATTTTACTATTACTTCCTGGAATCATTATACCGTTTGCTGTAGAGCCACAGTCTGAAGGGTTATTGCCGTTCGGTGCCGGAGAAGTGATCCAAACGAACAAGTTTAAGGAAAAAGTTCAGGTATCGGAAAAAAACTTTAATAAGCACCTGCTCTTGTCGATTATGGTAGTAGCAGTCGCCCATACTTCGGTTGGCGGGATTGTCCAGCATTTCCCGAGCTTCTCGGAAGCAAATGGGTATAGTGCCGGGATAGGGGCAATGATGTTGTCGGGGACGATGATAGGCAGCATCCTTTTCAAAATGATGATTGGGGCCATAAGTGACCGGTTAAACGCAACAGTGGCTAATCTCGTCATGCTTGTAATCAATTCCTTTGCGGTGGGGATCGTATTGACCACCCCAAGTCCTTCGTTTTTGATACTGGGCGCATTTTTATATGGTTCTGCTTTTGCGATTCCTGCTGTAGGGATAACACTTTTGGCAAAGGAGCAGTTGGGAAATCATTATTTTAATAAATTCTTCCCGTTAATTTCTTTTGGCGTTTCGACCAGTGGCGCAGCATCGATATCTTTAATAGGATATTTATTTGATTTTGCGGGGTCCTATTCACCTGCGTTACTATTGACCCTGGTGGTAAACGTATTTAATATCTCTTTATTAACCCTGATGACCCGAAAAGCTAAAAAAGAAATATCGGAAGCTATCTAAAATATTTTCTTCAGTTCCCCTCCGTGCAACACCAAGCTGAAAATAACGGATTATTATGGTATCGTTTTCATTAAGGGGAGAGGTGTAGGGATGTTACAGAATAATATGATTTCCAAGCTTGAAAATGATGAAAAATTACTTGGTACTTTTGTGGAAACGAATGACACCTTGATTATTGAGGCACTGAGCGTGGCGGGTTTTGATTATTTTATTGTCGATTTGGAGCATAGTACGACTCCCATAAGTTCGTTGAAAGAACTGGTTCAAACGGCCGATTATCGTAATATCACACCGCTTTTAAGGATATCGGATATCTCACGGGAAAATATCTTGCGTGCCCTTGATATCGGAATTCAGGGTTTGGTGATTCCGAATGTGCGGTCAGTGGAAGAAGTGAGGCGGATTGTAAATTGGGGCAAGTATCCGCCGCTGGGACAGCGGGGGTTTTTCACATCACGCTTGACGGATTTTGGGTTTGATGAAAGAGTGAAAGACATTGAGACCTTATTTGCGGACATGAACGAAAATACGTTGATTATCCCGCAGTGTGAAACGGTGGAGTCGCTTGAAAACATCGAGGAAATTGTGGCAATGGAGGGCGTAGCCGGCATATTCCTGGGGCCTTATGATCTATCGATTGCAATGGGAATTCCGACCCAATTTAATCATCCGAAATTTGTGGAGGCGGTCGAACGCATCCGAAAAGCGGTAAACGACAATGGTAAGTTTATCATCACCTTCAGTATGGATGTGGAAGATACGAAGCAGTACTATCAAAAAGGCTTCCATGCGGTTACTTTTGGCATGGACACGAACCTGATGATAAATGCAGGCAGAAAGCTGATTGAAGAAGTTAAATAAGACGATGCGGGCAATCCGCATCGTCTTTATTTTTGCCCATAAAGGGTAAAGTAGATTTCTGAAAAACAAATTTTACTTGAGACTTATCGGGAAAACAATCAAGTAGAACAGCCAAATCATCATTTTACTTGAGACTTATCGTTTTTTTGCATGCAATTTTCGGTGCATTTCCTTAATCTTTTCTACCAACTCCGGAACGGGGCCATCCACTACTGCATCGCGGATAATTTCCTGAACGGATAGGTTGTAGACAGGTGAGGGTGGCAGGCCCAGCTCCTTATGCCATTGTACGAGTTGTTGGGATGAACTTGCATAAACAATCCGGCCTAAACCGACCCACCCGTGAGCTGCCGCACACATGGGACAATGTTCTCCGGATGTATAGACTGTAGCTTTTTGACGTTCTTCGGAAGAAAGATTTTGGGCTGCCCAACGTGCAATTGCAAATTCTGGGTGTTGGGTATGGTCACCACCTGCGACATGATTGTGATCTTCAAACAAAATTTCTCCATTCTCACTAACCAATACTGAGCCAAAAGGTTCGTCCCCTTTATCCAAAGCTTCTTGCGCTAATTCCAAACAGCGTGTTAAATACTTTAAATCATTATTACTAATCATTTGGTATCCACCACCTTTTAAAGCTATTGTAGCAAATAGAAAATAAATAATAAAATTAAGTGTTGCAATATTTGATGTGTTAAGTATAATAAAAACATGGAACTTGACATGTTAACATATCAAGTCTAAAAAGGTATTAAAGAACCCACAAAGGTTTCCAAACAATTGAAACAACCATTCATTTTTCATTCTAAATGTAAGGGCTTTTCTGGAGACGTTGTAGAAAGGAAGTAAAATGAAGACTTTTGAGATTAAAGAAGAATTTATCTTGAACGGTAAACCAATTAAATTAATAAGTGGAGCCATTCATTATTTCCGGATGATGCCAAGCCAATGGGAAGACAGTTTATACAACCTGAAGGCCTTGGGAGCAAACACGGTAGAAACCTACATCCCTTGGAATATCCACGAACCAGTGGAAGGACGATTTGATTTTAAAAGTGAAAAAAATATTTTTAAGTTTATCGAAAAAGCAGAAGAGTTAGGACTTCTGGTTATCTTACGTCCATCCGCATATATTTGTGCGGAATGGGAATTCGGCGGTATGCCGGCTTGGCTACTAAATATTCCAAATATCCGTCTACGTTCAACAGACAGTCGTTTCATTGAAAAAGTGGAAAACTACTTTAGTCATTTATTACCAAAATTAGCGCCATATCAAGTGACAGCGGGTGGCCCGGTCATCATGATGCAAATCGAAAATGAATACGGTTCATATGGGATGGAGAAAGAGTATTTACGCCAGACAAAAATGATTATGCAAAACTGCGGGGTTAGTGTTCCACTGTTTACAGCAGATGGCACTTGGAATGAAGTCTTGGATTCAGGCAGCATGATTGAAGATGACGTGTTCGTTACGGGTAACTTTGGGAGCAAATCAAAAAAAAATACAGCTGTTCTAAAAGCTTTCATGGAGCGCCACAACAAAAAATGGCCACTGATGTGTATGGAATTCTGGGACGGTTGGTTCAACCGTTGGGGCGAGGAAATTATTCGTCGGGATGCGGAAGACTTGGCACATGATGTGAAAGAAATGCTGGAACTGGGCTCATTGAACTTATATATGTTTCATGGCGGCACGAACTTCGGTTTCAATAATGGTTGCTCAGCACGTGGAGTGACTGATTTACCGCAAGTTACCAGCTATGATTATGACGCCCTTTTAACTGAAGATGGACAACCAACTGAAAAGTACTTTGCCGTTCAACGTGTGATTAAAGAAGTTTGTCCGGATGTTTGGCAAGCAGAACCGCGACGTAAAACGCTGAAAGCTTTGGGGGAATTCCCAGTAGCTAATGCAGTTGGTTTGTTTAACACCTTAGATACGATTGCGAAACCAATTAAGTCCACATACCCTTTGCGCATGGAAGAAGCGGGCAGTGGCTATGGGTATATGTTATACAAAATGACACTTAAGAATTATCACCGTGAAAATCGCTTGCGTGTGGTTGAGGCGAGTGACCGGATTCATGTTTACTTGAATGAAGAAAAGATCAAAATACAAAAACAACATGAAATCGGGGAAGATATTATTCTCGAAGAAATGGCGGGCGACAACGACTTAGAGGTTACGATTCTTTTGGAAAACCAAGGAAGAGTGAACTATGGTCATAAGTTAAATGCACCGACACAGTCAAAAGGAATTCGTGGCGGTGTGATGTACGACATTCATTTCCACCAAGTCTATGAGCAATTCACCTTGGAATTAGATGCTGACCAACTGGCGCTAATTGATTATACGCAAGAAAGTAACCACTCTGCTCCTTCGTTCTATAAGTTTACACCGGAAATCACCGAAGTAGCCGATACGTTTATTGACTGTTCAAAATACGGAAAAGGTGTGATTTTTGTAAATGGTTTTAATCTGGGGAGATATTGGGAAAGGGGACCACATTTATCCTTGTATTGTCCGAAAGATTTACTAAAACCGGGCAAGAACGAAATTGTGGTATTTGAAACAGAAGGTGTATTAATCGAAAGCCTTCAGTTTGTTGAAAAACCTGTTTATAAATAAAAAAGCTCGATAGAAGCTTTCGCGGCTATCGAGTTAAATTAAAGCTTCTACTTCAATTTTCGTTTTGAAATATTTCCAATGTTTATAACTGACAACGTACTCAGCTACCGTACCATCACTGAGGTATGAATGTTTCTTTTGTACCACAACCGGTTCACGGAAACTTAAGGTAAGGCTGTTCAAAATTTCTGGATTTTCAGGGAAAATAATTTCATTCGTTTCAGTTGAAGCGAGTGCGTACATGTCAATGTCAAAGTCTTTTCTTACTTTTTCGTAAATACTGGCGTAATGTGCTTTATTCTTAACTGGCATCTTAACCAGGTTAAGCGGCAAATGAGTAAAGTGGATGAGGAAGGGCTGGTTCAATGTTTTCCTTACCCGTACAATCTGTATATAAGATTGATCAACAGATAGGCCGAGTTCTTTCAAAATATCCGCGTCATTCTTTTCTTCAATAGATAAGACGGTCACGGATTCTGTATCCAACGGGTGGTTTTCAATATCTGAAAATTTAACAGTAGCACCGATTTTTGCTTTTGAAACAAAAGTACCTTTCCCTTGGACACGATACAAGTAACCAGCCGCAGCAAGTTCATTTAACGCTTTGACAACTGTAATAGAGCTGACGTTATAACGTGCTTTCAACTCGGATTCAGAATAGAATTTATCCCCGGGAGAGAATTTATGTTCTTGAATTTCTTTCAATAAGTCTTGTTTAATGAGTTCGTATTTCGGTAATGTCATAGAAACGTTCCCTTCTTTTATCATTGGGGCTGATGATTTTATCCAAGGATACCATGTTAACTTACGTTAATCAATATTATAAGAAGCTCGAAAAATGCAGTTTAGTAAGATAATTAACGAATTTCTTGATAACTTAACCGACTAAGTTATCAAAATAAATTAAATAATTATGGAGGAACACATGAAAAATATCGTTTTAGTAAGCCATGGATTATTGGCAGAGGGTGTGAAATCTTCATTAGAAATGATTGCGGGTAAACAACCCAATCTCCACACCATTTCCCTAGCTCCGGATGGCGATAACCTACAATTTGGCGAAGAATTAGAACACAAAATGAAAACCTTTACAGGTGAAACAATCATTATTGCGGATCTATTGGGCGGTACTCCTGCGAACGTTTCGTTACAAATTTACAGAGATAATCCGGACGTTGAAATTATTAGTGGTTTGTCTTTACCAGTGGCATTGGAATGTGTATTGGGAAGCAATCGTTCGCCAGATGCGATTTTAGCATCGGCAAAAGAAACAATGGTGGATTTAAAAGCATCTTCAAAAGAAGTTGTGCATACACCCAAGTCTAACGATGATGCACTTGAAAAATATCAAGCTTTTGCCGGACAAGCAAATATTGTCAATGCCCGTATTGACGAGCGTTTGATTCACGGACAGGTTGCCGGAATTTGGTCCAGTACTCTGAAAACGCAACGCTTACTAGTGATTAATGACGCAGCTGCAGAAAATGTATTGCAAAAATCATCCTTACGTATGGCTGCACCGAAATCAATGCGCTTATCGGTATTGACTGTTCAAGATGCAGTTAAGAATATTAATGGCGGTAAATATGGGAAACAAAGACTATTCTTAATTTTCAAAAATCCGACTGATGTTCTAAAGTTTATTGATTTAGGTGGTAGCTTAGAGTATTTAACAGTAGGAAATATGAGTTTCGAAACAGGAAACCGTGAAATTACGAAAAATATTTACATTACAAAAGAAGAAGAACAAGTATTTACAGCTATTTCAAACAGTGGTGTTTCAATAACAGCGCAATTGGTTCCAAATGAACCAGCAACAGATTTCATGAAAAAACTAACGAATAAGGAGAAATAAGCTTATGCAACTCGAATTCTTTCAAATACTATTACTTACTATATTTTCATTCTGGGCAATTAACGATTCATTAATATCCAACACTTTGACGCAACCTGTCATTGCAGGTTTTGTTACCGGACTTATTATGGGAGATACAACAGTTGGTTTGATGGTCGGAGGAACTTTGCAATTGATGCAACTGGGAATCGCTGCTTTCGGTGGAGCGAGTATTCCGGACTACTTTACAGGTGCTGTTATCGGTACGGTTTTTGCAATTATCTCAGGAGAAGGGGCAGAGTTCGGAATTGGACTTGCTGTTCCTGTTTCACTCTTAATGCTGCAATTGGATGTTGTAGCACGTCTCGGTAACGTATTCCTATTACACCGTGTGGATGCTGCTATTGAAAAGATGCAAGATAAGAAGATTCCTGGCCTAGTTTTAGCGGGCTCAATCTTCTGGGGATTGAGCCGTGCTTTACCCATTTTCTTAATGCTAGTTGTTGGCGATTCCGTGGTTATTACCATTACTGAAAACATTCCAATGTGGTTAATGAACGGCTTGAAGACAGCTGGTGGTGTGCTACCGGTAGTCGGGGTTGCGATTTTACTCCGCTACATGCCAACTAAAAGCTATATGCCATACCTACTGATTGGCTTCTTCTTGGCTGCATACTTAAACATCCCAATGTTGGGAATTTCAATGATTGGTTTAGTGGCGGCGCTGTTCGTTTATAACAGTGACAATAATCAAGTGGCGCACACACAAGGAAGTGTTCAAACAGCTACACAAGGTACTTTTGAAGGAGGATTCGATGGGGATGAATAATACAATGGATAACAAAATCACCAAAAAAGATCTAAATAAAATGAGCTGGAGATATATCTTAGGAAGTCAGTTGAATTGGAACTACGAACGAATGATGAGTTCAGGTTACCTCTATGCGATTCTACCGGCATTGAAGAAAATATATGGCGACAAACCGGAACAGTACCAGGATATGATGGAAACCCATAACCAATTCTTTAACACAAATGCAAACTTCGGTAACTTGATTTTGGGTATCGATATTGCGATTGAAGAACAAGACGGGTATGAATCAAAAGAAACTATTGTTGCATTGAAAACAGCCTTGATGGGTTCATTAGCTGGTGTTGGGGATTCACTTTTCCACGTTATCTGGGGCACGATATTCGGATCCATCGCAGCGAGTTTGGCACAACAAGGGAGTGCAGCCGGCGTTATCATGTGGATTGTTGCGAACATGATCTTGATGTATGGCCGTTCGTTGTTACTGCCACTTGGATATAAACAAGGTGTGAAATTGGTTACGACCTTAAAAGATAAACTCACTTCATTTACGAATGCTGCTACAGTCTTAGGTATTACAGTCATTGGTGCTTTAATTCCAACAGTTGTTCGAGCATCTGTCCCTTATGTTTATGAAAATCAAGGTGTCGAGCTTGTTTTACAAGACACAGTGGATGCAATCATGCCAGGCTTGGTACCTGCTTTATTGGTTGCTCTAACATATTGGATGTTAGGTAGAAAAGAATTGAACTCTACACGTGTTATTTGGATTATTCTAATTCTCTCAGTCGCAATGAGAAGTCTGAATATCCTCGCTTGAACTACCCCCACCTACGCTATCGCTTAGAGGTGGGGGATTCCTACGAACACCGGGGTATCCCCCGGTTATCTTAATAGGCTATCCCCGCAGCTTCCTGCGGTTAGAAGCCTCATGGCTTCGTTTTTGAGATTGATGCTTGCGTTCAGATCCCGGTCATGGTGGGCATTGCATTGCGGGCAATCCCACTCGCGCACCCGGAGATTCTTCACGTCTTTGTTTTGGTAGCCGCAGCACGAACAGAGTTGGCTGGAAGGGAAGTTCCGGGCGACGGCGACGACTTGCTTGCCGTACCATTTCGCTTTGTATTCCAGCATCGTCCGGAACTGCGCCCAGGATGCTTCTGCTATTCCTTTGGAAAGCCTTTTGTTCTTCAGCATGTCGGACACCTGCAGGTCTTCGATCCCGATGACGTCGTGGTTTTTGACGATTTCGGTCGAAATCTTTTGCAGGTAATCGGCTCTGGCATGACTGATTCGTTCATGGATCCGGGCGACCTTGACACGCTGCTTCTGATAGTTTTTCGATTCAAAAAGCTTGCGTCCGTCCTTTTTGGCCTGTCCCCTGCGCCGGGAAAGGATTTTCTGCCCTCTGGCCAGTTTCCGCTCCAGTTTGTGGGAAACCCTTGGGTTTCCGTAGACGGTCTCGTCGGAAATGACGGCAAAAGCCTTTAAGCCGACATCGACCCCGCAAACGGAACCCGTTTTCGGCAAGGGCTGAACCTCCGTCTCAACCAAAAGGGAAACATAGTAGTTGCCCGACGGGTTCCGCCGAACAGTGGCGCTCAAGATCCGGCCGGCGACTTCCTTGGACTTGGCGAACCGGACCAGCCCCAACTTGGGCAGCTTCAGCCTGTTCGCCAAAACGGCGATGTTCCCATTGGTCTGTCTGGTCGTGTAGGACTGGACCGGATTCCGCTTGCTCTTGAACCGCGGGACGGCGTTCTGTTTTTTGAAGAAGCGGTCGTAAGCATCACTCACGTTCCGCACGGCTGATTGCAGGGCGACGCTGTCCACCTCCTGCAACCAGGCGGTTGCCGGGTCTTTCTTCAACGCAGGCAGCCCGGCGGAACAGGTGCCGTAGCTCAGTCCCATTCCCGTGTCTTTGTAGACATTGTTCCATTCGGACAGGAAATGGTTGAACACAAAACGGGAACAGCCGATGGTCTTCGCGATCAATATTTGTTGCTCTTTGGTGGGTAGAGACGGAATTTGTAGGCTTTGTGGATGCGCATTTTTTTCACCTTCTTTATAGCCTACAATACGCGAACGTAAGTTCTTTATCAAGCGGGAAGGTGTGCAGCACGCAAAGAATAGCTTAGAAAAACGTAGGCTAACGCCTACCGCCATTCCTCTCCCGCCTACTCATTGGGCGATGCCCATTTCATTTCTTGAGGGGGAAGTCTTCTGGCGGAAAATGATAAATCTGAAATAACCAAAATAAATCCCAAAACTTCATTAAAATCTGGTAAGATGGATAAAAGTTTTCTTGAAGGAGGGTCTGAATTGAGTTTCAATGCATTAAGCAAACATATTAACATTGCGACAATTAAATCAATCACAAAATTATCAGAAGAAGCAGCCGCTCATAAAGTAGCACGCGACGCTGAATTAAAGGCAATTATAGAAGGTGAAGACAAACGTATTCTTTTGGTTATCGGACCTTGCTCAGCGGACAATGAAGAAGCCGTACTTGAATATGCGAGACGTCTGGCGAAATTACAAGAGGAAGTAAAAGATAAAATTTTCATGGTCCAACGTGTGTATACGAATAAACCACGGACTAACGGAGATGGTTACAAGGGTATGATGCATCAAGCGGATCCAAGTGGTGATGTTGATATTATCCGCGGCATGGTTGCCGTTCGTCGTATGCATAATCGTGTCATTACAGAAACCGGACTGACAACTGCGGATGAAATGCTTTACCCGGACAATCTATTATTTATCGATGATTTAGTCAGTTACCACGCAGTAGGGGCACGCTCTGTTGAAAACCAACAACACCGTTTTGTTGCAAGTGGTATTGATCATCCAACCGGCATGAAAAATCCAACCAGCGGCAATTTGAAAGTTATGTTCAATTCCGTTTACGCTGCCCAACAAAAACAAGAATTGATGTACAACGGTCTGGATGTGGAAACAAGTTCGAATCCCTTGGCTCACGTTATTTTACGTGGTGGTTCAATGGAGAGTGGGGAAATCGTGCCAAATTATCACTTCGAAGATTTGATGAAGACGATCAATCTCTACAAGAGTAGCGTTTTGCAAAATCCGTTTGTCATGGTTGATACAAATCATGACAACTCCGGCAAGCAATATTTGGAACAATTCCGTATTGTCCAGGAAGTATTGATGAACCGGAAGTGGAATGAAGATATCCACAATTATGTGCGTGGCTTCATGATTGAGAGCTATTTGAAAGACGGACGCCAGGAACCAGGCGGAACAGAATTCGGACAATCCATAACCGATCCATGTATTGGTTGGGACAAAACAGAAGAACTGGTTCGTTTCATCGCTAAAAACGCATAAACAAAGGCACTTTCCAAATGCGGAAAGTGCCTTTGTTCTTCCTATTCGATATAATTAAAAAAATGAAGAAGGTGCAGAAATGTCAAAAGCAGTATTTGGCTTGTTAGAGCAATTACATATTCACTATGAAACGATAAAACATCCACCCGTTTTCACAACCGAAGAAGCGAATCGCTATATTGAAGGCATCGAGGGCGTACGTACCAAATCATTGTTTCTGACGAACAAGAAAAAATCTGCCTTCTACCTCGTTATTATGGATGACTCCAAGAAACTTGATATGTCAAAGTTTCAAACAACCGTCCAAACTAATCGTGTGAAAATGGCCTCACCGGATAGACTCATGGAAAAAATGAAACTGGAACCAGGGTCAGTATCGATTTTTGGCTTGATAAACAATACTGAAAGAGATATTCAGGTCTATTTCGATCAAGCGATTCTCACTGAACAGCAAATGAGTTTTCATCCTAACATTAATACTCAAACGATATTCCTTGAAACCCAGGATGTTTTAAAATTCATTGCCTGGCTCGGGTATTCATGGAAGGCTATTGCACTTTAATTTTTTATCATATTTTCATGTGTCGAGATAGAAATACAACGAAACGTGTAATAACGTGATTTATTGTAAATTTATTATTATGATTAGATTAAAAGGTGTTATAAACTATAACGAATGTGATTATTGTCACATAATTGTTGTGACTAATCACAAGAAAGCGTTTTCTCGTCGTGCTATAGTGAGGTTAAGAAAAAACAAGGAGGAAACAACAGATGACAACAAGTACAAATAAAGCCGTAAATATCTTTTCCGAAATCGGAAGATTGAAACAAGTTATTTTGCATCGTCCAGGACGTGAACTGGAAAACCTTGTTCCCGACTATTTAGATCGTTTGCTTTTTGATGATATTCCTTTTCTTGAAGCAGCGCAAAAAGAGCACGATGAATTCGCAAAAATATTAACTGATCATGGCGTAGAGGTCCTTTATTTGGAAAAACTCGTCGCAGAGGCCATTGATGATGCAGGGGTAAAAGAACAGTTTGTGGATGAGTGGTTATCCGAATCCGGATTATCAGAAGGTCCAAGTTATGAAGCGATTCGTCAGGATTTATTGAATTATGATGATACTTTTGAAATGGTATTAAAGACAATGGAAGGTTATACCAAACAGGAACTAAGCATTCCAGAAACAACAACCTTGTCTAACTCAGTCAACGAGACTTATCCTTTCTTGGTAGACCCAATGCCGAATCTCTATTTTACCCGTGACCCATTTGCGACGATAGGTCATGGCGTTTCCATTAACCGTATGTATGCAGAAACCAGGAACCGGGAAACGCTATATGGGAAATACATATTTGACTACCATCCGCATTTAAAAGCGACTGAAACCTATTATAACCGGGAATCAGAAACGCGGATTGAAGGTGGGGACATTCTCATCCTGTCCGAGAAGACTTTGGCGGTCGGAATTTCTCAACGTACGGATGCCCGTTCCATTGAAAAGCTTGCCAAAAATATATTCAAGGATACCGATTTCGATGAAGTGCTCGCATTCCTGATTGCGGAAAATCGTAAATTCATGCATCTGGATACCGTGTTTACAATGGTTGATTACGACAAATTCACCATCCATCCAGAGATTGAAGGAGACCTACAAGTATTTTCAGTCACAAAAGATGGCGATGAAGTTAAGATTGAGGAAAAAGTTGATACGATTGATCATATTTTGGCCGAAGCCCTAGGCGTTGAAGCTGTCACCCTCATTCGTTGTGGCGGGGGAGACCCGGTTGTAGCAGCCCGGGAACAATGGAATGATGGTTCCAATACTTTGGCAATTGCACCGGGTGAAGTGATTGTCTATAACCGTAATACGGTCACGAATCAACTGTTACGTGAAGCAGGGGTTAAAGTCTATGAATTTGATGGCAGTGAACTTGTACGGGGTCGTGGGGGTCCGCGCTGCATGAGTATGCCGGTTTACAGAGAAAATATTTAAATAAAATATAAAAGGGGAAATTCACATGTTCCAAGGAAGAAACTTTTTGAAAGAAATCGACTTTTCGAAAGATGAACTAAACTATTTGATTGATTTCTCTATTCATTTGAAAGACCTGAAAAAAAGAGGAATTCCACACCAATACCTGAAAGGGCAAAACATCGCCTTACTGTTCGAAAAGACATCAACCCGGACGCGTGCTGCCTTTACTGTGGCAACGAATGATTTAGGAGCATCTCCAGAATTCCTGGGTGCAAATGATATTCAACTGGGTAAAAAAGAATCGGTTGAAGACACTGCTAAAGTACTGGGAAGTATGTTCGATGGGATTGAATTCCGGGGCTTCAGCCAAGAAATGGTAGAGGATTTGGGTAAATATGCGGGTGTTCCAGTTTGGAACGGCCTGACGGATGCGTGGCACCCAACGCAAATGATTGCTGACTTTATGACATTAAAAGAAGAATTCGGTGAAATCAAAGGCAAAAAGTTAGTTTATTTGGGCGATGGACGTAACAACGTTGCAAACAGTTTACTGATCACCGGCGCCATCCTGGGTGTCAATATTACAATTTCAACGCCTGAATCATTGTTCCCTGATGAAAAATTGGTGGAAATGGCCAAAAAATATGCTGAAGAATCAGGAGCGGTCATTGAAATCACCAGTGAGACACATGCTGCCGTCAAAGATGCCGATGCACTATACACCGACGTATGGGTTTCGATGGGAGAAGAAGCGAAATTCGAAGAACGGGTTAAACTTCTTACTCCGTATCAAATCAATAAAGAATTGACAGATCATATCGAAGGCGACTGGATTTTGTTGCACTGTTTACCAGCATTCCATGATACCGAAACGGTCTACGGCAAGGACGTTGCGGCAAAATATGGTGTTAGTGAAATGGAAGTAACCGACGAAGTATTCCGGGGACCACAAGCACGTCAATTCCAGCAAGCGGAAAACCGGATGCATTCCATCAAGGCAATTATGGCAGTCACAAACGGCAACCTCTTCATTCCACGGGTTTAGGACAAATAAAAACCAGGATTGAGCGTTAGCCTTCTCAATCCTGGATTTATGGGGATGTGAAAAAAATGGCCGAAACGAATAAGAAAAAGTTTAAGATGCCAACTTCCTATACAATATTGTTTATTATCATCATACTTACTGCTATTTTGACGTGGATTATCCCTGCAGGCCAATACGATTTAAATGCTGACGGTGAGGTATTAAGTGGTACCTACCATGCGGTTGAGGCAACACCACAAGGAATCTGGGATATCCTCTCAGCACCATTCAAAGGAATGGTCGGGACGGATGCAACGCAGGGTGCAATTGAAATTTCCCTCTTTATTTTAGTGATTGGTGGATTCCTGGCGATCGTTACGGAGACGGGTGCCATTGACGCCGGTATTTCCGCTGTTATCAAAAAGAACGAAAAAAACATGTCACGGCTCATTTGGATCTTGATGTTTATTTTTGCCCTGGGTGGATCAACCTATGGGATGGCGGAGGAAACGATGGCTTTCTATGCACTGTTGATTCCGTTGATGGTAACGGTAGGGTTTGACTCACTGTCGGCGGTTGCGGTTATTCTGGTGGGCTCCGGTCTGGGCGTTTTGTCTTCAACAGTTAACCCATTTGCGACCGGTATTGCTTCAGCGATGGCTGGTATTAACTTGGCGGACGGTATTGTTCCCCGGGTAATCTTTTTCATCGTCATGTATGTGATTGGGGCAGTGTATGTCTCCCGTTATGCCAAGCGCGTACAAGAAGACAAAAAAAATTCCTATATTTCCGACATTATGGATGAGCAGAAAAAAACATTCGCCGTAAAAGAAAATATCGGTGAAATGACAAGCAAACAAAGAACAGTCTTGATTTTATTCGCTTTGTCATTTGTAATCATGATTATTGGCTTGATTCCATGGAGCGATTTGTTCCCAGGCTTTACCTTCTTTGAAGACATCTATACGACTATCAGTGAAACACCAATACTTGGTCCACTAGTTGGGCAAAGCTTCCTTCCGTTTGGCTGGTGGTATTTAAACGAGATCACGGTGCTATTCTTTATCATGTCTATTATTATCGCGATGGTCTATGGTATCTCAGAACCACGTTATATCCATGTTTTCCTTGAAGGAACAAAAGATCTTTTAAGTGTTGCTTTGGTTGTTGCGATTGCGCGTGGTATTCAGGTTGTTATGAATGATGGTCAAATTACGGCAACGGTTCTTTATTGGGGTGAACAAGCGTTGAGTGGTTTATCTGAAAGTATCTTTATCGCCATGACCTACATTTTCTATATCCCGCTATCCATCCTGATCCCATCTACTTCCGGACTTGCAGCAGCGACGATGGGCATCATGGCACCGTTAGGAAACTTTGCCGGTGTTTCTGAGAGTTTAGTAATCACCGCTTATCAATCCGCTTCCGGTATTGTCAACTTGATTACACCAACTTCTGGGGTTGTAATGGGGGCAATGGCGATTGCAGGATTGGAAATTACGACTTGGTGGAAGTTCATGGCCAAGTTACTCGGTATTGTTTTCGTGGTCACCATCTTACTATTGGTAATCTTTGCCATGTTAGGTTGGTAAATATTCATTTACTAAGCTCTCAATTTTGTTATAATATTCAGAAATGCTGATGCCAGAATTTCTTTGGAATCAAAAAGGAGAAAACATATGGGACGTAAAATTGTAGTAGCACTTGGGGGAAATGCCATTCTGGTGGACAACCCATCTGCAGAAGCACAAAAAAAAGCGGTTTGGGAAACTGCCGAGCATCTGGTCAAATTTATCGAAAATGGTGATGAGTTAATCATTACACATGGTAACGGCCCACAAGTAGGAAACCTCTTATTACAAAACTTGGAAGCTGATTCCGCTAAAAATCCGGCTTTCCCGCTTGATAGCTTAGTCGCCATGACTGAAGGGAGTATTGGTTACTGGTTACAAAATGCGCTACAAAACGCATTGACTGATAGAAAAATAAATAAAAATGTCGCGACCATCGTGACACAAGTGATTGTTGATGAAGCCGATCCTGCCTTTCAAAATCCCACTAAACCAATTGGACCGTTTTACAGTGAAGAAGAAGCCAAAAATGAAATGGCCAAAGGTAAAGGAACTTTCAAGGAAGATGCGAACCGCGGTTGGCGTAAAGTCGTACCATCGCCAAAACCGGTTGCTATCAAAGAAATCGACACCATTTCCAGCTTGGTGGAAACAGGCCAAATCGTGATTGCCGGTGGGGGTGGTGGTATTCCTGTCATTGAAAAAGCGAACGGGCACCTAGAAGGTGTGGAGGCTGTCATTGACAAGGACTTTGCTTCCCAACAGTTAGCCAGCCAGCTAAAAGCTGATTTATTTGTAGTTTTAACCGGTGTGGATTATGTGTTCGTCAACTTTAATAAACCAGATCAAAAGAAACTAGAGCATGTGACGGTTTCCGAACTAAAAGCCTACATCGAAGAAAAACAATTTGCTCCTGGTAGTATGTTGCCGAAAGTGGAAGCGGCTATCGATTTTGCCACAAGTGGTGAAACAAATACCGCAATCATTACGTCGTTGGAGAATATTGGCCGTTTGATTGATTCAAATGCCGGAACTATTATTACAAAATAGCAAATATCAATCAAACCCCTAGAACCCTCCCAGAAATAAATGGAAGTTTCTAGGGGTTATTGGTATTATGAGTAGAGAGAGGGTTCTTTTCATGGATTTTAAGGAAAATATTTTGAAAGCGCTATTTCCTTTGGTAGGGGACCACTTGTCAGAAGAGGAAATAACCGATTTGATTGAGGTTCCGAGTAACCCGGAATTTGGTGATTTAGCATTTCCTGTTTTTGCATTGGCAAAAATATACCACCAAGCACCCAACCAAATCGCCAAAGAACTGGTTGAGAAAATGAATACCGACTTCTTTGAGTCGGTTCAGACGATTGGTCCTTATATCAATTTCAAGTTCAATCGAAAAACATTCAGTAACATCGTTTTAAATAACGTACTGACACAGCGTGAACACTATGGTTATCAGGATTTAGGTAAAGGCGGGAACGTACCGGTTGATATGTCATCCCCGAATATTGCCAAACCCATGTCGATGGGGCACTTGCGCTCGACTGTTATCGGCAATGCCGTAGGGAATATTATGGAGAAATTGAATTATAATGTTATCCGGATTAACCACTTAGGAGACTGGGGAACACAATTTGGAAAGTTAATCGTAGCCTACAAAAAATGGGGCGATGAAGAAGTCATCAAACGTGATCCAGTTAATGAATTGGTTAAATTATATGTTGATTTCCACGACAAAGCTGATTTGGATCCCACCTTGGAAGAAGACGCTCGTGCAGCTTTCAAGAAGCTCGAAGAGGGCGACGAAGAAATGTACAAGCTGTGGAACTGGTTTAAGGAAGAGTCGCTACAGGAATTTAATAAAATCTATGCAATCTTGGGGATAGCGTTTGACTCTTACAACGGAGAGTCATTTTACAACGATAAGATGCAGGAAATACTTGACGACTTGGAAAAAGGAAATATCTCGACTGTTGAAAATGGTGCGACCATTGTGCGTTTGGATGAGGAGGGTTTACCTCCAGCCTTGATAAAAAAATCGGATGGGGCAACGTTGTACTTAACACGTGACTTGGCGACTGCTTACTATCGGAAACGTACCTACGATTTTGTGGAAAGTGTCTATGTCGTTGGAAATGAACAAGCCAATCACTTTAAGCAACTTAAAGCTGTTTTGAAACGCCTTGGTCATGAATGGGCAGATAACATGCATCATGTACCTTTTGGATTGATTACGCTAGGTGGCAAGAAATTATCAACACGTAAAGGTAAAATTATCCTGCTCGAAGATGTTTTAAATGAAGCGATGAAATTGGCAAAGGAACAAATATTACAGAAAAACCCTGAGTTGGAAAATCAGGATGAAGTTGCACGTCAAGTAGGGGTGGGTGCCGTTATTTTCCATGATTTGAAAAAAGACCGTCTGAATAGTTTCGATTTCAAGATTGAAGAAATTGTTCAATTTGAAGGTGAAACCGGGCCATATGTACAATATTCCTATGTGCGGGCGCGCAGTCTTTTGGAAAAATATGCCAAGAAAATAAATCCTGAAAAAACTTTTGGTTTGGAAGATGACTATAGCTGGGAAATCATCAAAAAAATAGAAGATTATGGCAAAATAATCAAGCAAGCAGCAGCCGGATATGAGCCATCCGTTTTGACGAAATACTTAATCCAAGTGGCTCAAGTATTTAATAAATACTATGGTAATACGCGTATTTTAGAACAGAATGAGCAATTGGAATCGCGGATGGCATTAGTGGAAGCAACGTCAATCGTCTTGAAAGATGGTTTGCATTTACTGGGTATCGAGGTTCCTGAAAAAATGTAAGAGCACTCGCTTCATACAGTAAGGAGGCACCTAGTGGTTAACCGTGACTTAGAATTATACCTTTCAAATATCCAGGAGGAGGAATTTTTCCGGCGTTTTTCGAACGAGGAAATCCTGACTATTGCATCGACCTCTATTTTTCACCAGTACCAGAAAGGCCAAATAATTTTTTTCCAGGAAGATCCGAATCAGTACGCGTATTATCTGTTTAAAGGATTGATCAAGCTGGAAAAGATGGATGATTCGGGAGAATATGCCTACGTGGATTATGTTTCCGATCATACATTTTTTCCTTACGGTGGGGTATTACGGGGGAAATACTATAATTATACGGGCTATGCACAGACAGATGTTGATTTGATGTTGATACCGCAAGCTGTTATCAATGACCTTGTAAAACAAAATGCCGAACAATTGATATTTATGTACCAGCAAGCCACGAAAATAATCCGTTTTCTGGAGAAACGGATTCAGATGACGACTATACCAAACGCAACTCAAAAAGTTATTCATACATTGGCTATCTGGATGGAAGATTTAAGCTTGGAGAGAGGGAACAAGCGCATTATTAATTACCCCATGACTATCAGTGATTTAGGCATCGTCGCAGGCACGACCCGGGAAACAGCCAGCCGGGTCGTGAAGATGCTGACAGAAGAAAAGAAAATTTCGATGACGCGCAAATCGGTCGAATATTTAGATGTGCCATTTTTCCAGAAAATTATTGAAAGTTGATATTATTATATTAATAAGGGTTCTTGGTTATCTGGTGTTGGTGAAGGAAATGCCCTTCGGCCTGCGTGTTTGCTTGTGTACTGCCGTGGGACCGCCCTGAGCCTGTAGTCTCCGGGCTTGCAAGCCTCAAAGGGACCGTAGACGCTGAAGCGCCAACGGTCCCTACTTTCGCATTGCATCCTTGACACGGCCACAAGCAACCCCACCGTCCTTCGGGATTTCCGAGAAGAATACCTACCAACACCATTTATTATAGAGCCTTAATAAGACCCTTTTCATCCGAAAAGGGTCTTATTTTTTTGCCGTTTTATGGTAGTTTACTGTTAATTTTATTAACTTATTGCCGATATTATAAGATGTCATAGCTTTGGACAAAAAAATAATTCATAATGAAAACAGATTGAACAGTAACCCTTATTATAAGGTGGAAAGAAAGGGAATCTCCTATTTTGACTTCAATTGCTATCAAAGAAAAAGTAGCTGGTTTATATTTTGTATTCCAACCCATCATCCGAACGATGTGTGCTAAATCGCAACATATCTGTTCGTATGAAGTGCTCTTGCGCTCAAAAGATGATGCAAGGTTTCCTTTTGATTTATTTATGGATCTCATCAGCAATGAAACAAGCAACGAAATTTTACTGGACGAATATAAGGAAATGGTCTATGATTTTATGAAATGTCGAACGGATGTCGATTTATCTATTAATTTGCACCATCAACAATTATCATATGGCTCCACCTGGGAATTTTTAAAGGCGATTCAAACTCATAGTGATCGTATCACGATAGAATTTACGGAAATGCCACCGGATAATTATGTTCTTAATACTTATTCAACGAGGCAGTGGATGCAGGATATAAATGCACTAGGTTTTAAAATCGCTTTGGATGACATCGACAGCGGGTTGAACAGTTTACAATTTGTCATGGAACACATCGATTTAGTAACCATCATTAAGTTTTCTTTATTACCTTTTCGGATGATGGAACGTCCACTCATTTTACATTTTGTTGAAAGATGGATAAAGATTTCCAATTGCTATGATGTGTCTTTAGTAATTGAAGCGGTTGAAGACGCGCAATTAGCACATGAACTTCATGAAATGGGAGCAGTTTATCAGCAAGGATATTACTGGGGACGAGGAATCGTTTTATAGAATCAGTTCCTAAAATAGGAGAATAGTATGTTTAGTACAATAATTGCTAATATGGCAGTCATCTTCATGCCCATTTATTTTTATTTCCGCAGTAATTATGCGATTTCTGATAAAAAGAACTTCACATTTCAAGAATTATCTACTTTTGTGGTAGCGGAGACACTAGTCGGGGTCGCACTCATACATTTATCTGTTTTCTTCATGGGCGTGCCGATAGACGGCCGAGCTTTATTTTTCAGTATTTCGATGACTTATTTTGGTTGGAAGATTACTTTACCTAGTATGTTACTTGTCGAGGCGTACCATTTGTATGTGACCGGACATGCTCCTTTATTAATGGGGCTTGTTTCTACATTTGTCTTTGCGTCGTCTATGTATGTAGTAAAAATAGTGGCAGCAAAGCGTTTGGAAGCATATGGACAGTTAATCGTTTTAATTTTATATAATGTGGTCCTCAAATCGTTAACGGTATTTTTTGTTTTACGTGATTTGCCAAGAACCATTCTATTCTTTTGTATACTGGGCTCTGTTTCTTATGTCATTATGAGTGGATTATACCTGCAGATGAATGATTTGCGGATTTTGAGGGAAAGATCAGATTACGATTATCTTACGCGTTTGCTGAATGTACGAAAATTTAAAGAGCGTTTAGAAATCCTTGAAAAAAATAGACAGATAGCTATCAGCATTGCTTTAATTGATTTAGATCTATTCAAAACCTTTAATGAC
The DNA here is from genome assembly GCF_052266745.1 of Jeotgalibaca sp. A127. Taxonomy (NCBI): domain Bacteria; kingdom Bacillati; phylum Bacillota; class Bacilli; order Lactobacillales; family Carnobacteriaceae; genus Jeotgalibaca; species Jeotgalibaca sp. A127. The sequence continues at coordinate 323,860 of NZ_JBQPRC010000002.1, forward strand.
ACGTATGGTCATGCAGCTGGAGATAAAATACTGTGGGGAGTTGCGCAAGTTCTTTCTGCTTACTCCGCTCCAAATGCATTAACTTACCGCGTAGGTGGGGAAGAGTTCGCTATTGTGATGGTAGGCATGACCCGTAAAGAGGCGGAACTCTTGATTGTTGACGTTATGGATAATGTCGTGAATCGCCCCATTCCTTTAAACCGGGAGCAGCTGACTTCAGTTACATTATCCGTGGGTCTGGCATTTTCCGAAGAAGGAGAGTCCTTGAATAGACTTTGGAAAAGAGCTGATCGCGCAATGTACCAATCGAAAGAAAATGGAAGAAATCAGTTAACGGTTAGTTCAGGGTCAGAAGGAAAAGTACAAAAGAAAGAAATAAATCAATTTTAAACACCTTTTCAGGAGGTGTTTTTTATTTGCGAATTAAACAGTTGTTTTACTATTTTATGAAATATGGTCATAATATGAGTTAGAAAATGTCTATATGCATGGAAACACAAACAAATGTCGTTGACACTTATGTCAGGAAAGAATATACTTTGATTAAATAAGTAGCATATAAAAACTAATAGCGAGTTCGAAAAGGGCCCAACAATGGTAAATAAAATAAAAACAATAAGAAATGAAATCGTCAAACAAGATAGCGGTGTGACATTGATAGAGCTGCTAGCTTCTATTTTTTTGCTCTCAATTATCATTACCGGGTTTCTGTCCTTCTTCTTACAGGCAGCTAAAACCAATAACCGCATCGATGAAGTGAATGAGGCAACATTTATAGCGCAGGAACATTTAGAAATAATGAATGCTTTAGCGGAGGAAAATAGTTTTTCTCAGACTCGAAGGAAATATTCTGAAGAGGATATGAGCTTGAATAATTCTGATTTTGACATCGCGTATATTTTTGAAGGGGCTGAGAACCCATACACTGTCGTTGTGACTGTATCAAAAAGGGGGGAAGAGCTTGCAAAAATGGAATCACGGATTTCTTTCTCGGAAGCTGGAGAAAATGAGTGATGAGAGAGCTTTTACCTTGGTAGAACTACTGGCTGCACTTGCACTTCTTTCGATTGTTATCTCACTTGTGGGCTCAGTATTGCTGTATGGAATGAAACAATACGACAGGCAGACTGATTCAGCTGGCCAATCAAATGATTATACATATAGCATGGCACTGCTATCAAAAGAAATTCGTAAAGCTGGGAAAGTAACTACGACTGGCGACAGTATTACAATTGATGAAACATTGGTCTTTAGCCATGCTGGCACGCAGCTGATTGAGAACGATAATCGCGTTATCGCTGAAGATGTCAAAAAAGCAAGTTTTGAACTGATTGATAACAAGAATGTCAAAATCAAGTTGATTAGTAATGCCGGTAAAGAATACCAGACAACCATTCATATGAGAAGGTGAAACACATGCTCAAACCTGGATTGAAAAAAATGCTCAATAATGAACAAGGTGGTGCATTGGTTTATACCCTGCTTGTTTTGATGGTCCTATCTATACTGGGGATATCCGTAGGTATGGTAACAGTCGGCAGCTACCGCCTTGCCCATGAAAATCAGGACAGTACCTCTGCTTATTATATTGCCGAGGCCGGGGCGAGAACTGTTGTGGAAGAGGTCGAAAAAGACATCAATAAAATATATGCCTCTAGTCAGACAAAAGCTATTTTCTTTTCAAATATAAATACATATATGTCAAATCAAGACGGGAAAACAGTGTCCAATTTTTCAACTCAAAGTGAGAAAAATGCCCGAGCAAAAATTAAAATTGTATTTCATTCAGATAATGAATCCAGATTTACAATATACTCGACGGGTATCGTTGGAAAGAGAGAGAAAACTGTAGAACAGTTGGTTGACATAAATTGGATAGAAAAAAATAATGGGAAAACGTTGCCTTCTTTACAGGAATCGGCTGCTCTCGTAACAGATGGTGGAATAGAAATAGGCAATGGAACATTACAAGGCGACATTTATACGAATTCTAATCTAGCTAAAGGCTTTCTAGTGAGTGGCTGGCCAATTTTTAACAATTCAATTCTTTACCATCAAAATATAATACCTGCGAATCAATTGCTGGATTATCCTAAACAATTTGGTATTGAGAATAGAATGCCTAAACTTAAAATAGCTTCAGCAAAGTTTGATATGAGTCCATATAAATCTATCATTCAAAAAATTGATGATGATTGGAAAAATAAAACGGTTGGTACTAGTCAAAATTTAACACATGAAAAATGGAATGAAGTTTTTGAGTATACAACAAACAGTGATGTATCTTTTAACAAAATTTATGTGAGGCTCAACAATGGTAACAATTTTAAAATAAATACGAATGGAAAGAATATTACAATTTTTGTGAATGAACTGGATTTACAAGCTCCTGAAATAAAGGTAGTAGGGGACGGGACGATAACCATTGTAGTAAAAAATACCTTAAATATTATTGGAACAGTGAGAATAAATTCTAATGGGTCCAGAAACCAATTTAACCTAATATATTTAGGAACAAACTCGGCAACCCTAAGTAGCTGGGGTACCTCGGAAATTAATGGTAATTTAGTTTTTACTCGCTCAGATCTAAAAGCAAACAGTACGCTAGTCAACGGAATTGTCCTTGTAGGGGGTAACTTGGTGGAACTTTCCGGAGGTCGAAATGGTGAGTCATCAAAAATGTTGCTTATTGCCCCGAATGGAAAAGTAACGTTGTCGGGTTCATATTCAATCTCCGGAAATGTCGTTTCTGAATCTTTTATGATGAGCGGAGGAACGAGCTTATTTTATCAAAGGATCGATACTGCTGGTTTTCCTTTTGGAACAAATAATTCCAATACGGGAGCAGACACTTTAGATTTATTTTCAACAGGTCCATTAGTCGAACCAAACTAGAAAGGAAGTGAGCACTTGCCAGACTTTAGGAAGAAAAAATTAGGTGATTTACTTAAAGAAGAAGGAATTATTTCGGAATTACAAATTATTGAAGCGCTGGAACGAAAAAAAGATGATCAAAAGCTCGGGAATGCATTGGTTGAGCAGGGCTATATAACAGAGAAGCAATTACTGGATGTTTTGGAAATTCAACTTAAATTAGATAGTGTCTCGCTTTATCAATATCCCATTGATATGTCCCTAGCGGAACTGACTTCAAAAGAATTTGCACAGTCAAAATTATTGCTTCCAATAAAAAAAGATGGTCCCAAACTAATTGTAGCCATGAATGATCCGCTGGATTTCTATGCCATCGAAGAGCTGGAATTCGCGACCGGTTATATCGTTCAACCGGTGATTGCCACGAGAGATGATTTGTTGCAAACGATAAGCCGTGTCTATGACTCGAAAGAAGTGAATATAGAGCATATTGAAGGGGAAGACGCGCCAGCGGTCCGTATCTTAAATCAAGTACTGGAGACGGGGTTGACCTTGCGGGCTTCAGATATTCATTTGGACCAAACCGAGCATCAAGTGCTGGTGCGTTATCGGATTGATGGGGTCTTGCGAACGGATAGACCCTTGCCAAAATCATTGATGAACGCATTAGTTGCACGTATCAAAATAATGGCAGGATTGAATGTGACGGAAACGCGCCTTCCTCAAGATGGGCGCATAAGCACGGAAATTCTGGATAAAAAAACAAATTTACGGGTTTCGACCTTGCCGACAGTCTTCGGTGAAAAAGTGGTTCTTCGAATCTTGGATATGTCGAATTTATTTAAAAAAGTGACCGATTTGGGTTTTGAACCTGATGTCCTGGAAGCCTATCAAAAATTGCTCCAACAACCTTCCGGCCTTGTTCTTTTGACTGGCCCAACAGGTTCAGGGAAAACGTCCACGCTGTATGGTTCCTTAAATGAACTGAATCGTCCTGATCTGAATATCATAACAATTGAAGATCCTGTAGAGTATCAACTTGAAGGCATCAATCAAGTGCAAGTCAATGCGCAAATCGGGCTCACTTTTGCGGCCGGTCTGCGTTCCGTATTACGCCAAGACCCCAATGTTATCATGGTCGGAGAAATCCGTGACGGGGAAACGGCTGAAAATAGTATCCGAGCTGCGTTAACGGGTCATTTGGTTTTCAGTACGCTTCATACCAATAGTGCAATTGAGGCCATCCCAAGATTAATGGATATGGGGATTGAGCCGTATCTGATTACCTCTGCTTTAAGCGGGGTCGTTGCGCAGCGTTTGGTTAAGCGTATCTGCAAGGATTGTGCGTATACACGCGCAGCAACCCCGTTAGAAAAAGATGTTTTTCAAAGACGGGGACAAACGATTGACACGCTCACGTTCGGAAAGGGATGTGACGCCTGCCGCCATACGGGCTACCGGGGGCGTTTGGCCATTCATGAATTAGTCGTTATGGATGAGGAAATGAAACGATTACTGATGAACAAAACTTCTTTCCAGAAAATGAAAGCTTATATTCGCCAAAAAGATAGTCATTTCCTCATAGATGATGGGCTGATGAAAGTTAAAACCGGAAAAACAACGTTAGATGAAGTCTTGCGTGTCGCTTCAATAGAAGACTAAAGGATGAAATAATGGAAAAGCTAAATAAATTACTGACAGAAGCTTTTTATGCGAATGCATCAGATGTTCACTTGGTAGCAGGGAGTGTGCCAATTTTTCGGATTGATGGTAAACTCCTGCCGCAACCTGGATCGGTATTAACCTATCAAGATACAAAGATGTTTACAGAAACTTTGTTGGCGGAAGAAATGCTTTTAAAATTAGAAACAAAACGTGATATTGATTTTTCTTATGGAATTAATGGTGTGGCCCGATTTCGTGTGAATGTTTTTTACCAACGTAACTCACTCTCGCTAGCCTTTCGGGTTATATCAACCGAAATACCAGGGGTAGAAACACTGGGAATCCCGTCCATAACAAAAAAATTGATGGAACAATCACAAGGGCTCTTTTTGGTGACCGGTCCCACTGGAAGTGGAAAAACGACGTCATTGGCTGCTTTGATTAACTACATGAATCAAACGCAAAATCGTCATATCATTACATTGGAAGACCCAATCGAATATTTGCATGCCCATAACAAATCGCTAATCGTTCAAAGAGAGATCGGGTTTGATGCAACTTCTTTTCAACAGGGGTTACGGGCGAGCTTGCGTCAGAATCCAGATGTCATCCTGGTGGGTGAGTTGCGGGATTTGGAAACAATAGCTACCGCAATAACCGCGGCAGAAACGGGTCATTTAGTTTTAGGGACGTTGCATACCGCGGATACTACAAACAGTATCGAACGCATGATTGATGTATTCCCAGGAAATCAACGTAATCAGGTCAGGTTGATGCTGGCGAATGTTTTGATTGCGATTATGTCGCAACATTTGTTGCCGACGAAAGAAGGACGAGGGCGTGTTGTTGCGACGGAGTTGTTGATCAATAATCCGGCAATCAAAAATTTAATCCGCAATGAAAAAATGCATCAAATACCAAATGTCTTACAAACCTCAAGCGACCAAGGCATGCACACGATGGCGATGAGTATGAACCAATTGCTTAAAGAAGGAAAAATTTCACGCAATCAGATGTAATGATAAGGAGGTGAACAAGTGGCAGTTTTTGCTTACAGGGCCAAAACCAGTGATGGCAAGTTGATGAAAGGAAAAATCGAAAGTACCAATAAAAAAGAAGCACTTCAAGAATTACAGCAAATGAGTTTGGTGGTTTATCGAGTCGAGCCGCTAAATGTGGCATTGAATAAAGATATCAATTTGAGAAAGACACTTAAACAAAAGGATTTTATTATTTTCTTACGGCAATTTGCAACGTTGTTGAATGCAGGTATTTTGTTGGTCGATGCCGTTGAACTACTTGCAGAGCAAACAAGCGACACCCTTCTTAAGGAAGCTTTAGAAAATTTGGCAGCGGAGATAAGAGAGGGTGAAGCACTGTCTTCTGCGATGGCAAACCAGTCCCCAATTTTTCCGGAATTATTAGTCCACATGATTCATTCAGCAGAAGCCAGTGGGCGCCTAGAAGAAGTGCTGGACCAAATGGCAACCTATTATGAGAAGCAATACCGTATCAAGAAGAAAGTTGAAACAGCAATGACATATCCACTGGTAGTTGGTGTTTTGGCCTTGGTTATCACTATTTTTCTATTGGTCTTTATCGTACCTGTCTTTAGCGATATGTTTGCTTCGATGGGCGAAGAATTGCCGGCAATCACAAAGGGAGTTTTGAGTCTCAGCAATTTTTTCAAGGATTATTGGTGGTTTATTTTAATAATGATGGGGATAGCTGGTGTTGTACTTAAACAGCTGGCTCAAAATGAAAAATATACCTACCTGTGGGATACATTTATCTTGAAAATGCCGGTCGTTGGAATGTTTATGCAAAAAACTTTGTTGGCCCGTATGACCCAAACATTGAGCTCCTTGTTAAATAGTTCGGTTCCGATTTTGGACGCCATCAAGATTACGAGTCAAGTAGTGGGGAATCGCGTAGTCGGCGATGTATTGATGGAAGCGAGAAGAGATGTTGAACAAGGGGAATCTCTGGCGAAAGCCATGGTGGGACACTGGTTTTTTCCAGCATTGATTGTTCAAATGATTCAGGTCGGTGAATCGAGTGGCGAATTGGATACCATGCTCAAGAAGGTTTCCGATATTTATGATCAAGAATTACAAGAAGCCTCCGATAAATTACAATCATTGATTGAGCCAATCATGATTATCGTTTTATCGGTTATTGTCGGCTTCATCGTGATGGCCATTGTGGTACCGATGTTCAGTATGTTCCAGACATTCTAAATGAGATGATAATTTTTTAATATATATATTGCAGAAGTGATTATAAAAATATATAATTGAAAAGGTAAACATTTGTGTTTATAAATTGTTTGCTTATTAAAGATTAGTTATTGATATTTAAGTAAAAATAGGTGGAGGGAAAGAAAATGAGAAATAAAATCAAACAATTGTTAAACAAAGAAGACGGATTTACATTAGTAGAATTGCTAGCGGTATTGGCTATTTTAGCGGTAATAGTTGGTATTTCGATTCCTTTGATTGGGAATGTAATTGGGAACTCTAAGGCAGACGCAAGTGCTGTCCAAACAGAATTAGTTATGGATGCAGCACAACTATATTTTATTGAAAATGATACAGCTACTAGTGTGTCTATCCAAACTTTAAAAGATAAAAATTATATTGAAGAAGATGTCACTTATGGGGGCACAGATCCTATAAGTAAAGAAATTGCTTTGGGTGATAGAAATAAAGATACCAAATAGAATAAATATAGAAAGACTCCCCCGCGGAGTCTTTCTTACTTTAGAGGAGCAAAACCATGCAGATTCTAATAGCCATATTATTTTTCATTTACGGCCTCATATTCGGTTCCTTCTTCAACGTAGTAGGCCTACGTGTGCCTAATGGGACCTTATTCACCCAACAGCGCTCCTATTGTGACACTTGCCAGCGTACATTATCATGGAAAGAGTTAATCCCTGTTTGGTCGTTTGCTATCCAAAAAGGAAAATGCCGGACCTGCAGTGAAACGATCTCTCCGTTGTATCCCATCATGGAATTTACGACCGGTTTATTATTTGCTTTTACGTATTTGCAGTTCGGTTGGAACCCGAAAACTATTTTAGGGCTTCTATTAATTAGTTTAGTGATTCCCGTTACTGTAGCGGATATAGCCTATCGTCGCATTCCCAATAAAATTCTGATCTTTTTCGTGCCATTATTTGTTGTATACCAACTTATATTTTCACCCATAACTATCCAGAGTGCACTATTAGGTGCGGGAACAGCATTCTTTCTATTATTATTCATCCTGATTCTGTCTAAAGGGGGAATGGGTGCTGGAGACTTGAAGTACTTGACTTTGTTGGGGTTTGTTTTTGGATTAAAAGGGTTTCTGCTTCTGTTCTTCCTTTCAACCGTTTATGGAACCATTGGTGGTCTCGTAACAATGAAAGTAAAAAAGGGTAATAAGAAATTGATGATTCCCTTTGGTCCGTATATTGGGCTGGCAACTCTAACGGCACTCTATTACGGAAAAACCATGATAACCTGGTACCTGGCGTTAATCGGATTTTGATAGAAATGAAGAGGTGGAAGATGTTATTTCAAAAAAAAGTTTTCTTGTATTTTGAATTTCTTGAATCGCGTATTCGCTATCTTGCGTTGGACGCACAATCAAAAAAAATTATCGAAAAAAATGAATTACAGTTCGAGACAGAAATCATACATGAAGGAAGAATTATTAATCCTTCACTCATCCAGAACCGTCTCCAAGCATTGATAACGGAGAAAAAATGGAAAAATGCCAAGACCTCTATTTTATTGCCGGATGCGTTGATTACGATTCGTGAAGAAGTCATCCCTGGTCAACTAACTGGGTCCGAGGTGAAGGAATATCTTACTTTACACATCGGTCAGTCGATTCGCTCACCTTTTAAGAATACGAGCTTTCATCATGAGGTGACTTCGCAAATTGAAAATGAACAAACGGTTTTATTATTGCTGTACCCAACCGATACGATAAAAGACTTTGAGAATATATTAACCGAAGCATCCTTAAAACCCGACGTTGCGGATATTTCTTCATTATGCCTTTATCGCATGATGCAACAGAACGGTGTCATCCAGTTGGGAGAAGAGGAACACACATTAGTATTGCAATGGAGTCCCACCCATACTTCCATGATGGTATTCAACAAACATTTACCACAGTTTGCAAGGCATTCACGAAATCCAGCAGTGTCTGAGTTATGGAGTCTTTCACCTGAAGGAAAATGGGCCTGGAAAGGGGACCAGGACACGTTGCAAATGAGTATCAAAGAAAATCTGGATACGATTGAGCGATTTTTGGAGTTTTATCGCTATTCCGTCTTAGATGGAACAACAGGCATTACCCAAATCGTTCTTGCAGGGAATTTTCCTCATTTCGAAGAACTGAAAAAAAACATGGAGAATCGCTTCTTCTTGCCGATTCTCACCATCAGCCGACCTGAGGAAATTGCGTCCAAGTACTTACCGCTTTACGGCTTGTCATTAAAAAATAAACCAGGCAAAAAAATGAAGAGGGGAGATGTAACCAGTGTTTGAAGTCAATTTTTTTGAAAAAAAACAAAAAAACTACCTTCCTCATTTACTCACACTACTCTCCTTCTTGCTGCTTTTAGGCATTGGTATTTACTTATTTATGACGCGTGCTTTTCTGCTGAATACCGATGACAGAAATAGTAATTGGCTAGCGGATGAAGCGAATCGGATAACCATTTCAAGGCAAATGAAGCACTATCAGCAAACGGCAGCGCAACTTAATGAAGATAAAGTACTATTCGAAGAAAGACAATATCCGATGGCGACTGCTGCAGAGGCAATCATTTCTATTATTCCAGGCGGTTCGGCAACTATCATAACCTTCAGTTTGGATGAAACCAACCAAGTGACGCTGGTTTTGAACGATTTATCTGTGAAGGAAATAGATGAAACGATTTTGAAATATCGTCAACAAGCTTACGTTACGAATGTTCAATTAATACGTGTGGAAAACCAAGCCGAGGAAGCTGGTTCTTTGGCTGAAATATGGCTAACGCTTGATGAAGATGCTTTGCGAGGGGAGGTCCAGCCATGAAATTAGAATGGAACCGAACCGCTTTTTCGATTTTGTTTATCATGGTCGCGATGGTATTGGGTGGCCTCGTTTATGGCACAGTTTACCTTATCGATCCTGTCAAGGAACGAACCGCTATCACGGCAAATCTGGTCGAAGAACAAAAAACGTTGCTGGAATCCTATCCGCCTGATGAAACTTTTTTGGAAGAAATCGAAACGGAATATGAAGCCACACAAGCTTTCTTGCCAGAAGGTGAGAAAGTCAATAAAGACGTGGTTGATTTGGAAAAGGCAGCTGCTCAAAATTCCGTGACCATCAATAGTTTCTCTCGTAGTTTGGAACCACAAGCCATTGAAGGCATGGATGAAGCTTACCGTGAAAGTGTTTATCAAGTAACCATGACAAGCGATACACCAGATAATATGGTGGCATTATTGGAAACTTTGTCAGGAATGGAACGCGTATGGAACATTCAGACATTTAGCTTTGAAAAAAATAGTGAAGGTCGCTACACAGGCTCGTTTAACGTAATTTTTTATAGTCATGGAAAAACAGAATAGCGGAAAAAGAGATCGGAGTAATCCGGTCTCTTTTTGCTGACTATTGAGACTTATCTGATGTATAATAGATTTATATACATTAGAATAATTACAAAATAAGAACTGTTATTTGTAAGGAGATTCAGGACTATGAAGAAAATTGCCATCGTTGGTGTAGGAGTTACCGGCATCAGTGTATTAAAAGCAATGGCGGAGTATGATGATTACCAATATTTTGAAATTGTATTATTTAATGAGTCGAAAACATTCGGGACCGGTATTCCTTATCAAGATGATTCGGAATTATTATTGATCAACCAAACTGCGGATACTATGAGTCTGGAAGAAGATGACAAGTATGATTTCGTGAGTTGGGTCAGAGCGCATAAAGATGCATCTGCCGGGAATAAAGATTTTATTCCGCGGAAATGGTACGGAGAATACTTGCAGACAAAATTGGACCAAGCCGTGCAGATATTGAAACCAAAAGTAGTTAAAAAAAATGTAACAGCAATTCGTGTTTTAGCGGATAGGACGTACCAGGTAGAGACGGCAACAACCAAAACCGTTTTTGATAAAGTACATCTCTGTATGGGACAATTGCCTTATCAAGACCCATACCAATTAAAAAATCATCCGCATTTCATTCTTCATCCCTATCCGGTTGAAGAGAAACTGGCTGGTTTTCCCGAAGGCAGTCGCATCGGAATCATTGGAACAGGTTTAACTTCCATAGACTTAATGCGTTTTTTAAGGAATCAGGGCAAAAATTATAAACTTGGTTTTTTTGCGCGGAACGCGCATTTTTCCCTGTATCGTGGTTTGGAACTGGATGCGGATTTGAAATATTTGACGCTCGAAAATTTGGAGCGCGAAAAGAAATTACATGGTGGCTTTGTTCCTTTTAAAAAAATGGTGGAATGGTTTTATTTGGAATGTGAAGACAAGGAAATCAACTTCAACGATTTGAATTATCGCTTTGGCAAAGGCAGTAAGGAACAGTTGAACGAACAGTTGCGGGAAGAGACGGATTTGGGCATCTTGCAAGGGATTATACACAAAATGGATTTCTATTTGGCTGATTTTATGGCTGCATTAACCGAAGCGGATCGGGATTTGTTTTATTCGCACTATGAGCCTTTGTTCCGTCATTTTCGGACCCCGATGCCAAAAGAATCACTGGAAAAATTGATGAGAGCCTGGAATGCCGGCGAAATCAAGGTCTGGGATAAGATGAAGGCAGTAGATGCTTTGGAAAATGGGTTTGTAGTCCAACTGCAGAGTGAGAACGTTGCGGTCGATTACTTGGTAAATGCGACCGGTCAAAATCAAAACTTAAAGATTAGTCAGATGAATTCCGATTTATTGGGACAATTAATGAATGAACGCATCCTTCAGCCGGAAGCATTCGGTGGGGTACAAGTGTTGTGGCCAAGTGCTGAAGCTGTGAGTCAACGTTATGGTGTGCTGGAAGATTTTTATGTTCACGGTCAACTGGTAATTGGATTACAGTATGGAAACAACGCACATCTTCTGATGAAACAGGCACATAAGGTCGTTAAATTCGATTTGTCTAAGTAAGAAAAATGCACGTCCCGCTTTATTCCGGGAGGTGCATTTTTAAGTTTATTTCGAAAGGTTCGCCATATGGCTTGAATGTAGCTTGCTCTCCTTCGGGATGGCCGGCACTATAAAGCTGTAAGGTTATTTTTTCAGCCTCATATAGTTCTTGTGCACTTAATTCGGAATCGGATTCCAGGAATTGGTGTGTAAGGAACCATCCCTCTGGTGAGTGCGTCGTGTCATAGGGTTGGAATAGTACATGACGCCCATTCTCATCAGTTCCCTTAATTTCAATCAGTTGAAATGTATCATCGGGATTGTCGTAACTAAATTCCAATAATGTAATAATGGGATGGGTGATAAGCCGTTCGATTGTGATTGTACCTTCTTTATATTCAATTGGAATGTTAATCGGGTATTCTTTCACGTACTGAATCAATTGCGTTACTGATGTTTGAATCGTGAAGAAGGCTGTTTCTTTGATCGGGCTTTCTTTGCTATTCTCAGAGTAGTCGTTATACAAGATGTCCTGTGCTTCTATACCGATTGTTAGCTCCTGCTCTGGGTTCAGAGGTTTACTCAAATTTATATCTATAATGGAACTATAAATATTATTTTCTTTATCAAAAATGCTGCCTTTTCCGATGCTGTGAGTTGAAATTTGCTCGCCATCAAGTGTCACAACAACATTACCGAATCCCAAAAAGGCCAGTTCATCAGCGGTGCCTTCCATATTTACTAGCAAATTGATTATCAGTCTGTCCTCTAAATAAATTAAATCCTCGACTTTGACATCGGTATTTCCGATTTTATCTATTTGTTGAACGGATACGACTGCATCATTAGTTGCATCATTACCACCAAGTGCTTCGGAGAGGGAATAGCGAATTTCTCCTAAAAAGGTTTGGATGGCAGCTTGTACCGGAGGAAAGGCTGCTAGAGCGAAAAAAAACATGATCATTACCAGTACAAGGTGCAGTGGTTGTTTACGCTTGTTTGGTTTGATTCGGGATGTAACGTTTCTAAAGTATTTTTCTTTTTCAAAAAAAGAGACCTCAAAATCTTCGTATTCGCTGGCATCGACTCTGATTTCGTTGAGGAGATAATAGATTTCTTTTTCATTTTTCATTCTGTTTCGCTCCTTCCTTTTGAAAGAAATGGCGTAATTTGTTTTTTGCACGGGAAACGCGATTATAAAGGGCGCCTCGTGATAATCCATGTTTTGCTGCAATTTCCTCGCTGGGTGTATTAGACTCGGCGAGTTCTTGGAAAATTGCACGATCTTTTGCCGAGAGGGGTGCCAGTAATTCATCTAATTGAATTTCCCATAGTTCTTTTTCGAAAGGTTTATCCGTTGTGGATACTGGTGATTGGTTTTCTATCGGCATTGTGGTTAATTCATGTTGGTACTTTTTTAAACAATTAATCGCGCGGTAACGTGCAATAGCGCAAATCCAATTTTTAAAACTCGCTTTATTTTTATCATACTGGTCAATGTTTTCCCAGATGGCAAACAAGACATCGTTTAAACAGTCTTCTTGATAGTGGGGTAATGCGTAAAGATGTCTGATAATCACGCTTTTTAATAGACCGGCGTACTGATCAATAAGCTCAGTAAGACCCTCTTCATCTTTTATGTATAATTTGAATATCAAGTCATCATCTGTCATGTAAACTCCCTCCTCGCTCTTCACTATTATATACAATTAAAAATAGAGAAATCTGTCAAAATAAAAAATTAATCTGTAAATGTATAATCTAGTCAACTAAAAAAACGGAGATGAAAGCATGACTAATAAAAAAACTGTTTTCTCATGGTTCTCATCAGAGCTTAAAAATCCCGAATCAGTATTTATACTGATGGAGCGATACAAAGTGAATGCAGTATTTCAACACATAACACCAACAGATACACCGTTGGCTATTGAAAAATTTTAAAGAGGGCCTCCCACTCTAAGAAAGAGGTTTATTTATTGGCAGGGGAGCCTGAATGGGCGTTAGATCCGACCGTACTTGTATCCATTGTCCATAAAGCTGGACAGTTTGATGGGATTGTTGTTGATGTGGAACCGTATCTATTGGAAGAATTTAAAATGAATCCCAAAAAGGTGATGTCGATATTTGTGGCATCCATGCGTAAGGTTTATCAAGTTGCGAAAACAAAACGGTTGGCATTCATTTTATGCGTGCCGTATTTCTATGACACACTGGGATTTGAGCAAGAACTTGAAGAATTAATAAAGGATTGCTGCGATGGTCTTATGGTAATGAACTATTATCGTGGCAAAGAACTTGAACATATTCAAACAGAGGCCCATTTATGCCGAAAATATGGAAAGACCTTGTCTACAGTTTATGAATTACAACCACCCGGAAGGTATGATTTGAAGGATGAAAATACGTATTATAATGTGGGAATAGAAGCTGCATATGATAACTTTAAAAAATTAAAACAAGTTATCCCGCAAATAGGAGTATCCTTCCATGAATTTCGCTATTTTAAAGAATTAAGTCAAAAAACGACTCACCTTGATTAAAAAGGGGAGTCGTTTTCGATTCATTACGCAAATGTATTAAAAATAGAGTCAACTTTTGCGTACTAAAGTGCATCAGGACGCAAAGGTTGGTTAAATTTTCCAGACTTTTGCTTCATAAATAAGATAGCAACGCAAAGGTTTAAAGAATCTGGTCGACCTTTGCGTTTATTTGAAAACAACTTGGTTACGTCCGGCATTCTTTGCTTGATAAAGGCGATTATCCGCTAGCTCGAAGACACCGGTGAAGTCGTCTGCTTCAAAACGGGACGCAATACCGATACTGAGTGTTGGCTTTGAAGGAAGGTCGAATGTTAGGTCGTCTATTTCATCTTGAAGTCGCAAACTAACTGCGTGAGCCTGCTCTTTAGTTGTCTGGGGAAAGGCGATGATAAATTCATCTCCACCGAAACGGCCCGAGATGTCTGTTTCTCGTGCGCAACTTTTGATAATACCTCCGATTTGTTTCAGTACACTGTCTCCTGCTAAGTGTCCATATGAATCATTAATATTTTTGAAATAATCAATATCTATAACCATCAGGCTATAGTTTTCACCGTTTTTCTCCATAATGTGTAACTGACGTTCGAGCTCTTTACGAGAATAGAGGTTGGTTAGGCGATCATACTGGGCTTGTTGTTTCCAATAGCGCGTTTTTTGAATGCTCTCTTGCCGGTCAAACGCGTCAACCGTGACATCGAAAACATTACCGGATAAAAACAGCGGATGGCCTTCAGCATCGCGCTTCGTTACCAGACCTCTATCGTAAAAAACTTTCCAGGAACCGTCTTTAGCTTTAATCCGATACTTCACTTCCCAAACGGGCGCTTCACCTTTTAAATGAGCAGTCATCAAATCCATCACATGGTCATAATCTTCGGGATGAAGCTTTTCCGTGAAAAATTCAAAACCAATCTCATCAGGTAATTCATCACGGCTATAACCAATCGCTTCGCTTTTGAGTGGGTTAAAAGTTACCACGTTTTCTGATACATCCCAAAACCAACGACCTAGATTACCCAGCCAAGGAAACTGAGTAAAGTCATCATGAAAAATTTGTTCAAGCAACTCCTTGTTCAATCTTTTTAAATAGGCATTTTCTTTTAATATGTCTTTATGCTGGTTATTCATAGGGTCCTCCAAATGACTGTTTTTAAACCAATTATAGCGTATTCAACAAGAATTTCCGATATATTCAAGGTAAAGCATGTAATATAAATGCTATACAATTTACGTGAACGTGATAAACTAGGGGGTACAAAGAGGAGTTTGGGGGAGTCACAATTGAATATAGAAGAAAAACCAGAATTTACCGTATTTTCACTTAATTCAAATCGACCTTTAGCAGAAAAGGTTGCGAAAAGTCTCAATATTGAATTGGGTAAAGCGTCAATCGTTGAGCATAGCGATGGAGAAACAAAGATTACGATTCAAGAGAGTGTTCGTGGGAAACACGTCTTTTTGATTCAATCAACCACTGGTAGAGTGAATGAGAATATTATGGAAACACTCATCATGATGGATGCTTTGAAGCGTGCAAGTGCTCTGACGATTAATATTGTTTTGCCGTACTATGCATACGCCCGACAAGACCGCAAAGCCCAACCCCGTGAACCCATTACCGCAAAATTGGTAGCTGATTTATTGCAGACGGCTGGTGCGGACCGAGTAATTGCCTTGGATTTACATGCACCACAGATACAGGGATTCTTCGACATTCCTGTTGATCACTTATCAGCGACGTCATTGTTAGCTGAGGGATTTTTGGAACGTGGAATTGGTGGAGAAGGGACCGTTGTGGTTGCACCAAATCACAGTGGCGTGAGCCGGGGCCGTAAACTGGCAGAAGTTTTGAAAGTTCCCCTTGCAATTGTGGACAAGCGAACGAAAGCGACAAAAATACCTGAGAGACTTAATGTTATTGGGGACGTTGCAGGAAAAACATGTATTTTATTCGATGATTTAGTGGATACCGGAACGACGGTGGCAATTGCAGCCTTGGCCTTAAAGGAAAAAGGTGCTAAAGAAATCTATGTTGCCGCAACGCATGCTGTATTTTCTAAGGGAGCGACTGAACTTTTAGAGAGTTCGGTGATTGAAAAAATAATTGTGACTGATTCCATTTACCTGCCTGAAGAAAAGCAAATCGATAAAGTGATACAGGTAAGTGTGGCTGATTTGTTGGCGTATGCCATCAATTGCGTATACGAAGAAAAATCACTTCACCAAGATTCTGAATGATTAAAAAAAAAGCGCAAACTTTGAGTTTGCGCTTTTTCTTTAGATAAAAAGATTCATATTTGCATTTTCAGTGTCGCCCAGATAAGTAGCTACACCACCATATTCGACAAAATCGAATAATTCTTCTTTTTCAATTCCCATGATATCCATACTCATGGTACAAGCGATAAATTTAACGCCTAATTCATTTGCCTTTTCGATCATGTCCGGTAAAGCATCCACATTCTTTTGCTTCATGACCGTTTTAATCATTTTTGAGCCCATTCCGCCCATATTCATTGCTGAAATTGGCAGACTGTTAGCGTTGTTTGGCAACATGATATCGAACAGTTTCGCCAAGCCTGTTTTTTGGATTTTTTGTTTTTTCAAAATACTCAATCCCCAGAAGGTGAAGAAGATTGTCACTTTTTTGCCCATTGCTGCGGCGCCAGATGCAATGATCATGGAAGCGACAGCCTTGTCCAAATCCCCGCTGAATACAACCATCGTTGCCCCGTCTTTAGTCTCGGTTAAAATACCTTCTTGTGGCAAGACTGAACCCTCTTGACCTTTAGTCAAAGTCGCTACGACCTTATTTCCTTGGATTTCATTGGTTACCAGGGTATTACCGGTATTTTTTGTCCACGCTTCGATATCAGCGCTGAAGCCGAAGTCGCTTGCTTGAACAACCATTGTTTGACCGGGTTCCATTTTATCCATTTGTTCTTTAACTTTTAATATCGGACCTGGACACTGTAAGCCACATGCATCCACTTCAATCATTTGTAATTTCTTGGTATCCAATGTTTGCACAACCTCTTTTTTAGGTGCTTTATTGACTGTACGTTCCTTGACTGCGTATTTAGCGAATTTATAAGTCTTGTAGCCACCGTCGATATTTTTAACAGTAAAGCCATGGTGCATAAGCACGCGGGCTGCATTGTAACCACGCAATCCAACTTGGCAATAGATATAGATCGTTTGATCTTTTGGTAATTCTTCCAAACGGTTTCGCAACTGGTTTAATGGAATTTGAACGCCTTTAGGTAATGATCCGGTAGCAAGTTCAAAATCTTCACGGACATCGAGGAAAAAGGCGTCTTTATCCAACAAAGCATCGACTTCATGCCATTGTATGGTCTCGATTTTGTGGTTTTGCATATTATCAGCTGTATAACCAAGCATATTAACGGGATCTTTTGCACTTGAATAAGGGGGTGCATAAGCAAGTTCCAAACCAGCCAATTGCTCGGCTGTTGCACCTAGTTTCATCGCCGTCGCAATAACATCTATGCGTTTCTCGACACCTTCTGAACCAACGCCTTGCGCTCCCAGGATTTTGCCGTCTTTTCCAAATAGCAATTTCAAATGGATCGGACTTGCACCCGGGTAATAGCCAGCATGTGAATTAGGGTGGATATGAATGACATCAAAAGGAATACCTTTTGACTTCAAAAGACGTTCGCTGTTACCGGTTGAAGCAGCTGTTAATTCAAAAACTTTGGCAACGGACGTTCCTTGTGTGCCGGGATATTCTGCGGGAATCCCATTGATGATATCCGCAACCAAGCGACCTTGACGGTTTGCTGGCCAAGCTAAGGGAATATTGGTCGGACTTTGATCCACAAAGTCTTTGACCTCGATGACATCGCCAATAGCATAAATATCAGGGAAGTTGGTTTCAAGTTGTTCGTTTACTTTGATGGCACCTTTAAAACCAAGTTCAATACCAGATGCCTTGGCTAAACTATTTTCTGGGGTAACCCCAATGGATAGAACCGTCATGTCAGTCGTCAATTCTTTGCCACTTGTTAAAATCAATTTTGTCCCATTATCCTGGATTTCTTTTAATCCATCATTCAAGATGAGGTTAACCCCATGCATGTCAATTTGCGTGTGCAATTGTTGTGCCATTTCAAAATCGATATTCGGCATCACTTGTGGTGCCATTTCTACCAATTGAACTTGAATTCCCAATTCGCTCAAGTTCTCCATAACTTCCAAGCCAATGAATCCACCACCGATGATGGTCGCTGTTTGAATGTCATTCTTTTCCAAATAAAGCTTGATTTGATCCATATCTGGAATGTTACGTAAAGAGAAGACATTCTTGGCTTTTTCAAGACCTGGAATGGCAGGGGTGATCGGTTTAGCACCTGTTGAAATAATCAGCTTATCAAAAGATTCTGTGTATGTTTCAGTAGTTTGGTGATTATATACAGTCACCATTTTTTGGTTAGGATCAATAGCAGTGATTTCAGAAAAATTCCGGATATCAAGTGCATATTGTTGTTCCATTCCTTCAACGGTCTGAAGCAATAGGCTCTCTCTTTCCTTGATGGTACCACCGATATGGTACGGCAGACCGCAGTTGGCAAAAGAAATGTATTCGCCTTTCTCGAACAAAATGATTTCATCTTCCTCGTTGAGACGGCGTAATCTGGTAGCTGCTGTGGCCCCGCCTGCTACACCACCAATAATCAGTATTTTCTTGGACATATATAGTTATTCTCCTTTTCGCTGTTTAAAAACTCACAAATGGCTTTGCCAAATGGACTGTAAGGAGAGTATATAATATTTTTGTATACCCCGCAAGGTATTTCGATGGTTTTTACAACAGTTGAGCCGATTTCAGGATGCTTATTGTGAAAAAAAGTTTTATAAAAACTTATATTAAAGGTATCTCATTGTGAAAAATAAAATAAATACCCATAAAAGTATTTTTGGAGTTGAAAAAGTGCAGATGCTGCACTGTTGGCAGTATAATGGGGGAGAGAACAGAAACAGGTGCGAAGGTATTTATCATGGAAGGGGACATAGAAAATGCATTATTTTCGGGATGGTATGGGAATGACGTGGTTGTGGATCATTGGTTTTTTTCTGTTAGTACTTATTGGCTTACTGATTTATGCTTTGGTGCGGCAAATCCAAACCTCTAACCGGCCAGACCATTCTGACCGGGGGACACAAGAAGCGCTTGAAATACTGAGGAAGCGCTATGCACAAGGTGAAATATCAGAAGAAGAGTATCTCCGTCGCAAGAAGATTCTGGAGGATGATCACGGGAATATCTGAGGATTTTCGGGCTAAATGAGATAAGGATGATTTTCATGAGTAAAAAACGATTAATCACTATTCTCCTCCTTTCCGGTGCGTTGCTGCTTTCACTGGGATTACTCGTTGCCGTCATCTTCAAAATTGCCTTTCCTGGAGACAGCAACATATCGGAAGATAGGATGGGAAATATCGGGCAGAATAAAAGCTCTGAAGAGTTGATGGCTAATGGAGGCAATCGTTCACGATTGCGCCTCCCACCATTACTGGAGAGCGATTATGAAACAGCCGACACGATTTCCTACACGGTCACTGCCCAGGAAGGAGAAACGCCCTTCAGGGAGGGACCGCTCACACGGACATACGGCTACAACGGTTTCTATTTGGGCCCTGTCCTGCGCATACGCGAAGGGCAGAAGGTCCATATCAACTTAAACAACGAGTTGCGCGAGGAAACGACTTTCCATTGGCATGGCTTGAAGATTCCGTCCAATGTGGATGGAGGACCCCATAATCCGATCGAACCGGGTGGGAGTGCGGAAATAGATTTTACCGTGACGCAAGAAGCGGCCACACTCTGGTTTCATTCCCACGCCCATGAGAAATCCGCGGAACAGGTCTACAATGGATTGGCCGGTCTGCTGTTCATAGATGATGACCATGCCGCGGGGCTGAAGCTCCCCGCAGAATACGGAGTGAACGACTTCCCATTAATCATCCAGGACCGCTTCCTGGATAAAGAAAATCAATTCAATTACCAAGAAATTTTCAACATTAATGGCACGACGGGGGATACCGTGATGGTGAACGGTACGATTCAGCCCTATGTCGAGGTGGAAAATGAATGGATTCGTCTCCGTTTGGTCAATGGGTCTAATGCCCGGAACTATAACTTCCATCTCTCTGAAAATGCTTCTTTCTTCCAAATTGCCAGTGATGGCGGTTTTTTGAATGAAGCAGTGAAACTGGAGTCACTGTTTCTCTCGCCCGGGGAACGTGCCGAGATTCTTTTGGATATGCAGGTTTATCAAGAAGGAGAAAATCTTTTGTTGATGGACGGGAATGTTGAAATCCTTTCGCTGCGGATAAGAAGGGAACAAGAGGGACAAGTAACGACCTTGCCAAATGCGCTGAATGATTTGCCGGAGTTGGCAGATACTGGCCAGACTGATCAGTATGTAGAAATGTCCGGTATCGGACCCATGGTAACCTTAAACGGTCGGCAGTTTGACATGGAACGGATTGATTTTACTGTGCAACAGGGGCAGACCGAAATCTGGGAAGTAACGAACGTACCGATGATGATGGGCGGCATGCTTCACCCATTCCATATCCATGGCGTTCAGTTCCGCGTCCTGTCCCGTGATGGCAATCCTCCGCCTTTGAATGAGAGAGGCTGGAAAGATACCATCGCTGTCAGTCCTGGGGAAGTGGTCCGTATCGCGGTCACGTTCGAACAAACCGGTATCTTCATGATGCATTGTCACATCCTGGAACATGAAGACAACGGGATGATGGGACAAATCCTGGTCGAATAAAGCAAGCCAATTTGTGGAGAAAGAAACGACGTGTACCAAGCGCGTTTCTTTCTTTTTCCCGTTCTATTGATAAAATGATAAGATTGGGATAGTACACTCACAATTATTGGAAATGAGGGATGATGATGGTAAAAAGGTTGATTAGTGCGAACACATCGGAAATCATGGCGATGTCGACGGAAGAATTGAAACAAAGCATCTGGGCGAGTGATGGTCGGGTCATCGTGTCGGAAAATATTGTCACGCGTGAGACCTTCATCGGCGATGTCACCAATGCGGAAATCGCCAAAGCGTTCGGAGCTGACATGATATTATTGAACGGGCTGGATGTTTTGGAGCCCTTTGTTTTTGCTTTGGATCTGGAGGGTGGGACTGTCGTTGAAAAATTGCATCACCTTGTTGGCTGCCCGATTGGTGTGAATTTGGAGCCAATTGACTTGGATGCCGACATGACAGAAGAAGCCCTGAAAATTGAAACAGGACGTCAGGCCACTGCAGAAGCCTTCAAAAAAATCGAAACAGATGGTTATGATTTCGTTTGTTTGACCGGAAATCCGGCGACTGGTGTCAGCAACTCTCAGATTATTGCCGCCATTAAACTGGCGAAAGCCCATTTCTCGGGCATTGTGATTGCCGGGAAGATGCACAGTTCCGGTGTCAATGAACCAGTGGTGACGCTGGTGGATGTCCAAAAATTCCTGGCAGCAGGTGCGGACATCATTTTGGCACCCGCAGTAGGGACGGTTCCAGGGTTTGACGAGGCGGATATGAAAGCAATCGTCAAGGAAGTGCATAAACAAGGCGGGCTTGTCCTCAGCGCAATGGGAACGAGTCAAGAAAGCTCCGATGAGGCAACGGTGCGGGAAATTGCCATCCGCAACAAGATATGCGGGGTGGATATGCACCATATTGGTGATTCGGGTTATGGTGGTCTGGCACCGGTAGAAAATATTTTTGCCCTCAGCAAGGCGATTCGCGGGCAGCGGCATGCTGTGTCGCGCATGGCACGTTCAATCAACCGCTAAAAAGGTTATCATTTGAATTAGGCGGACAAAATCAACTACACTGATATTGTCATCTAAATTAGAAACACCAAATTAAAGGAGGAAAAAGTAATGGAAAGGAAATTATCCTTATTGGCATTGCTGACATCCGTTACCGTCCTGTCAGCTTGTTCAACCGAACAAACGAGCCAAGATTCAACCACGGTTTCCGAGAGTAGTATGGTGGAGACTGAAAGCAGTATGGCCAGTCATGATATGGTGCATGATGATTCGGGCGAACTTCCAGCAGGATTGGAAGAAGCGGCCGCTCCCACCTATGAGGTCGGAGACAAAGTTATCCTGTTGAATGATCACATGCCCGGGATGGAAGGGGCAACGGCCACAATCGTCGGATCGTTCGATACGATCGCCTATGAAGTTACATATGAACCGACCGATGGCAGTGAAAAAGTTGAGAACCACCGGTGGGTTGTCCAGGAAGAAATAACCGAAGCAAAAGACTCAGACGAAGCTTTGGAAGCCGGTTCAGAGGTCCAGTTGGAAGCACACCATATGGAAGGCATGGAAGGTGCGACCGCGACGATCGATGCGGTTGAGGAAACAACCGTCTATATGCTGGATTATGAGCCAACAGATGGTAGTGAAACCGTCAAAAACCACAAATGGTTTATTGAAAGTGAATTGGAATCACAAAATTAATCAAAAAGTTTCCCCGGTGTAACTTGGGGAAACTTTTTTTGTCCAGCCTTTGACGGCTCAGGGCTTGATTGCTATAGTTAATCTATCCAAGTAGGAAACCCGTCGCGCGGTTGGATTGATGCGTGATGAATTTAAGTGATAAGTGGAGTGTGTTATGAATAAAAAACTGGATGCTAAAATCCTGATGTATTTATTGGTCATATTTATTTTCTTGATGGTTTACAATTATTCAGAGACCATCATCAATTGGGTGCGGATGATGATTTCGGTGGTGGAACCCCTCATTTTTGGTGGGCTGATTGCCTATTTATTGAATATTATTGTTGTCCGATTGGAGCGCACGGTCTTGCGCAGGCTGCAGGCCAGAAGCACCTATTTGGCTCGGGCGCTCAGTGTTGTTTCCGCTATTTTCATCATAGGATTGGTTATTTATTTAATTATTAAGCTAATTGTGCCACAGGTTTCGACCATTATAACGGGGCTGATCCGAGGGTTGCCGTTGTTGGTGACCCAAATCCAAACTTTTATTGAAGATAGCAGCTTAGCCTCAGAAGTCTTCAACTATTTCGGCGAAAATTTGATTGCAGATTTCAATGATTACAGCCAACGCATCCTGAATTTCGCTACAAACAGTGTCAGCCAGTTTTTGACTTCGTTCGTACAAGTCATCGGTGGGGCGACAAGTGGCCTGTTTTCGTTAGTTATCGCATTTTCTTTCGCTTTGTATGTGTTGTTTGGTAAAGAGCGACTGCTCCATCAAGTCAGTACGTTGGGACAAGCATTCTTGTCTTCAACTACCTATCGGCGCATTGCGGTTTTGATGACGATTACCAATCAGACATTTTCAAGTTTCTTCGTTGGCCAGACGATTGAGGCAGTAATTTTGGGGAGCTTGTGCACCATAGGGATGTTGCTGTTGCGATTCCCGTTTGCTTTAACGATTGGAACCTTTATCGGTTTCACTGCGTTGATTCCCCTGTTTGGGGCGTTGATTGGTGCAGCAGTAGGATTTCTATTGATTGCTTCCCAAAGCATTACCCAAGCATTGCTGTTCATCATATTTATCATCGTTTTGCAGCAGTTGGAAACGAACTTGATTTACCCACGGGTGGTGGGGACAAGTATAGGTATTCCAGGAATATGGGTATTGGTTGCCATCACGATCGGTGGCGGTTTAGGAGGGATCGCCGGGATGCTCCTGGGAGTACCGACTTTCGCGACCGTCTATCAAGTAGTCGGGATTTTGACACACAAGAGACTACAAATGAAAGCAATGGCAGCGGGGGAATAACCCTCGAGCTCTTGCTTTTTTTCATGGAAAGGGGATGCCGTCATGGTACATGAAAAAGTGAAAGTCTATTATATCTCGGATCCGATTTGTTCGCATTGCTGGGGGCTAGAACCACAATTGAATAGACTTTTCGCTCAGTATGGGGACTATATGGATTTACACGTGTTGATGGGAGGCATTTTGCCTTCTTGGGAAACGTTCCCGGGGGATGAACGGAATGGTATTTATGAGGCAAAAGATACGATTGAACATTGGCGTGAGTATGCGGAAACAAGCGGGATGCCGATTGATGGATCTCTCATGCAGGATGACCCGGTCGCCTCCTCCTTTCCGGCAAGCCAAGTCTTTAAAAAACTTCAGGAAAAAGATACAAAAAAAGCGAACCTTTTTTTACGTTCGGTCCGTGAAGCTATCTTCGTCCAGAACCAAAATATTTCCGATGCTTTTGTTCTGTCAAAATTGGTCGATCCGGAAGTCGTTTCCCAAGCTTTGACCAAGGACTATGAAGCGAAAGTGTGGGCGGATCGCGAAAAGATGAAAAGTTTGGGAGCATTCGTAACACCAGCACTCATTTTCATCAATAAAGATGGTAAGAAAGTACGCAAGGTTGGAAACTTCAGCGTCCGTGAATATGAGAAGGCATTGAAGCGTGCGCTGCGTGTAACAGAACTGAAACCAAAACCGGTTCCTTCGTTGCGAGATTGGTTAAAGGAACAGCCTATTATTTTTGCCAAGGAAATTGCAGTAATGTATGATTTGCCACTGGCTTTTGTGCAGAGGTTTGTTGCCAGGGAGTTAGGGACCGACGCTTACACATTGCATCTTTTTCGTGGAACTTTTTACATTAAAGAGAATTGATTGGCAGAAATCACATAAACAAAAGTCGGTCAATTAGTTGACTAGACGGACACGCTATTGATAAAATTAACTTATGCAAGGGAAGGAGGATTGTTTGTTTGTCGTGTTTTGAAATCGGTTTCACTTTTTTTATAAAATAGATTGGAGGAAACAAAAGTGAAGACTTATTTTCAGCGTTTAGGTAGATCCCTCATGTTGCCAGTTGCGGTATTGCCAGCAGCGGCTATTTTGATGGGAATCGGGTACTGGATTGACCCTAGCGGTTGGGGTGGCGAAAGTGTCGTTGCGGCATTTTTAATTAAATCCGGTGGAGCACTTATTGATAATATGGGGATTTTATTTGCTGTCGGGGTTGCTTTGGGTATGGCCAAAGACCGTGATGGCGCAGCCGCAATCAGTGGGTTGGTGGCATGGCAGATTGTTACGACGCTTTTGTCGCCAGCATCCGTTTCGATGTTACAAAGTATCGCGATAGAAGATGTGGATCCGTCATTCGGTAGAATCCAAACCCAATTTATCGGGATACTTTGTGGATTGATAGCTGGAGCTTTATATAATAGATTCCACAAGGTAACGTTACCGCAAGCATTGGCGTTTTTCAGTGGAAAACGTCTGGTACCAATTGTAACGTCATTCGTTATGATGGCAGTATCCCTTGTATTGATGTTTGTATGGCCACCTGTATATAATGCACTTGTGACCTTTGGTACTTCAATCTCCGGATTGGGAGCACTGGGGGCTGGGTTGTATGGATTCTTCAACCGTTTGTTGATTCCAACAGGATTGCATCACGCTTTGAACTCGGTATTCTGGTTTGATGTTGCTGGTATTAATGATATTGGTAACTTCTGGGCTGGTACAGGGGAACTTGGGGTAACAGGTATGTATCAAGCTGGGTTCTTCCCGGTTATGATGTTCGGTTTGCCAGCTGGAGCGTTGGCAATGTATCACACAGCTAAAGAAGATAAGAAGAAATACACAGCATCCTTGATGATAGCTGCTTCCTTCGCTTCATTCTTTACAGGGGTTACGGAACCACTTGAGTTTGCATTCATGTTCGTGGCACCGGCATTGTATCTGGCACATGCTGTTTTGACAGGTATATCCTTGTTCATCGCTGCAACATTCCAATGGACAGCAGGTTTTGGTTTCTCAGCAGGTTTGGTTGACTACATTCTATCTTTCAACCTACCACTGGCGAATAAACCGTTTATGTTATTGCTACAAGGTTTGGTATTTGCAGCACTTTACTACTTCTTGTTCCGTTTCATGATCACGAAATTCAATTTGCTGACACCAGGTCGTGGCGATGAGGTATTGGAAGGCGAATCATTCGCTGACGATTCTACAGTCGCAACGGGAACAGCAGCACCAGTTTCCTCTAAAGAAGCACGATTCCATCAACAAGCCGAAACTATTTTGGCAGGTTTGGGTGGTCCTGAAAACGTTCGTTCAATCGATAACTGTGCAACACGTCTGCGTCTTGAAATTGAAGACATGGATAAAATCAATGAAGCTAAAATCAAATCAGCTGGTGTACCAGGTTTGAACAAAGTTGGCGAACATAACCTACAAGTTATTGTCGGAACTGAAGTCCAATTTGTAGCCGATGAAATGATTAAGATTAAGTCTGAAAGATAATGAATAGACGAAAAGAACCGATTGAAGTCTTTATAGACTTTAACCGGTTCTTTTTTTTAGTGTGGACGACGATTAGCAATTTTATAAAAAGCTAATCGTCGTTTTTTGTCCTAGGTGCGGCGTTCAGCATAAAAAATTATGGGAACGCCGCTTTTTTGCGCGAAATGCGGCGATTAGAAAAAATAGGGACCACGAACGCCGCATTTTCACCTCAAATGCGGCGTTTAGCGATTGGAAAAATTTTAATCGCCGCACTACAGGCACAAAATGCGGCGTTTAAAAATTTGTTCAGTCTCAACGCCGAACCTGAATCAAAAGGGCTTGCGTCACAAATTTTTACACTAACTCCTCTTCCTGCAAAAAGGCAGTCATATATTTTTGGAAATTTTTAGAAACCCATCCAATGATTTTTCCAATCGATACGGAAGCAATAATGGTTCCGAGTCCAATCGAACCTAAAGAACCCAGGTAGGCTAAACAAATAATGGTCGCAACAATAACGTTTGAAATATCACCTGTTATTTTAGCTTTACCAAAGGGCATCTTGTATTCACGACTGATTACTTTTGTCAGTTCATCGTAGGGCATCAACGTGAACTGTGCATTTGAATAGCCAAACAATCCAAACGCAACAGTGAACAAGCTCAGAATCAAGTAAAACCATTGCAAGATTACGGTCGATGGGACAGGGAACAGGTTCGTAGCTATGAACATTGCTGTATCTACAAAGAAACCGAATAGAAAGGCAATAACAAGCTGTACGAAAATATTTTTTAAATCCAGACGTTTTATGATAATGATTTGAATAGCGATGAAAAGTACATGAGCAAAAATAGTAGTTGCTCCCACTGACAAGCCACTAACGAGTGAAAAAGCGTAAGAAAGCGAAGAAACCGGGGATACACCTAGATTTGCATAAATAGATAAACTAACGCCCATCGCCAGCATAAAGAGACCAACGATATATAATGTAACCCGTTTCAAAAGTAATTGACTCAAATTTATTCCTCCTTAGAAAGTCCTTACATCATATATTAGCACGATTTTTTGGATAAAAACTGCATCAAAATGACTTTAAAAGCTAGTATTTAGAACAAATAGTTAAAGTCCAGCCTATTGATTGCTTTTATAAATGATTTATGAAGTAGTTTTTATGGAAGTCAGAATCCATGAGCTATTCCCGTGTCAATGTTATAATGGAAGCAACATCTGACTTTTGGAGGCGAGATAATGGAAACAATTACATTAAGAGGCGACGTAGAAATGCCGATTATTGGAACAGGCACGAATACTTATGGGAAAGAAAACAACAAATACGATGGCGCCATCACTGGCGAAACTACAGAATTAGATAGCGCAATTGCGGCAGGGTACCGTCATATTGATACTGCTATTTCTTACCGCAACGAAACGGTAGTAGGAGATGCTGTAGCAAAAAGTGGTATTGATCGTGATGAATTTTTCTTGACCTCAAAAATTCCTGGTAAACCGGAATATGTGGGGACCGATGAAGCTGTTCATAACTCCGTCAAGCATAGTCTAAATGCCTTGAGAACGGACCATATTGACCTTTATCTTATCCATCATCCTTGGGAAGACCTGGATGAAATGGTTTATGTTTGGAAAATACTGGAAAACTATGTGGATGAAGGCGTATTGCGAGCGATTGGTGTCTCAAACTTTGATGAAACGCAACTGCAATATATTCTTGATCATGCGCGCATCAAACCCGCAGTTAATCAAATTCAATCACACCCAGGCAAATGGAATCATGGTATAATAGAGTTCTGTCAAGATAAGGGAGTTGTTCCGGTCGCATGGGGACCACTTTCCCGTGTTAAAGATGAAGCCCGCCATAAATTGGGCGAAATCGCTAAAAAATACGGAAAAACATGGGCGCAAGTCACGTTGCGTTACCAGATTGAGCGGGGCGTAGTCGTGATACCTAAATCCCACAATGCCGGACGCCAACAAAAGAATCTTGATATTTTTGATTTTTCTTTGACGGAAGAAGAAAAAGCTGTCATTAGTCAATTATAGAAGGGATTTAACGAGATGGATTTTTTAAAAGTTGGAAATGGTTATGTGCTGAATGACGAAAATGGTACGCAAGTCGCGGAAATTACTTATTCACCAGCCAACGATAAATTCGTTATCGCGGATCATACCTTGGTGGCGGAGCACTTGGAAGGGCAAGGAATTGCAGGGAAACTCTTAGATCATCTTGTGATGGAGATGGAAAAAGAAGGTAAAAAAATTCTGCCCTTGTGTCCGTATG
This sequence comes from Jeotgalibaca sp. A127, assembly GCF_052266745.1. Taxonomy (NCBI): domain Bacteria; kingdom Bacillati; phylum Bacillota; class Bacilli; order Lactobacillales; family Carnobacteriaceae; genus Jeotgalibaca; species Jeotgalibaca sp. A127. The sequence continues at coordinate 352,679 of NZ_JBQPRC010000002.1, forward strand.
TCGTACGTAAATTCGAGCAACAACCGGATAAATATGACCACATTAATTATCATAAACAAAAATAAGTTTTGTACTAACTTGGAAACTTTCCGCTCCTTTGGAAAGTTTCTTTTGGTGAGTAAGAGGGGGAAATTATGTTTGCAATATTAAAAAAATTAGGCTGGTTCTTTAAGCTTCGCTGGAAGAGTTATGCATTTGGGGTGTTCGGCTTAATTGCCGTGGCTATTCTGTCGGCCGTTACACCGTTGGTACTGGGAAGTATCATTGACCAAATGGTAAATGGTAGTTTGACTTTTCAAAGTTTGGCACTTCAATCAGGGATGATATTGGTATTTGCGATTGCCATGTATGGCTTACGTTATGGTTGGCGGGTTGCGATTTTCGGTAATTCGACGTTACTGGAATCCATCATGCGGAACCGGTTGTTCTCGCATTTTACAAAAATGGATAGCCAGTTTTTCCATAAGTACCGTACCGGTGACCTGATGGCGCATGCGACCAATGACTTGGCAGCATTGCGTTTTGTAGCGGGTGGGGGAATTCTTTCCATCACAGACTCCATTTTCATTGGCGGAACAACGTTATTCAGTATGGTCTTTTTCGTAGACTGGCAACTAACACTCCTGACAACATTGCCGTTCCCATTATTGATTGTAGCAGCACGTTATATGGGGAAAGCGATCAACAAACGCTATCGTAAATCGTTGGAATCTTTTTCGCAAATGAATAACCGCGTCCAGGAAAGTGTTGGCGGTATGAAAGTAATCAAGACTTTCGGTGAAGAAGATGCGCATTACGATGACTTCACAGCTGATATTGATAATGTTATTGCGAAGAACCGAGCTGTTTACCAAGTAGATTCCGCTTATTCGCCCATCATCGAGGGGATTACCGGTTTGACCTATGTATTGACGCTCTTTTTCGGAACGTATTTTATTTCTATTGACCGGATTTCCATCGGGCAATTGATTGCTTATTTCAGTTATTTATCAATGATGACTTGGCCATTATTGGCAATCGGTCGGGTTGCGAATACATTGGAACGTGGGAATGCCAGCTATAATCGGGTTACGGATTTATTATCACAAACTTCAGCTTTAAAAGAAGCTAAAAACCCAATCACAACACCTGTCACAGGGGATATAGATTTTATGATTGATTCCTTTACTTACCCGGATGGGAAAAATGTTGTCTTGGAGAATGCACACTTCCATCTGGATTCAGGAAATACATTGGGGATTGTGGGCCATACCGGTTCTGGTAAGAGTACAATCTTTAAGTTGTTGTTAAGGGATTATGATGGTTATGACGGAAAAATTTCCTATGACAAAAAAGATATCAAGCAATACAGTCTGGATGCAGTATCACATGGATTTGGTTATGTGCCACAGGGAACGTTTCTGTTTTCCACAACCGTACGTGAAAATATTCGCTTCGTTAACCCACAGTTAACACAAGAAGAAGTAGAAAATTTTGCGAAATTGGCAGATATTCACGATGATATCAGGCAATTCCCCGAAGGCTATGATACGCAAGTAGGTGAACGTGGGGTTTCATTATCGGGTGGGCAGAAACAGCGGATTGCGATTGCACGGGCATTAGCGACACAAGCGGAATTCTTGATTTTGGATGATGCTTTGTCTGCGGTGGATGCACAAACCGAATCACGCATATTGGATAATTTGCGCGAAATTCGTCGTAATGAATCAACAATTATTGCGACGCATCGTATCAGTTCAATTATGCATGCCGATGAGATTATTGTTTTGGATAAAGGCCGGATAGTAGAACGTGGTACACATGCGCAACTATTGGCAAATCAAGGCTGGTACAGTGAAATGTATGAAGAACAACAATTGCAACAAAAAGTGGACCAAGGAGGCGAAACGCTTGGCTGAGAGAAGAACAAATTTTACAATGAATGAACAAGCGCATATCCTCAAAGGACTGCTTTCTTTCACGAAAAATTATTGGCAACCATTTGCCCTATCGGTATTGGGTATGACGGCTGTTTCAGCAATCAATGCCTATTTGCCGGTGATGATTCAACGCTACATTGATAATTACTTGGCCGTTGATGAGGCTACTCTAGAGATAACAATACGGATTTCCTTGTTTTATCTGGGTTTTGTCATTTTAAAATTACTGTTGGTTTATATTAAAGATTATGCGTTTAAGATTGCTTCGGAAAAAACCGTAGGAAGTATGCGGAACCGGGTCTATCACAAGGTTGTTCACCTGGGAATGCGTTATTTTGACCAGACGCCGACTGGTTCGGTTGTTTCGCGGGTAACGAATGATACAGAAACAATCAAGGAATTCTGGAACGTGTTCTTGACGTTCCTGGATGGTTTGTTAAATGCTGTTTCGATCGGGATTGCAATGTTTGCGTTGAACGCACGCTTGGCCTGGATTTTTATGGGCTTTATTCCTATTGTGATTGTACTGATGTATCTCTATCAAAAGTACAGTACCATCATCTATGGCCGGATGCGGGAAGCACTTGGTCAAGTGAATGCCAAACTGAGCGAGTCCATCACGGGTATGGCAATTATTCAACACTTTCATCAAGAGAAACGTATGAAGGAAGAGTTTGACGGGGTGAATCAGGAGTATGTTTCAGCGCGGATCAGTATGTTCCGTATGAACGCTTTACTGTTGATGCCGGCTGTGAATTTGATTGAAGCAGTCGCTTTGTTTATCGTCCTATGGGTTTTCGGGATTCAATTTTTAGACATGACTGTTACCGATGTCGGAGTCGTTTATGCCTTCACATCCTACTCAAAATCATTCTTCCATCCAATTGGAAATATGCTTGATAGTTTGAGTGTTTTCCAGGATGGTTTGGTTTCTGGTTCACGGGTACTGGCTATCCTTGACCGAGAAGATGATGCACCGCAAGCAGTTACGGGAGCAGAAGGCCAAATAACAAACGGAAAAATCGAAATCAAGGATTTATCATTCTCGTACGATAACGAAAATGATGTCTTGCACGACATTTCAATCACAGCCAATCCAGGGGAAACCATTGCCTTGGTGGGTCAAACGGGTTCAGGCAAGAGCTCGATCATTAATGTTTTGATGCGTTTTTATGATTATCACCGTGGGGAAATTTTACTGGATGGAAAGTCGATTCGTGACATCCCGTTGGAGAGTTTGCGTGAAAAAATGGGCTTGGTACTGCAGGATAGTTTCATGTTCTTTGGTAATATCGCGGATAATATTCGTTTGCATGGGGATTATACCGAAGCAGAAGTACGAGCGGCAGCTGAGTTCGTTAACGCGGATGGCTTTATTTCCGAGCTCGAAGGTGGCTATGATGCCAAAGTGATTGAGGGCGGAAATACCTTTTCCACAGGTGAGAAACAGCTACTGAGTTTCGCACGGACGATTTTACGCGATCCGAAGATTTTGATTCTGGATGAAGCGACCGCGAACATCGATACGGAGACGGAAAAGAAAATCCAGCTAGGTCTTCAAAATATGCGAAAAGGGCGTACAACAATCATCATTGCCCACCGTTTATCCACAATTCGTGATGCGGACAAGATTTACGTATTGCGTCATGGGCGCATTATTGAAGCAGGAAACCATGAAAGTTTGATTGCGGAGCGTGGCGTTTACCATGATATGTATCAATTGCAAACTTTCCAGGAAAAAGGAGAAGAAGATGGCGAGTAAGTTTTATGCAGTAAAGAAGGGCCGCCAGCCGGGAATTTACATGACTTGGCCGGATGCCCAAAAACAAGTGGCAGGTTTTTCGGGGGCGCAGTTTAAATCTTTTGCAACCGAAAAAGAAGCGCGTGATTTTATCGAACCACCAGCTAAGCCCGCTGTCGATTGGCAAGCTGATGATACGATCGAAGCTTATGTGGATGGATCGTTTGATAGGTTAGGTGGGCGCTATGCTTACGGTGTGGTCATTGTTAAGGATGGCGACATTGTAGAAACCTTTAACAAATCAGATAACGATTCCCGTTATGTGGAAAGTTTCCAAATAGCAGGCGAAGTTTTCGGCGCGCTGGCTGCCATTCGTTGGGCGATTGACCGGGGATTTAAAGCCATCAACATTCGTTATGATTATTTAGGCATTGAGCAATGGGCGACGGGTATGTGGAAAACAAACAAACCTGTTTCAAAGGATTATGTGGCGCAGTTCAAGGAACTTGCCTCACAAATCGCGGTTCATTTCCAAAAAGAAAAAGCCCACACTGGGGTAGAGTACAATGAGATGGCGGATTTGTTGGCCAAGAAAGCATTGAACAAATAATGTATTGAGCCGGGAGGGTTTCCCGGCTTTTTTTGGTTAATTAAACCATTTGCCCACTAAATTTAGATTAAAATGGTCTAATAATGGTTAATTAAACCATTTGAAGTAAAAAATTAGGATGAAATGGTTTAATTCTCCATAATTAAACCATTTGGGGTAAAAATTAAGGCCCAAATGGTTTAATCATTTCATTTCTATTCTTTCTCCAGTTTCTCAATTGCTTCTTCTAGTTTCTGCTTGTCTTCACCGGACATTACAGGATAGTGTGGGTCGATTTTTTCAAGTACATCGATCACGATTTCGGAAGCCACGTAACGGTTGAACCATTCGTTATCAGCTGGAAGGGCATACCAGGGCGCATAAGGTGTTGAAGTATGATTCAACATTTTCTCAAAGGCCTCCTGGAATTTATCCCATTTGTCACGGTCCACCATGTCGCTAAAGGAGAACTCCCAATGTTTCTCTTCATTTTTCATTCGCTCCAACAGACGTTTACGTTGTTCCTCTTTGGAGACTGACAAAAATATTTTTACGACTGGAAAACCATTTTCAACTAAATATTTTTCAAATTGATTGATGTGACGAGCCCGTGTTTCCCAAGGGGATTCGTTACCTTCAACCGATGCAGGCATCGGTATGCCGGACTCACCATCACTCACAATCGGCTGAATCAAATCTTCGTAGTAAGAACGGTTAAGAATCGCTACTTGACCCCGCTCGGGAAGTCCATCATGAATGCGCCAAAATAAATCGTGGGCAGCTTCTTCTTTAGTCGGTTCTTTCACGGAGGTTACTTTCAGTCCCTGAGCCAGAAGGTGTGAAAAAATGAAGGTGATGATTTCGTCTTTACCGGCGGCATCGATCGCTTGAAGCACAACTAAAATACCTTTTTTCTCCTCGGCAAAGAGCTTGGTCTGCAACTCACGCAACCGGTCAATACTATCAGGAATGAATTTCTCTTTGACTTCTTCCTCTTTCAACCCGGTTTCTTCAAAGGTACCGATATTTGCCAAATCAACAGCCTTATCTGGAGCAACTTTGTATTTATTTAGATCCATTTCATTTCCTCCCATTTATCCATTCTTAGGTTTATTGTAGCGGTAACCCAATCCCTTCCGCAATTAAAACGTCATGATACTGGTGAAGGAATTCACAAAAAACTGTCATTTTCACTATAAAAGCGCTATCATATAATTAGTAAAACATGACAGGAGGACTTGAGATGGGTAAATTAGCTGGAAAAGTAGCAGTCGTCACAGGAGCGGCGTCGGGAATGGGAAAAGCAATCGCTGAAATGTATGCCAAAGAAGGGGCAAAGGTTGTTTTGGCGGATTACAATCTTGCAGGGGCTCAAACCGCAACGGATGCTATCGTCGCAAATGGTGGGAAGGCAGTAGCTGTTAAGGCAGATGTTTCCAATTCGCATGACATCACACATATGATTGATACCGCTATTTCAGAATATGGAACGCTGGACATTTTGGTAAATAATGCTGGAATCATGGATGGCTTTGAACCTGTTGGGGAAATCACCGATGAAAAGTGGGACCATATTTTTGAAGTCAACACGAAAGGCGTGATGCGAGCCATGCGCGAGGCCATCAATTACTGGTTGGACAATAATCAAGCAGGCAACATCATCAATATTATTTCAACCGGTGGCTTGAACGGTGCGCATGCGGGTGTGGCCTATGGCGCATCCAAACACGCGGTAGTAGCCTTAACCAAAAATTCAGCTTTTATGTATGCACAAAAAAATATTCGGGTAAACGGAATCGCTCCAGGAGCCGTTGATACCAATATCGGATCCAGTATTACGGATATGAGCGAATTTGGTTTCTCCAGGGCAAAAATTGCTCACGGTGTCATCCCGAGCACAGGTAAAGCCGAGGATATCGGTGCAGTGGCGGTATTCCTCGCTTCCGACGATACATCATTCGTCAACGGTGCTATTATTGTGGCAGACGGTGGCTGGACAGCAGCATTCTAAGGTTTTACTTGACGAAAGCCTAATCTACCACATAGACTGATTAGGAATAGAATCTCATCAATAGATTGGGAAACAGTTCGATTCATTCTGTTTGCCAATCTTTTTTGTATCCAAAAAATTAAAAGGAGTCTTACATTTGAAAAATAAAATCGAACGCCCTGTTTATCAACAAATCGCATTAAAATTAGCTCAACGCGTGGCTGAAGGCACGTACCGAGAAGGTGACAAGCTTCATGCCCGGTCAACACTGGCCAAAGCTTTCGGCGTCTCTCCGGAAACTGCCCGCAAAGCTGTCCAAGTTTTGGACGATCTAGGTATCATGGATTCTTACCACGGAAGTGGCACTTATGTAGCCTCTCAGGAAAAAGCTGCGCAGTATGTGCGTCAATTCCAGGACAAAGAGACCATCGAGAATGTTCGGGGGAAATTAAAAGAGAGTGTGGCGCGTCAGCAACAAGAGTGGCAGACATTCAATGTGTTGTTAAATGAGCTCGTGGCACACACCCGTCAATCTTATGATCTTAATCCGTTTATACCTTATGAACTTGTCTTAACCAAAGAAGCGCGCCATCTAGGCGAAACCATCGCAGAAATCAATGTCTGGCAAGCTACAGGCGCAACGATTGTAGCCCTTTTGCAGGATGAAAAATTACTACTATCTCCCGGACCTTATGCCAAACTTAATGTTGGAGATACGATTTATTTTGTAGGAAATGAGTACTCCTTGCAGCGTATGCGTAATTTCTTCTACGAAAACTACTAGCCATTTCTTGCGCATTCCGAGCTTATAATTTTACATAAGTGACTATTCGTGTTATTGTGTTATAGTCACTTTTCAGAAAATGTAAAATTCAACTAAAGGAGTGTGAGAGATTTTGACGAAGTTAAAAGTAGAAAACTTAACCAAAATTTTTGGCAGGAAAACAAAACAAGCTTTGGAAATGGTGAAAAATAACGAACCTAAAACAAAGATTTTAGAGAAAACAGGCGCAACTGTGGGTGTCAATAACGTTAACCTAGAAATCAATGAGAATGAATTGTTCGTTATTATGGGCTTGTCCGGAAGTGGGAAATCGACTTTGATTCGTTTGTTGAATCGTTTGATTGAGCCAACATCGGGTGCCATTTATATAGATGGTGAAAACATTGCAGAATTAGATAGCGAAGGATTGCGTCAAGTGAGACGTGAGAAAATCAATATGGTTTTCCAAAATTTCGCCTTATTCCCACATCGTACAATTCTAGAAAATACCGAATTCGGTTTGGAAGTACGGGATGTCGATAAAGATGAGCGCCGTAAGCGTGCGGAAAAAGCTTTGGAAAACTCAGGATTGCTTTCATTCAAGGACCAATATCCCAACCAACTTTCTGGTGGGATGCAGCAACGGGTAGGCTTGGCTAGAGCTTTGGCCAATGATCCAGAAATCTTGTTGATGGATGAGGCCTTCTCGGCATTGGATCCATTGATTCGTCGGGAAATGCAGGATGAATTGATTGAACTGCAAAATACCGTTCAAAAAACGATTATTTTTATTACCCATGACTTGAACGAAGCCTTGCGTATTGGCGACCGGATCGCAATCATGAAAGATGGCGAAATCGTGCAGATTGGAACAGGGGAAGAGATTTTGACCAATCCAGCTAACGAGTATGTGCGTGAATTCGTTGAAGAAGTAGACCGTTCAAAAGTATTGACAGCAGCCAATATCATGATTCCAGCGATTGCATCAGTCGTTGAAAATAAAGGACCAAATGTCATCTTGAATGAAATTCGTCATGAAAAAACCAGTTTGGTTATGGCAATCAATAAAAAACGTGAATTGTTGGGCTATATTCCAGCTGAACGTTTGGTGGATGCGCGCCGTAATAACACATCCCCGCTGGAAATCATTGATACTAATGTGACCCGGGTAGCTCCAGATACACTGGTAGCAGACTTGTTTGAAATCATGAATGATTCACCGGCACCGATTGCGGTAGTGGATAATAATCGTCTCCTTGGCATTATTCGTCGCGGAACAATTATCGATGCATTGGCAAAAACGAGTGGGGTGAATAACTAATATGGATTTTTTAAGACAAGCATTACCTGTAGCACAATGGATTGATGAGCTGACGCGTTGGATGACATCTGCTTTCTCGGGACTGTTTGGTTTCATGCAAACGGTTGGAGAAACGTTGATGACGAGTATGACGGGCATGTTATTGCTGGTTCCGCCACTTGTATTCATTCCCTTACTGTCTCTTTTGATGTATTTTATTTCAAGAAAAAAATTAGGATTGTCAATTTTTACATTCCTTGGTTTATTATTTATTTATAATCAGGGCCTTTGGATAAACTTGATGAACACTGTCACTTTAGTTATCGTTGCAAGTTTGATTTCGATTGTGATTGGGATTCCACTGGGTATTTTGATGGCAAAGAGTTCAGTTGCCAATAAAATCATTACGCCGATTTTGGACTTCATGCAAACCATGCCTTCATTTGTGTATTTGATTCCAGCCGTAGCATTCTTCGGTATCGGAATGGTGCCAGGGGTATTCGCCTCTGTTATATTTGCCTTACCACCGACTGTTCGTTTTACGAATTTGGGAATCAAGCAAGTACCGGAAGATTTACGTGAAGCAGCCGAATCATTCGGGAGCACGGGTTGGCAAAAATTATTCAAGTTGGAATTACCTTTAGCAAAACAAACAATTTTTGCTGGTATTAACCAAACAACAATGCTCGCTCTTTCCATGGTTGTAACGGCTTCAATGATCGGAGCACCGGGACTTGGAGAAGGGGTATTGTCAGCCTTGCAACGTGCCGAAATCGGAAATGGTTTCGTCAGTGGGGTATCGCTCGTAATACTGGCCATTATCATCGACCGTATTACGCAAAACTTGAACCAACCACAAAATAGCAAAACGCCACAAGAAGCCAAGAAACGTAAACGCAACAGTATCATCGGAGCAGTTGTGGCTGTCGTTATGCTGATAGGTGGTACGGTGTACTATACTTTTTCCAAAGATACGAGTCGCGATGTAACGTTGAGTAGTGTGCAATGGGATAGTGAAATTGCTTCGGCAAACGTTGTGAAGGCAGTGTTGGAGGATTTGGGCTATAACGTAAACATCAGTTATTTGGATGTGGCTGTTATGTTCAGTTCCGTTGCGAATGGTGAAGCGGATGGTACGGTTTCACCGTGGTTACCTGTGACACAGGGTGCCATTTATGAGAAATATGCGGATAAGGTTGTGGATTTAGGGCCAAACTTAACCGGTGCACAAAATGGCATCACCGTTCCTGCCTATATGGATGTGGATTCGATCGCTGATTTATCAAATGAAGCAGGTCAAGTCATAACCGGAATTGAACCAGGAGCGGGTATTACCGGGTTGACGGAGAATTTGCTTGAAACGTATCCTAATATGAGTGATTGGACGCAAAAGACGTCATCTACGGGTGCGATGACGGTTGAATTGGGTCAAGCGATTGCGAATCAGGAAGAAATTGTCATTACGGGTTGGACGCCACACTGGATGTTTGAGCGCTATGACTTGAAAATGCTGGAAGATCCAGAAAATACGATGGGCGATGAAGAATCGATTGTGTCATTGGCTCGTCAAGGTCTAGAAGAAGATATGCCAGAAGTGTACCAAGTTTTGGATAATTTCAATTGGTCGCTTGAAGACATGCAAAGTGTAATGTTCGAGTTAAGTGAAGGAGTGGATCCGGAAACGGCTGCCCGCAACTGGATCGAAGCGAATCCGGAAAAAGTCGAAAGTTGGCTTAAATAATAAAGTGAAATATGCTGCACAGGGGAACCTGTGCAGTTTTTTTCTTCCTCTCGAGCCTGATTGAGAAATTTGGTATGAGGCAAGTGCAATGGCTCGGAACTAGGATACCGAAAATGGTGGTCTAGTTCCGAGTCCTTCGTGATAATCGGAACTTAAAACATTCTAGTTCAGACTTAGGGAAAGAGTGCTACAATAAAAGAAAGCGGATACAAAAGGGTGATTTTGATAGTTTTAAGTATCCTATTGCTCTAACAACCTATTATTTTTACAAAAACCTTACCAAAAGAAAATAGGACAACCACAAGCGTGTTTGTCCTATTTTTTGATAATCATGTTAATTGCTTGTTCGAGATTTTTGGCTTGCTGTTGTGGATCTTTTTCGGGATTTTCGAAACAAGCTTTCAGATTTTCTGCTACTACAAGTCCCATAACGCGATCGATACTGGAGCGGACAGCACTTAATTGGGTGATGATATCGATGCATTCCTTGTCTTCTTCTATCATTCTTTGAATGCCACGAATTTGTCCTTCAGTCCGTTTCAAGCGATTCAATAAATTTTTGTTATTTATTTCCATGGTAAGCCCCGCTTTCTATAATTTACAGTATAACTATACCCGGTATGGGTATCTAAGTCAAGGGTAAAGTTTTATGAGCAATAGTGTTGACAACAGGTTGAATATATTGTTTAATATACCCCGTAAGGTATATTTCGAATAAGCGGAGGTTAATGATAATCATGTTTGGACTTTTTAATCGAATCCAGAGTATTTCAACCACACAACTAGAACAGAAGCTAACCGAAAATATCGAATTGCTTGACGTTCGCACAACCGGGGAATACCGGTCAGGGCATATTGCAAAAGCAAAAAATGTCCCTTTAGATAAAATTAGTACCTATTCTGGCAAAAAAGAGAAACCTGTATATGTGATTTGCCAATCGGGTGCACGCAGCCAAAGGGCGGCTTCAGCACTAAAGAAAAAAGGCTATGATGTAACCAATGTACGTGGCGGTATGAATCAATGGTCAGGAAAAATTAGAGGAGGAAAATAAAAATGACAAAAATTGTAATTGTTGGCGGCGTGGCGGGCGGAATGTCTGCAGCGACACGTTTGAGACGTTTAATGGAAGATGCAGAAATCATTATTTTTGAAAAAGGGCCTTATGTGTCTTTTGCTAACTGTGGACTACCATATTATGTATCGGGGGAAATCAGTGAACGTGACCAACTATTGGTTCAAACACCCGAATCACTTCGTGCACGTTTTAACCTGGATGTTCGCCCTTATCATGAAGTATTAGCGGTTGATTCTGAGAACCAAACCGTAACCGTTAAAAATCAAGAAGGCACGTTCACAGAATCCTTTGATAAATTGATCCTTTCACCGGGTGCAACCCCATTCGTGCCGCCAATGAACGGTTTGGACGAAGCGACTAATGTATTTAGTTTAAGGAATGTACCGGATTTGGATGCAATCATGAAGCAATTGGAAGAAGTGGCGGCAAAAGAGGCCGTTGTTATTGGAGCTGGTTTCATTGGTTTGGAAATGGCAGAAAACCTACATGCCCGTGGTCTGGATGTGACTATCGTTGAAAAAGCACCGCACGTGTTGCCGCCACTGGATGAAGAAATGGCAGCTTTTGTTACCAAGGAATTGGAAAAAAACGGTGTTAAAGTCATCACCGGGCAATCTGCTACTTCTTTTGAGGATGCAGGCCGCACCATTATTTTGGAAGATGGCAGCACTCTGACAAGCGATTTGACAATTCTTTCAGTAGGCGTCAAACCTGAAACAAGAATGGCGCAAGAAGCAGGTTTGGAACTTGGATTCCGCGGTGGGCTTGTTGTCAACGAACATTATCAAACAAGTAATCCTAATATTTATGCAGTCGGGGATGCAATTGTCGTGAAACAACAAATTACCGGCGAGGATGCTTTGATTTCGTTGGCATCACCAGCTAACCGTCAAGGGAGACAAGTAGCTGACGTTATTGCCGGCATGAATCGCACTAATAAAGGTAGCATCGGAACAGCCATAGTAAGGGTCTTTGACCTTTCGGCTGCGTCAACTGGTTTAAGCGAACGCGTTGCCCGTAATGCAGGTTTGGATGTTGCAGTTGTTCACACTTCCGGTAAGGACCACGCTAGCTACTATCCAGGCGCAACGGATGTTGTTTTGAAACTGATTTTTAATCCAAAAACAGGTGAGATTTACGGTGCACAAGGGATTGGGGAAAAAGGCGTAGACAAACGAATTGATATTTTGGCAACAGCCATCAAGGGTAACTTAACTATCTTTGATTTACCGGAATTGGAATTCACTTACGCACCACCATTCGGTGCAGCCAAAGATCCGGTTAATATGATCGGTTATGCGGCCATGAATGTGGCAGAAGGCTTGAGCGATTCGATTCAATGGCACGAATTGAATGATGAATTGGCGAAAGGAAAAATCTTTTTGGATGTCCGCTCTGAAAGTGAATTATCAAACGGTAAATTCCCTCATTCATTGAACATTCCATTGAATGAATTACGTGGACGTATCGGGGAACTGGACCCGTCAAAAGAATATATCGTGAGTTGCCACAGTGGCCAACGGAGCTATATTGCAGAACGTCAGTTGAAACAAGCTGGCATAAAATCACAAAACTTGGATGGTGCTTTTGCACTTTATAAAACAGTTAGACCGGAGGAGTTAGAATATGTATAAATCAAGCGGAATGCCTGAATTTTATCAGGAAGCAAAAAGAAATCAATTACCAATTATCGATGTACGGGAATCGGATGAGTATGCACGAGGACACGTTCCAGGTGCGAAAAGTATGCCGTTAAGCGATTTGGGAGCAACTTACACAGAATTGGATAAAAACACGGATTATTTCGTCATTTGTCAATCTGGCTCACGCTCAGCGATGGCAGCACAATTCCTTTCGAATCAAGGCTACAAAGTAACCAATGTTATGGGTGGAACGGGCAGCTGGATGGGACAACTAGAATAAATAAGAAGACTAAGGTGAATTTTCACCTTAGTCTATTTTTTTGATGAATTTTTGAATAACTATATTATAATGAGATGAGGATTTGGGTAGGCATCAAATGAATAGAAAATGACATACATCAGGAGCTGTACTATGGACAAACGATTGGAATCGTTGGAAGATATTCTTATAAACAAACGTATTACTCCGGTTTTTCAAACGGTGGTTTCACTTAAAAGTGGCCGGATTTTGGGATATGAAGCTTTAAGTAGAATTGTGGGTGAAAGCGAATTTGATTCAATCGAGCAATTGTGTTTGACAGCTATTGAATTTGACCGCGTTCAAGAATTAGAAAGATTATGTCATAGGAGAGCTCTGGAAGCTGCCCGTTCCATTTTAAAGCCAGGTTCTAATATGAAATTGTTGATAAATATTAATCCAAATACAGTAAATAACCCGCGTTTTAAGGCGACTTTTACGGAGGAATATGTGCAACAATATAACATATCCCCTAGTTCCATTATTTTTGAAATAACGGAACGCAGCTGTATTGAACACATGGAGAATTATGAAGAGACTATTCGTCATTTCAAAGAAATGGGATTTGAAATCGCGATAGACGATATGGGGGCAGGGTATTCAGGATTAAACCGGGTGGCCAACGTGCAACCACATTTTGTGAAGCTTGACATGCATCTCATCCGTAATATCGACCAAGAGGGTATAAAAAATGCGATTGTAAAAGGATTGGTGGCTTTTTCTCGGGCCTCTAATATCAAGCTGATTGCTGAAGGAATTGAAAGTTATGAAGAACTCAAAACGGTTGTTGATTTGGGTGTCAATTATGCACAAGGATTTTTTATCCAGGAACCGTATTCTGAACCTAGAGAGATTAACCTCGGAGTAATTGAGGCTATCCAGGAAATAAATCAACTCAAACAAAAACAGAATCAATATGGTATTTTTCATTTACCCATCAAGCTTCTTTGTGAAACGACCGAGACGGGGGCACCGGATGAAAAGGTTATTGATGTGTACCACCGCATCAAAAATAATCCGGATGCCATTGGGCTAACGGTAATTGAAAATAATATTCCAGTTGGCATTATCACCCGTGAAAAACTCGCTTTGAAGTTAAGCGGGAGATATGGCTTCACGTTACATCAAAACAAAGCCATCTCAACCCTGATGGATAAAGATTTTCTGACGGTGGATAAAGATATGGCTGTTAGTGATGTGTCATTATTGGCGATGAACCGAATCAATGAAAATGTGTACGACTTTATCGTGGTGACGTGTGGGGAAAAATTTTTAGGTACGGTTACAGTGAAGAAGTTGTTACAGAAATCAAGTGAGATAGAAATCATTGCTGCCAAACAGCTCAATCCTTTAACCGGTTTGCCAGGCAACAACTTGATTGAACAAAGGCTGAATGATCTGGTGAAGAATAACTATGATTATACGGTAGCGTATATCGATATTGATAACTTCAAAGTCTATAACGATTACTATGGCTTCGAAAATGGGGATTTGGTCATTAGTTTAGTAGCTGATATTTTACGAGAATGTGTACCGGTTAATCAGTTCATCGGTCATATTGGTGGCGATGATTTTATAGTTATTTATTACGGCCATAGAACCGAAGAAGATTTTAGGGAGATTTGCGACCGCTTTGATGCTGCAGTTTTAAATTTCTACAACAATAATGATATTCAAAAAGGTTATCTAGAAGCTAGAAGTCGCTTTGGCGTAAACCATCGTTTCCCGCTTTCAACTTTAACAGCCGTGGTTGTGAATAATGAAACAGATAAGTACGAAAGTTCTGTTGAACTATCTGCCTCTTTATCTAAATTGAAAACATTTAAAAGAATGAGTAAACAAGCTGTTAACAAGTTTTAACCCCTTATATAAAAAATATTAAATGGTATAATTAAAGAGAACTTTGTTAACTTTTTCATTAACTTTTAAAGGAGAGAGATAAATGCAAGGGAAGACAGCAATTATTACAGGTGGCGGGAGTGGCTTCGGTCAAGGAACCGCAGTTAAATTGGCAGAAAAAGGGGCAAATATTTGCGTCGTTGATATTTCTGAAGAAAATGGAAATAAGACGGTAGAATTATGCCAGCAAGCTGGCGCGGAAGCCATTTTCGTGCAAGCAGATGTCAGCAAACTTGAAGATGTGAAACGTTATGTAAATGAGACAATGGCGCGCTTCGGAAAAATAGATATGTTTTTCAATAATGCGGGTATTTCAGGTTCAGGTGTGCGAACATTGGATTGTTCCGAAGAAGAATTCGATGCAATCGTGAACGTGAACTTGAAGGGTGCCTTTTATGGGTTGAAATACGTAGTGAATGAAATGTTGAAAACGGGTGGCGGGTCCGTTGTTAATACCGCATCACTGGGTGGTGTAGTAGGGATGCCGACGTTGGGTGTGTATTCTGCTACAAAACACGCGATTATCGGCTTGACGAAAACAATCGCAGGGGAATACGGTCGCGACAATATCCGAATCAATGCGATTGCCCCTGGCACAAACGAAACGCCAATGGTTAAAGCATTCCCGGCTGAAGCCATTAAAGCGATGGCTGAAGGTGTTCCGATGGGGCGTTTGGGTCAACCGCATGAAGTGGCGAACGTGGTTGCATTCCTGTTGAGTGACGAAGCATCTTATATCCATGGCTCGGTCATTTCAATCGACGGCGGATCAGCAGCACTTTAATAAATACCAAAAAGCAGCTAAAGGCCAAAGGGGCTTTAGCTGCTTTTCATGTGTGTACGCAAAGGTCAGCCGAAATATGTGGTCCTTTGCGCGATGAAAGCTATCCTAATGCAAAGGTCAGCTAACATACGCAAACCTTTGCAGTGCAATACTCTTTTTCACGCAAAGGTCGGCTTGAATGAAGCAACCTTTGCGTCAAATCCTATTTACCTAAAAAAACCTTCGCTTTTTCTATCTCCAAGGGGGTAATTTCATGCCCGGTATCCAACAGCACATGTTCTGTCTGGGGAAACACTTCTTTTAGACGTTTGGACAGAGCCAAACCTTCTGAGGGCAGGGACAAAGTATCGCGTGCACCAATCGTTAGAAAAATGCGTGCCTCTGAACCGCTAGTGAAATTGAAATCCAGATTGCTTGGATGCAATAAGATAACATTATCCGCGATATCCGGTCGTTTTTCCAAAACTGCCAAAATGAAATTAGCTCCGTTGGAATGCCCCATAAAAGTCAGGGTTGCATCTTCCGGTTTGATTTCATCCCATAGAGTCAAGAATTCCGCTACTTTCTCGTCTATGTTTTCTCGCGGTAATTTCCCGTTTACTAGCGGCTCAAAATAACGTCGTTTTTGACCGCTGCCGACATCACCCAGAAAACTGATGACGGACATATGCGGATCAATATCCCCGGCTTGTTCCAGACGGCTAAACTCATTTCCGCCGGTTCCGTGAAAGAGGACAAAGTATTCTTTTGGATTACCGGGTATGGTAATATAATTCATAAGGAAAACCTCCATTACAACTAAGGATGTGAATATATGGTTACACCTATTATACATCACGTTTCCGCCATTAATCGAGACGCAGAGAAGACATACGATTTTTACCATGACGTACTCGGCTTGAACTTGCATTTAAAAACGGTAAACCAAGATGATACCGCTATGTATCACCTTTTCTTTTCTGATACAGAAGGGCGCCCGGGAACTGAGTTTACTTTGTTCGAAATGAAATCTGGTGTTGACCGTAAGTTTGGCACAAATGCAATCGATTGCACCGCGTTTGCGGTACCCACAACAAAATCGCTTGTATTTTGGGAAGAACGCCTAAACGAACGTGGCTACTTCAATTGTGAAATCGAAAATTACAATGACTCCCACATTCTGCATTTTGAAGACCCCGATGGCGTACAACTTGCACT
Source organism: Jeotgalibaca sp. A127 (assembly GCF_052266745.1). Taxonomy (NCBI): domain Bacteria; kingdom Bacillati; phylum Bacillota; class Bacilli; order Lactobacillales; family Carnobacteriaceae; genus Jeotgalibaca; species Jeotgalibaca sp. A127. The sequence goes on from NZ_JBQPRC010000002.1 coordinate 369,619, forward strand.
TGTGCCGGTAGAAACAACGGAGCAAACTTACGGCCAACCAACGCAAGCCATTCCGCTGGAACACGCGATAGTGGGGCTCCGCTCGGTTCATCTACGCGTACGATACGCCAAAGCAACCGAGGCGGTATTAACCGAACTTTTCAACTTGGAAGTTACCAACCGATTCGAAAACAGAACAGTCCTTTCCAGACCGAACGCACTTTTCAATCAGGAAATTCATCTGATTGAAGACAAAAACGCGCCTCTTGAAGTCATGGGGAGTGGCGGCACGCATCACGTTGCTCTTAGTGTAAAAGACGAAGCAGAACTGAAAGTCATTGATGAAAAGGTGCGCGAGCGTAATTTCCTGAACTCGGGTATAAAAGACCGTGAGTTTTTCAAATCTACCTATTTCCGCGAAGCGAACGGCATTCTCATCGAAGTTGCAACGGAAGAGGGGCAATTGTCAAAACGAAACCAAGCAGAAAATTTCGCGGATCAACCGCTCTATTTACCAAGTTTCTTGGAACCCAGGCGCGAATCAATTGAATCAAATTTGAAACATAATTAATTTAACGGAGGCAATACAATGGATATTAAGGCAATCGTACTCGACATCGACGGAACACTGGTTACGTCAGAAAAGGTTATCAGCGAAAAAACACGGAACATTTTGATAAAGGCACAAGAAAAAGGAATCAAGGTCATTCTTGCATCCGGACGCCCAACGCGTGGCATGTGGCATTTAGCGGAAGAGTTGGAATTGGACAAACACAATGGCTACTTGGTTTCATTTAACGGTGCACGTGTAACGGACTGCGAAACGAAAGAAGTATTATTTAACCAGGCACTTGATACCGCGTTAAGTAAAAATATCCTGGAACATTTGAAGAAATTCGATGTTATTCCAATGGTTTACGGGGATACTCATATGTACGTAAAAGATGTCTACCACAATGAAATCGAAACCGTCGATGGACCAACCATGAATATTGTGGAATACGAAGCGCGTATGTGTCGTTATTTAATCTGTGAACAACCAGATTTGGCAGCATTCGTGGATGAGCCACAAAATAAAATCTTGATTGCTGGAAACCCGGAATATCTGAAAAGTGTATTCGAAGATATCCATGCACCCTTTGAATCCAGAACAACTGGTGTTTTCTCAGCGCCATTTTATTATGAATTGACGGATCAAGGCATCGATAAAGCTTTCTCCTTGAACAAAGTATTAACAGCACACGGTATCCTGCCGGAAAATGTCGTTTCATTCGGCGATGGTCAAAATGACCGATCTATCATCGAATATGCCGGCATGGGTGTTGCCATGGGAAATGCCATGCAGGAAATATTGGATATCGCCGATGAGGTCACGCTTTCTAACGATCACGATGGAATAGCAGTTTTCTTGGAAAGATACATCTAATAACACATCATTGCAAAATGGAAAAAGTGTCCACTCGGGAGAATATTTATTCCCGAGTGGACACTTTTAAAATTAAATCCAAGTGCGGCGTTAAGCTGACAAATAGCTTGGGAACGCCGCACTTTTTGCGTAAATGCGGCGATTAGAAAAAATAAGGGCCACCAACGCCGCACTTTCGGAAAAAATGCGGCGATTAGAAAAAATTGGAACAGCCAACGCCGCATTTACAACTAAAATGCGGCGTTCTGCATTTGGAAAAATTTTAATCGCCGCACCGAGAGCTATAAATTATCAGTCTTAAAGACTATCCACAAAGCGCTTGAAAGCAGCCAATCCTTCTGCGGTCATTTTATACACACCTGCATCTTCCAACACACGTTGGAAAACAGCTCCGACCGCATCTTCAATCGCTTGGCGGTAATCACCATCGGAAACAACAATCCCATCTGCCCATTCCCGGTGCATATCCGCCAGCGCATTCTCTTCACCGGCCAAATATTTCTCAACCTCTGCCAACTCGTCTTTCAAACGAGGCGGTAAAATCGCCAAGCCCATTACCTCTATCAAGCCGATATTCTCTTTCTTGATGTGTTGCACATCCCGATGCGGGTGGAAAATGCCGTCTGGATGAACATCACTCGTGCGATTATTCCGCAACACCAAATCACAGACAAACTTCTCGCCGTCGCGCCGCGCAATCGGCGTAATCGTATTGTGGGGCGTTTCTTGTGAAAATGCGATAATATCTACCGTTTCATCGCTGTAGCCACGCCACTGTTCCAAGATATGGACCGCCGCTTTAGTCAGGGCCTGTTTATCCACGCTTTCCATGCGAATGACCGACATCGGCCACTTCACGATTCCAAAAGAAACCTCGGGAAAAGCTTCTAAAGTAAAGGCTTCTTTCACAGGGGCTTTATCCATTGGAAAACTGTAGCGGCCCCCTTGGTAATGATCATGGGACAAAATCGAACCGCCCACAATCGGTAAATCTGCATTCGATCCCACGAAATAATGGGGAAACTGCTCGACGATGCCGAATAAATTCTGGAACGTTTTTTCTTCAATCTTCATGGGGCGATGCTCGGATGCCAGGAAAATACAGTGCTCCGTGTAATAAGCGTAAGGGGAATACTGCAAGCCCCACGTTTCCCCGTCCATCGGAAAGCGGACAATCCGGTGATTCGCACGGGCAGGATGGGTGAGTGTTCCTGAATAACCCTCGTTTTCTAGGCACAGTTGGCAAAGCGGGTAATGAACCGATTCCGTCATCAACGCAGCCGCAATCGCTTTAGGATCTTTTTCAGGTTTTGATAAATTAATTGTCAATTCCAGATTGCCATAATCCGATGCATAATCGAAAGCGATGTTTTTCGCAATCGCTTCTGTTTGGATGTAGTCATTGTCTCTACTCAAATCATAGAACCAGTCCGTGGCTTCTTTGGGATTATGGGCATAAACTTCCCAAAATTTCCGGTTCACAACAGACGTATCAGGTGTGAGAATTGCCATGACTTGAGCGCTGAAAATGGCCTGCTCTGTGATGCTCTCTTCGATCACGCCTGTCTCAACCGCAAAATCCAAAAAAGTAGGTAACAAGGCTTTTGCTTCCGGGAGAGGATGGGATGCAATCAACCCGGAGCCCAAGCTTTCTTTCTTCAATAAAGCCAACAACTGATTTTGTTTGAGGATTTTATCAAGTGGGTCGATATAACCTTTTTCGACCCCGATCGCCAACAAATCGGTGATGGCTTGTTCTACCTTATTTCTCATAGCGCACGTGCTCCATCCCCGATTTCAGCAATGTAGAATTCACCCGGATAGCCAATAATTGCTTCATATTTTTCACCAACATTTTTGATGAAAGCATCTATTTGGTCGTTTGCTACAATCGCAATCGCACAACCTCCGAAACCGGCACCTGTCATCCGTGCACCCAGAACACCAGGTTGTTCCCAAGCCGTTTCAACCAAAGTGTCCAATTCTACACCACTTACTTCATAATCATCCCGTAAAGAAACATGCGAATCATTCATCAGTTTTCCAAAGGCTTCCAAATTACCGGCTTTCAGATGTTCAGCCGCAATCAAAGTCCGTTGATTTTCTTTGACCGCGTGACGGGCACGACGAACCAATGTGTCATTGGAAATCAAGTTTTTATGTGCTTCAAAAGTCGCATCATCCAGTTCGCCCAGTGACTGGATAGCCAACTCAGTTTGCAATTCCTTCAAGGCTTGTTGGCATTCAGCCAAACGCTCATTATATTTAGAATCAACCAGTTCACGGCGTTTTTTCGTGTTCATGATGACAATGACATGGTCTCCCAGTTCAACCGGAATTTTTTCATAAATGAGTGTATTCGTATCAAGTAGAAGAGCATTGTTTTTTTCACCCATCCCGATCGCAAATTGATCCATGATGCCGCTATTCAAACCAAAGTAATCATTTTCTACTTTTTTACCTAGTTTTACCAGGTCCAATCGTTCCAAAGTCAAACCGTCCATTTTTTCAAAAATGATGCCGGCTAAAATTTCCAGTGAGGCGGAAGAGGAAAGACCGGATCCGTTAGGAATGTTTCCTTCCAATACAATATCCAAACCTGTTTCAATTGTGTGGCCGGCTTCTTTCAAATATTTTGCCATGCCTTTTACGTAGTTCGCCCAGTTATCTTCTTTGCGGAATTCCAAATCGTTTAGGTCAACGGTAATGACCCCCACTTCAGGAAAGTTCAAGGAAGACAGACGCAAGTTTTGGGTTTCATTTTTCCCAACAACGGCATAGGTGCCCAAGGTAATCGTGGCGGGAAAGACGTGGCCGCCGTTGTAGTCGGTGTGTTCGCCGATTAGATTGATGCGACCGGGTGAGAAGAAGGAATCGGTAGGTTCGTAGTTAAAGTGGGTAAGAAATGCTTGTTTTAAATGCTCCATATTTTTATCACCTCATGTATTTTCTTCTATTGTAAACCTTTTCTTTTGGTTACTCAATACATAAGTAAATAAATTAGTAAAAATTAACTTGCAAGATTACATAGTGCGAAACTTTGACAAATGTGGATATATAGTGTAACGTATCTCAGGGACTTAATATTCAAAGTTCTCATATCTGTGTAAAGCCAGAGTGGTGCACTAACAGAAAGGAATTTTATAAATGAAAATATTTGATTACGAAGACGTTCAACTGATACCAAACAAGAGTATCGTGCAAAGTCGGTCAGAATGCGACACCTCCGTGGAGTTTGGTGGACGCACCTTTAAGATGCCTGTTGTTCCTGCAAACATGCAGACAATTCTTGATGAAGAGTTGGCTGAGAAGCTAGCGGCAGAAGGTTATTTCTACATCATGCACCGTTTCGATGAAGCGGCACGTTTGCCGTTCATCCAAAGAATGCATGAAAAAGGATTATTTGCTTCAATCAGCTTGGGTATCAAAGCAGCTGAATTTGATTTCGTGAACGAATTAGTCGAAAAGGGCGCAGTCCCTGAATATACAACAATTGACGTGGCACATGGTCATTCCGATCAAGTTATCAAAATGATTAAACACGTTAAAGAAGTCATGCCAGAAACATTCTTGATTGCTGGTAACGTTGGAACTCCTGAAGGCGTACGTGAATTGGAAAACGCCGGGGCAGACGCAACGAAAGTCGGAATCGGACCTGGTAAAGTATGTACTACTAAAATCAAAACTGGTTTCGGTACAGGTGGATGGCAATTAGGCGCAGTGAGCTGGTGCTCAAAAGCTGCACGCAAACCAATGATTGCGGACGGCGGCGTTCGTACCAACGGTGACATTGCGAAATCTGTACGTTTTGGTGCATCAATGGTGATGATCGGTTCGCTATTTGCTGGACACGATGAGTCTCCAGGTGGCATTAAAGAAATCAATGGCCAAAAATATAAAGAATACTTCGGTAGCGCATCTGAGTACCAAAAAGGTGAACGTAAAAACGTCGAAGGCAAGAAAATTTTGACACCTTACAAAGGTAAATTAGTCGATACATTGACAGAAATGCAACAAGACTTGCAATCTTCCATCTCATACGCAGGTGGAAATGACTTGGCATCAATCCGTAAATGTGACTACGTCTTGGTTAAAAACTCCATCTATAACGGAGACAGTTCCAACCAAGCAATCATCGAAGCAGGCCGCTCAAGCTACGGCGAAGGCGATACAATTTTATAGAGTGTGAAGAAAAGCGATAAGCTCCGAATCACTGGAGCGAATAAGCGCAAGATGGTCGCAGACCATCGCGCATTATTCGTGAAGTGACGTCGGAGCTGCTTTTCTGAACAGATTTAAATAGAGTGTGAGAAAAAGCGCTAAGACCCGGAGTGTTGTTTGCGAAACACCACCGGGTCTACTTTTTTGAACAGGCTTTATAATAGCGTCTAAAGAAACGCCTCGCATAACCAAAACAAAGTGATTTACTCCCTTATTTCAAGGAGTAAGTCACTTTGTTTTTATTTAAAATGATTTCCGGCCAAAAAATACTGAGTAAGTCACTTTAAATAAATTTAAAGTGACTTACTGCAGAAATAAAGGGAGGAAATCACTTTAAAATAAAGAAACAACTCCGCAACCACGAAGTTGTCCTCATATAAATTATTGCTCGATTAATGATTTGTTTGATCTTTATAAAATTGGATAAATTCGTCTGCGATGATGGTGGGGTCAGTTTGGAGGCCGTTGATAAGCTATCCATAGATGATACCCATGATTTGGTAGGACATGATGCGGCTGGCGCTTTCTGCTTGGCGTTCTTTGTCCGGATATTTATCTATCCAAATGCCATATAATTTTTGATAGATAGCTTGCGTGCAGCGCATAGTGAGGTCTTGGGAGAGGTTGGATTGTTTCCAGAGTGAGAAAACACGGCGATTTTCATAAATAAAATCAAACAGTTTCAAATCTTGTTTTTTAAGATGCGCCATTTCGGTTCTATGTCAAATAGTGTTGGTGGACCAAATGAAAGTCAAAGCGAAGACTAACTCGCTTTGGCTTTTTCTTTTTCTTCTTGTCGGCGCTTTTCCTCCTTGTAATGGAGTGCCTTCGGCTCAAA